>NZ_CP098812.1:3465967-3781055 GCF_036825535.1 Parasalinivibrio latis
GTGCTGGCCTGAATGAAATCAACCTGCCTGAAATGCAGGCCGGCTCTTCTATCATGCCAGCCAAAGTTAACCCGGTTATCCCTGAAGTGGTCAACCAGGTGTGCTTCAAGGTTATCGGTAACGACACCACTGTGACCATGGCGGCAGAAGCCGGCCAGTTGCAGCTGAACGTGATGGAGCCTGTTATCGGCCAGGCGATGTTCGAATCTGTCTCCCTGCTGTCCAATGCGTGCTACACCCTGGCAGACAAGTGCGTTAACGGCATCACCGTTAACAAGGAAATCTGCGAGCAGTTCGTATTCGGCTCTATCGGTATCGTGACCTACCTGAACCCATTCATCGGTCACCATGAAGGTGACATCGTTGGCAAGATCTGCGCCGAAACCGGCAAGAGTGTCCGCGAAGTGGTTCTGGAGCGCGGCCTGCTGACTGAAGAGCAACTGGATGACATCTTCTCTGTCGAGAACCTGATGAATCCTCAATACAAGGCCAAGCGTTATATCTAATACCACTGGCAGGACCTAATTCTCTGCTATCGGGGGCAAGTACCGTCCCATTCTCCCCGGGATGGTACTGGCTCTGAACCCCCGATATGGCAGTAAACGGATTTTTTACCTATCGGAGCTTTACACTATGTTTCTTATTGAGTTTCTCGTCGTTCTGGCGTGTATCCTTATTGGTGCACGTATAGGAGGCATCGGCCTGGGTATCATGGGCGGTTTCGGCCTGGCTATCCTGACCTTTGTCTTTGGCCTCCAGCCTACCAGCCCACCAATCGATGTTATGCTGATGATCATGGCCGTGGTTGCCGCTGCTGCGTGTATGCAGGCTGCCGGTGGTCTGGATTATCTGGTACACCTGGCTGAAAAGCTGTTGCGCAAGCAACCTCGCTACATCAACTTTATGGCACCACTGGTCACTTATGTATTCACCATGCTGGCGGGTACCGGCCACGTTGCATACTCAGTGTTGCCTATCATCGCTGAAGTTTCACGCCGTACCGGCATCCGCCCTGAGCGTCCGATGTCTGTTGCGGTAATCGCCTCTCAGTTCGCCATTGTTGTCAGCCCAATTTCTGCCGCGACTGTAGCTATGGTCGGTGTCGTTGAGCCTGCAGGTATCACTCTGGGTGACATCCTGATGGTCACCATCCCTTGTACCTTCATCGGCCTGGCTGTTGCTGCCTTTGCTGTTGGTTACATGGGCGCAGACCTGTCCAACGATGCTGAATACCAGCGCCGCATGCAGGATCCTGAGTACCGCACACTGATCGAAGGCACCGCAGAAGCGAATGCCAGCGAATACGTCCCAACCAAAGACGCCAAGTTCTCTGTAGGTATGTTCCTGCTGGGTTCTCTGCTGGTTGTTATCCTGGGTGCAATCCCATCCCTGCGCCCGGTATTCGAAATCGGTGGCAACGAAGTTCGCCTGGGCATGGCTCATGCGATTGAAATCGTCATGCTGACCGTAGCCAGTATCACTGTACTGGTATGTAAGCCGAACCAGGACAAAGTATCCCGTGGCTCAGTATTCCACGCAGGTATGCGCGCCATTATCGCGATCTTCGGTATCGCATGGCTGGGTGACACCCTGTTCAACGGCCACATGGGCATGTTGAAAGAAGCGGTTCAGGGGCTGGTTGAAACCGCACCTTGGGCATTCGCCTTCGCACTGTTCGGTTTCTCTGTGATGGTAAACAGCCAGGGCGCGACCACCGCTGTCCTGATGCCTCTGGGTCTGGCGCTCGGTATCGAGCCGGCTTACCTGGTTGCCATGTTCGTAGCGGTTAACGGCTACTTCTTTATCCCTAACTACGGCCCAATCATCGCAGCTATCGACTTTGACGTTACCGGTACCACCAAGATCGGTAAGTACATCTTCAACCACAGCTTCATGATGCCGGGTATGGTAGCGATGATTGTTTCGCTGGTATTCGGTTTCGTGTTTGCAGGTATGTTCCTGTAACAGGTTGAAAACCGTCACTTAAACAGAAGCCGGTCTTATACCGGCTTTTTGTTTGCCTGAATTTCTGTTCAAGAATTCTTCAATGCCCCACGTCGCCTATTAACAAAGTTTAATATCACGAAATTTTGATACACAACCGGTCTAATAAACATATAAAAAGTGATCTGCGCCATATTATTTATGCTGAAACACGCTAAAATTGCCCTCAGATTTAACAAGGTGCAAACGCACCACCTGCCACAATCTCTGAGGAAAGGACTCTGCGGTAATTGTCAGGCTAGGCTGTCATCCAAATTTTTGTATTTATATATAGGCCAAGTCATGTCTCAGATGATTGATAACAATGTAGCTAACGCTGCTGATTCTGCTGTTGCATTCCGGATCGAAGAGGATCTTCTTGGCGAACGCCAGGTTCCGGCTGATGCTTACTGGGGTATCCACACCCTGCGTGCTGTCGAAAACTTCCAAATTTCTAACACCAAGATTTCTGACATTCCTGACTTTGTCCGCGGTATGGTTTTCACCAAGAAAGCCGCTGCCATGGCAAACAAAGAGCTGGGTGTGATCCCACCAGAAGTGGGCGATTACATCATCAAAGCCTGTGACCTTATCCTGGAAACCGGCAAATGCATGGACCAGTTCCCGTCTGATGCCTTCCAGGGCGGTGCGGGCACCTCTGTGAACATGAATACCAACGAAGTGGTTGCCAACCTGGCACTGGAACTGATGGGCCGTGAAAAGGGTGAATACGACGTTGTTAACCCTAACGACCACGTCAACAAGAGCCAGTCTACCAACTGCGCCTACCCTACCGGTTTCCGCATCGCGGTATACAACAGCATCGTGAAGCTGATGTCTGCGATCTCTTATCTGGAAACGGCGTTCAACGCCAAGGCAGAAGAAAACAAGAACATCCTGAAGATGGGCCGTACCCAGCTGCAGGACGCTGTGCCAATGACTGTTGGCCAGGAATTCCGTGCTTTCGCGGTACTGCTGAAAGAAGAGATCAAAAACCTCAAGTACACTGCGGCCCTGCTGCTGGAAGTGAACCTGGGTGCCACCGCTATCGGTACCGGCCTGAACGCGGTTGCCGGTTACCAGCCTCTGGCTGTACAGCGTCTGGCTGAAATCACCGGCCTGGACGTAACACCGGCAGAAGACCTGATTGAAGCAACCTCAGACTGTGGTTCATACGTAATGGTTCACGGCGCACTGAAGCGTCTGGCTGTGAAGCTGTCCAAGGTATGTAACGACCTGCGTCTGCTCTCTTCCGGCCCACGTGCTGGCCTGAATGAAATCAACCTGCCTGAAATGCAGGCCGGCTCTTCTATCATGCCAGCCAAAGTTAACCCGGTTATCCCTGAAGTGGTCAACCAGGTGTGCTTCAAGGTTATCGGTAACGACACCACTGTGACCATGGCGGCAGAAGCCGGCCAGTTGCAGCTGAACGTGATGGAGCCTGTTATCGGCCAGGCGATGTTCGAATCTGTCTCCCTGCTGTCCAATGCGTGCTACACCCTGGCAGACAAGTGCGTTAACGGCATCACCGTTAACAAGGAAATCTGCGAGCAGTTCGTATACGGCTCTATCGGCATCGTGACCTACCTGAACCCTTTCATCGGTCACCATGAAGGTGACATCGTTGGCAAGATCTGCGCCGAAACCGGCAAGAGTGTCCGCGAAGTGGTTCTGGAGCGCGGCCTGCTGACTGAAGAGCAACTGGACGATATCTTCTCTGTTCAGAACCTGATGCACCCTGAGTACAAGGGCAAGCGCTACGCTTAATCGCACTTTAAACAGAAAACGCCCCCTTACCGGGGCGTTTTAGCGTCACAAAACCAATAATTCCAACCAGGTAAACACAACATGATTGGTATAGAGCTTTTTATTGTCCTCGCGTTTATTTTTGTCGGCGCCCGAATAGGCGGTATCGGTATTGGCTTTGCCGGCGGTGCCGGTGTGCTGGTACTCTCTCTGGGACTGGGAATCCCAGCTGGACATATTCCGGTTGATGTAATTCTCATCATTATGTCAGTTATCACGGCCATCGCAGCCATGCAGGTTGCCGGCGGGATGGACTGGCTGGTAGACCTCGCAGAACAGTTCCTCCGCAAGAACCCGAAACGCATCACCTTCTACGCCCCTATCGTTACCTATTTCATGACACTGTTGGCTGGCACCGGCCACACCGCTTTCTCAACACTTCCTGTTATTGCTGAAGTTGCCAAAGAACAAGGTGTCCGTCCGTCCCGCCCGCTGTCTATTGCGGTAGTTGCTTCACAGATTGCCATCACAGCCTCACCAATTTCTGCTGCCGTCGTCTTTTTCTCAGGCATCCTTGAGCCAATGGGTGTTGATTACCTGATGCTGCTGGCTATCTGTATTCCAACAACCTTTGCTGCCTGTATGATTGGCGCCTTCGTGGCGAACTTCCTCGGCTGCGAACTGAAAGATGACCCGGTTTACCAGGAGCGTCTGGCAAAAGGCCTAATCAAGCTACAGGGTGGCACAAAGCGTGAAATCCTGCCGACTGCCAAGATGTCGGTTTATATCTTCGTTTTCGCCATTATCGCCGTTGTGGCTTACGCCACTATGATCAGCGACACCGTCGGCCTTATCCAAAACCCTGCACTGGGTCGTAACCACGCCATCATGGTATTCATGCTGACCGCTGCAACCCTGATCGTGACCACTACCAAGATTGATGCGTCCAAGATTGCCAACGCAGCAACTTTCAAGTCCGGTATGAGTGCCTGTGTGTGCGTACTGGGTGTGGCTTGGCTGGGTGATACCTTTGTTTCTGCCCACATTGACGGCATTAAAGAGCTGGCCTCTGAAATCCTGAAAAACTATCCGTGGATGCTGGCGGTTACCCTGTTCTTCGCCTCTATGTTGCTTTACTCACAGGGTGCAACGACCACTGCCCTGATGCCTGCAGCACTGGCAATCGGCGTGGCGCCACTGACAGCTGTCGCATCCTTTGCCGCAGTCAGTGCGCTGTTTGTACTGCCAACATACCCAACCCTGCTCGCAGCGGTGGAAATGGATGACACAGGCTCAACCCGTATCGGTAACCTGGTGTTCAACCACCCGTTCTTTATTCCGGGTGTTGTGACTATTGCATCTTCCGTTGCCCTTGGTTTTGCTTTTGGTGGCCTGTTTATCTAAACCTGCCAACTGAGCACAAACTCTCCTCAAAAGCCGGTTTCAAACCGGCTTTTTTGCACCCGGCTGAAACTCCTTTCCAGATTTTCCGGTCAGAGTGATATAGTTGCCCCTAATCCTTTGGTTATTTTTTCAACATGACACCGAGAGCAATGATTTCATCAGGAACCCGTTTTCTATCCCTGTTGATGCTTGTGTTGAGCCTTGGCTTTATTGCCCCGGCCCAAGCCGCTTTTAACTTCGGCGCACAGGCAGAGGATCCGCAGTTTGTCCCGGTAGACGAAGCCTTTCCTTTTAATTTTTCCCAACAGGGCAATACTGTCCGTCTCGATTGGCAGGTAAAACCCGACTATTACCTCTATGAGCAGCGCATTAAGGTAGAAACCAAGAATGGCGCTGAAATTGGCCCGCTGGAGATGCGCCGCGGCGAGCCACATAATGATGAGTTTTTCGGTGAGGTGAATATCTATACCACTCCACTGGAAATCACCGTGCCGCTCATTAAAGCAAGCGATACCAGTGAACTGATTGTCCACTACCAGGGCTGCGCCAAAGCCGGGTTCTGTTACCCACCGGAAATCCGAACCATTCCGTTGATGGCCGTAAGTGCAGCCACCAATACACCTGACAGTTCCCAGCTCAGCGCACCTGCTGAAGAAACCAAGCAACCGGTAATCCAGAATGACGGTTCAGCAGATGCACAGCTGGCCCAGTCACTGGCCGACAACTGGTGGCAACCGCTTCTGTTTCTGGCACTGGGCATTGGCCTTGCGTTCACACCCTGTGTACTACCTATGTACCCTATCCTGACCGGCATCGTACTTGGTGGCGGGAAGCTTTCCCAAGGTAAAGCCTTCCGGCTGGCGTTTATCTATGTGCAAGGCATGGCGCTGACCTATACCTTACTCGGACTGGTAGTGGCTTCTGCCGGGCTCCAGTTCCAGGCAGCCCTTCAGCATCCTTATGTACTGGTTGGCTTAAGCATCATGTTTGTTGCGCTGGCACTGTCTATGTTTGGCCTTTATTCCCTGCAATTACCGTCCGGAGTCCAGACTTGGTTGAACAACCTCAGTAACCAACAAAAAGGTGGCAGTACAGCAGGGGTATTCACAATGGGTGCCATATCCGGTCTGATTTGCTCACCGTGTACAACTGCTCCGCTTTCCGGCGCGCTCTTGTATGTTGCCCAGACCGGAGACCTGTTGTTTGGCGGGATCACCCTGTACGCACTGGCGATCGGCATGGGTATCCCCCTGATACTGGCGGCGATGTTTGGCAACAAATTGCTGCCGAAAGCCGGGAACTGGATGAATTACGTAAAGGTGTTCTTCGGTTTTGTACTGCTGGCAGTGCCTCTGTTCCTGCTGGAGCGCATCATCCCTGAACATCTTGCCAACTATGGCTGGGCGCTGCTTGGCCTTGCGTTTGCAGCATGGCTCTACCATACGAAGACCAAAATGCCGGCAGAGTGGCAATCCAGCCTGGTCGGTATCGTAGCTATCCTTGGTATTTCAGCATCCGGTATTTCGCTCTACCAAAATTACACTGGCCTCCCTCAGGCCAGTGAAGCCAAGAGTGAACATGTCGTATTCACCAAAGTTGAAACAGTCAGCGAATTAAACAAGCAGCTTGAAACCGCAAAGGCAGCCGGAAAACCGGTTATGCTCGACTTCTACGCTGACTGGTGTGTCTCCTGTAAGGAGTTTGACAAGTACACCTTCAACAACCCTGACGTGAAACCGCTGCTGGAAAACATTGTCCTGCTTCAGGCGGATGTCACCAAAAGTGAGCCGGATGACATTGCCCTGCTCCAGCAACTTGATGTGCTCGGCCTGCCAACCATCGACTTTTGGGATGCAAAAGGAAATCCACTTCCTCAGGCACGGCTGACCGGCTTTATGAAAGCGGAACCCTTTATCAAGCATCTGAAAAGCCATTACATTGTCCAGTAATCTGATACCCGCCACCCGGCGGGTATTTTACTTCAGGCCAATGATCCAGCTCTTAAATCCCCACATATGCCATTGATTTCATCCAAGCTGAGGTGTTAGCTTTTTCTTAACATATCAAGGATGACCCGGACCATGGACGCCAACTATACAATCGTCATTGCTGACGACCATCCGCTGTTCCGAAATGCGCTGTTTCAATCGGTGCATATGGCTATCAGTGGTGCAAACCTGCTTGAAGCAGACAGCCTGGACAGCTTGATAACCCTGTTGGACAAAGACCCTGACGTGGACTTGCTCCTCCTCGATTTGAAGATGCCGGGAGCCAATGGTATTTCTGGATTGGTACAACTGCGCGCCCAGTTCCCAGACCTTCCCATTGTCGTCATCTCTGCAACCGAAGATGCCCCTATCATCCGCCAGGTAAAATCCCACGGAGCCTTTGGTTTTATCCCCAAATCATCGGATATGCGTTCACTGATACAGTCTCTAAACCACGTTTTGGATGGGGAGATGTGCTTCCCGGAAGGGATTGATGACGGAGGCAGTGATGATGACCTGTCAGCCAAGATTGCGACCCTCACACCGCAACAACACAAGGTGCTGAGCATGCTGTCGGATGGGCTGCTCAACAAACAGATCGCTTACGAGCTCGATGTTTCCGAAGCAACCATCAAGGCACACATGACAGCCATCTTTCGCAAACTGGGGGTCAAAAACCGAACCCAGGCGGTCATCCTGCTCCAACAGGTAGATCTCAGCTGAATTCCACACATCCGGGTGCATGCATCCGGATGATTATTTTTCTGTTTTACCTATTCTTTTCAATTGCCTCCCTGCCATGCATTAGACTTTAGGCGAATGTAACATCTCGTTAACACCATAAAAGTGTGTCCATTCTCACGACAACCCCAGTAAACACCCGATCTTTCGCCAATTTCGGTCGACTAAAGTTGCACTGTTTCCTTGACGCAAGCTTGCTATTGTCTAGGGGTAACATTCCATTAACGTGTCACTTAAGGAGATGGTGATGTCTCTGGATAAAAACAAGGAAATGGCGAAAGCCTATTGGGACAAGAACGTTAAGCTGATGGTTCGCTTAATGGTTGTCTGGTTCGTTGTATCGTTTGGTTGCGGCATCTTATTTGTCGATGTACTGAACAACTTCCAAATTGGCGGCTACAAACTGGGCTTCTGGTTTGCACAGCAAGGGTCTATTTACGTATTCCTCGGGATAATTTTCGTATATGCGCGTCAGATGCGAAAAATCGACCGTGAATTCGGCGTAGACGAGTAAGGAGCCTGAAAAATGGATTTGAAAACCATCACGTATATAGTTGTCGGGTTTACTTTCGCCCTGTATATCGGTATCGCAATCTGGGCCCGCGCGGGTTCAACCAAAGAGTTTTACGTTGCCGGTGGTGGCGTTAACCCTGTTGCAAACGGTATGGCAACAGCAGCGGACTGGATGTCTGCGGCATCATTTATCTCAATGGCTGGTCTGATTGCCTTTATGGGATACGGCGGTTCTGTGTTCCTGATGGGCTGGACCGGCGGTTATGTTCTGCTGGCACTGCTTCTGGCACCTTACCTGCGTAAGTTTGGTAAGTTTACCGTGCCGGAGTTTGTCGGTGAGCGCTTCTACTCCAACACTGCCCGTGTGGTAGCTGTTATCTGCCTTATCATCGCATCCGTTACATATGTAATCGGCCAGATGAAAGGTGTCGGCGTAGCATTCGGCCGTTTCCTGGAAGTGGATTACGATACCGGTCTCTACATCGGAATGACTATCGTATTCCTCTATGCAGTTATGGGCGGCATGAAGGGTATTACCTACACCCAGATTGCACAGTACTGCGTACTCATCCTGGCATACACCATCCCTGCAGTATTTATCTCCCTGCAACTGACTGGTAACCCGCTGCCACAGCTTGGCCTCGGTTCAACCATGGCAGGTACAGATGCTTATCTGCTTGACCGTCTTGACCAGGTCGTCACCGAACTTGGGTTCAGCCAGTACACCACAGCAGTGCGCGGCGATACCCTGAACATGTTCGTTTACACCATGTCACTGATGATCGGTACGGCAGGTCTGCCACACGTTATTATCCGCTTCTTTACTGTACCTAAGGTCCGTGATGCACGTACGTCTGCAGGTTGGGCACTGTTCTTCATTGCTATCCTGTACACCACTGCACCTGCCGTTGCTGCAATGGCACGTCTGAACCTGATGGACACCGTTAACCCAGCTCAAGGCCAGAACCTGGCTTATGATGAGCGTCCTCAATGGTTCAAGAACTGGGAAGTAACCGGCCTGTTGAAGTTCGACGACAAGAACAACGACGGCAAGATCCAGTACACCCCGGATCCAAAGACCAACGAGCTGAACGTTGACCGTGACATCATGGTACTGGCGAATCCAGAAATCGCGAAACTGCCAAACTGGGTAATCGCACTGGTTGCTGCCGGTGGCCTGGCGGCGGCACTGTCCACCGCGGCAGGTCTGTTGCTGGCAATCTCTTCGGCGGTCTCCCACGACCTGTTGAAGGGTGTATTGATGCCGGATATCTCTGAGAAAAACGAGTTGATGGCAAGCCGGGTTGCAATGGCGGTCGCAATTGCCGTGGCCGGTTATCTCGGACTCAACCCACCGGGCTTTGCGGCAGGTACGGTAGCACTGGCCTTCGGCCTGGCTGCATCGTCCATCTTCCCGGCCCTGATGATGGGTATCTTCAGCAAGAAGATAAACAAGGAAGGCGCTATCGCCGGTATGATCGCCGGTATCAGTGTCACCCTGTTCTACGTATTCCAGCACAAGGGCATCCTGTTCGTTGCTGACTGGAAATACCTACAGAGCTGGGGCAGCAACTGGTTCCTGGGTATTGAGCCTAATGCCTTCGGTGCTATAGGTGCGGTATTTAACTTTGCCGTTGCCTACATCGTGTCTGGCATGACCGAAGAAACGCCGGATGAAGTGAAAGAACTGGTAGAGCATGTACGTATCCCTACCGGTGCAGGTGACGCCCAGTCACACTAATACAACGCAATAACCTAAAAGCCCCGTACCGGGGCTTTTTTTCTCCCTCAGAAAGGTTATCTTCTGTTTTGTTTGGCAATGGATTTTTATTGCCGGTTTTAATTACCGCGTCAGGGATGCCCTATGTTTAAGAATAAACACCTCATTCTGGCTATGTTGATCGCCCCGGTTCTGGCTGTGATTGCCTATTTCGGTGTCGACCTTGCCGTCAGTGAAAAGCCCCACGTCGCCAAAGAAGGGGAAAGCTATAAACTGGTGGCCCGCTCAAATTGCCGTTATACATCCGGCCTTTGCGACCTGGAAAACGGTGACTTTGAAGTGCAATTGCGTTCAGAGTCCCTTACCACAGAGAGCCTGGTACTGACCCTCTCCTCCAAATTCCCCCTGAAGGGTGCCAAAATTGCGCTGGTTCCGGATAAATCCTCAACCCGGCAACCGGAAAGCATGATGGCAGACAGCAACGATGGCACGAACTGGTCCATAACCCTGCCGGCACCTACGTCAGACAGCAGCCAGATACGCCTAGTGGTCAGTGCAGATGGCACTCTCTATTTTGCTGATACCCCTGCGACCTTTATCGAATACAAAACCTTCTTCACCGAAGACCAGAAAAACAACGGCTAACTCGCACAGGGTCGAAGTATTTCCAAACGAAAAACGGAACCGCGAGGGTTCCGTTTTTTATTCCTAGCCTTGGGAAAGGGATGACCGTGCAGCAGAAAATATGGTCTGGACCTGAGCCTCAAATGCCTGCTCACTTAACCAATGGCTGACATCCTGCCAGCCATCTGTCGCCATCAAATCAAGATGATCCACCTGGATATCGCCTGATACCGGATCGTAGTTTCCCTCCAAGCGGACGATACCGACTTCTGTCTCCAACCGTCCTATTTGAAAAGGTAGCATCAGTTTCCTCCCTGATTTAGGGCACTCCTGAGCTTCAGCGGTTTAACCGGCTTGGATATAAAGCCAAAGCCCAGGCTTAATATGGTCTGCCGGGTTTCAGGTGTCCGATCGGCACTTATCACCACACCACGGAATTGCATACCCAGCTTTAACCTACACTGTTGCAGAACCTGAAGCCCGGTCTGGTCATTTTCCAAGTGGTAGTCACTCAGGATGAACTGGGGTACCCAACCATCTTCCAACTGGCGCATGGCCTCGTAGACGTCAGTGGCACATCGGACATCACACCCCCACCGGCTGAGCAGGTTCTCCATACCGAGCAAAATATCGGTATCGTTGTCCACGCACAATACGCGAAGGTGAGACAAAGGCTGATTCTGCACCGGGGCGGCCTCTTGTTCTCCATTTTCTTCTGTCCCTATGGCTTTATTCACCAGTATAGAAAATACCGTTCCTTCCTCCGGCCATGACCGAAGGCCAAGGGGTTGCCCGAGTACCCGGCTTATCCCACGGGCAATGGCAAGCCCAAGGCCGAGCCCCTGCTCTGCACCTTTTCGGTCAATACGGGTAAATTCATGGAAAATATCGGCTTGCCGTTCGTCCGGGATCCCCGGGCCGTTGTCCCATACTTCAATCCGGTAGCGGTCACGCTCCCGCCTTACACCCAGTAACACCTTGCCATGCGGGTTGTAGCGAAAAGCATTGGTCAGGAAATTCTGCAGTACCCGGCGCAACATCCGGCGGTCAGAACGCACCCTGACATGGGTCGGCAGCACTCGGAAGGTCACTGCCTGCTGGCCAGCCAATACACCAAACTCTGCCTCAAGAGTGGAGAAAACTTCATTGAGGCTGAATTCCTCAATCTTGGCTTTCATCTTGCCGGACTCCAGCCGCGAAATATCGAGCAGATCCCCGATAAGATCCTCAGCAGCCCCTAGGGCACTCTCGATATGGCCGGAAAGTTTCACCACCTCGCCTTCCCTCGCCACCTCAATCAGGGATGAGGCAAACAGCCTCGCTGCATTCAGGGGTTGCATCAGGTCATGGCTCACCGCAGCCAGAAAGCGGCTTTTCGACTGGCTGGCCAGCTCAGCCTTGCGGCTTGCAGATACCAGCCGGGTATTAAGGGATTCCAGCTCCCGGGTACGCTCCGTTACCCTTGCCTCCAGGGTTTCATTGGACTGCTTCAGCGCCAACTCAGCCTGGCGGAATGCAGTAATGTCTGAGAAGGTCATAACAAAGCCACCGTTTGGCATCGGATTGCCCTGAACCTCAATGACTTGCCCATCCGGCCTTACCCGTGAAGATGTGTGGGGGGAGCCGCAACGAAGGTATTCAACCCTCTTGCGGACATGGATCTCAGGATCCCCCGGCCCACACAGCCCGCGCTCCGCGTTAAAACGGATAAGGTCAGCAATCGGTCTCCCTACCTGAATAAGTCCCGGCGGGAAATTGAACATGTCTACATAGCGCTGGTTCCAGGCCACCAGCCGGAGCTGTTTGTCGACAACAGAGATCCCCTGGTTGATATGCTCAATTGCCCCCTGGAGCAAGCCACGGCTGAAATCAAACAGCTCAGAGGCCTCATCCACGATAGTGGCAATTTCCTCCAGCTGCATGTTGCGCCCCTGAAGGGCAGACATCAGTACCAGCCGGGCAGAGGACGCCCCGAACACCCCGGCCAATACACGCTCGGTGTGCCGGATAAGGGTCGCCGGAGCCTGTTGCTGGGGCAGGAACTCCTGGGCATGTGCTTCACTGAACTGGCGAAACGCCTGCCGGACACGCTTGCGGCCAACGAAACGTGCCGCCAGCATTTCCAGTTCGGCGACTGTCACGCGGGTTTGGTACAGCCCGCCGTCATCATTTTCGGGCAACGGCGTCCCAATAAATGCCGCAGCCTGCAGGCGCTCACTCAGCGACGGGCGGGTCAGGGTCGAGACCAACATAAAACAGCCTATATTCACTACCAGGCTCAGAGCCATCCCCCAGTCAACCGGGGTCAAGGTGGAAAGCAACGGCAGGGATGGTGGGGTAAGAAGCCACAACACCACATTGCTTCCTGCATCACCGGCCAGCATGTCGGTCTGCATCATCAGGGTCATCAGCCATACTGAAAACCCTGCGATTAAACCGGCATATACCCCTTTGGTGTTTGCCGGACGCCAGTAAATCCCCCCCACCAGCGATGGTGCAAACTGAGCAATGGCCGCAAAGGAAAGAAAGCCAATGGAGGAGAGTGACGGCAGTTCGTTTATAAGGTGATAAAAGCCCCATGCTCCGAAAATAATCAGGAAAATCAGGGCGCGGCGGATATTGAGCAGCAGCCCGGAAAACTGGGTAAAGTTACGGCCGGACATCCTCATCCGCCGGAAAACCAGCGGCAACACAATGTCATTCGACACCATGATGGCAAGGGCAATGGTTGAAACGATCACCATACCACTGGCCGCAGACGTCCCACCGAGGAAGGCCAACAGTGCAATCAGGTCTGAACCGGCTTTGAGCGGCAGGTTGATGACATAACTGTCTGCGGGGGCATCCGGCAGCCAAAACTGCCCGGCAAAGGCGAGCGGGAGTACGAACAGCCCCATCAGCACCAAATATCCCGGGAATACCCAGCGTGCGAGGTGAAGGTGTGAGGCCCGGGAATTCTCAACCACCATGGTGTGGAACTGGCGAGGCAGGCAGAAAATGGCTGCAACCGTCAAAATGGTATGGATGAAAAACGATCCCCAGTCAGGCGTCCCGAGAAGCCGGGACTGGGTAAACTGCCCACTGACCGGGGTTTCCAGCAGCCAGAACAGGGCAAAGATACCTACCGTGAGGAATGCCACCAGCTTAACGATGGATTCAAATGCCACAGCCATCATCATGCCACGGTGGTGTTCCGTGTTGTCGATATGGCGGGTACCGAACAGGATGGTAAACATGGCAAGGGAGACACATACCAGCCAGACCGCCTGATCCTCCCCGCTTCCCTCCCCGACATCCAGTTCCGGCGCGATGAGATCCAGCCCCATGGTAATACCGCGAAGCTGCAGCGCGATATAAGGCAGGATGCCGATAACCGCTATAACGGTGACCATCACTGCCAGCCCCTGGGATTTTCCGTAGCGTGCCGCAATGAAGTCAGCGATGGAGGTGATATGTTCACGCTTGGCAATCAGGATCAGCCGGGCAAGGAAACGCCAGCCGAGGGTAAAAACAAGGATGGGGGCAATATAGATAGGCAGGAATGACCACGCAGAACTGCTAGCCTGCCCGACAGTGCCATAAAAGGTCCAGGAGGTGCAGTACACCGCGATGGAAAGGCTGTATATCCACGGCTGCCAGCGGGAAAGCCTCTGGGCTCGGCGGTCACCGTACCAGGCAATAAAAAACAGGACACCGAGGTATATCAGCGTCACCGGGACTACTATCCAACCTTGTTCCATAACCCATCCCTAAGTCTCAGGCCGGCATATCCCTCACCGGCCATATCCAACTGGTATTATTCTATCTTTTGCGGTTTGAGCTTTACCAGCAAGGCTGTCGCAGCCATGACCGCCATCACCCAAAATGTTCCTGCACCGGTCATCTCGTACAGTTCTCCGCTGACCGCCGTCATCAGCGCCATAAATGCACCGAGAGGCAACGCACTGTAAAGTGCCTGGAGGGCAACAATCCGGCTTTCCCCGTCCTGCTGGATGTATTGCATCGCCGCCAGGTGGGCGATGGCAAAACTGACACCATGAAGCCCCTGAGCAAGGGTTACCGGGATAACGGCAGAGGTTGAGGCAATCACTACCCAGCGTACAACGGCCCCAACAGCTGCGATCCTGAACAACGCCTGCGGGTTCCAGCCCCTGAACAGCTTCCCGGCTACGGCAAACATCACCACTTCGACAAAGACACCGAAACTCCACAGGTAGCCAATGCTTTGCTCAGAATAACCTTCCGATTTCCAGTAAAGGGCACTGAAACCATAGTAGGCGGCATGGCTGCCCTGTATTAACGCAATAATAAGCAGGAACCGAATGACCGAACCGTCACGCAGCAGTGCAAACACCTTTGGCCTGACCGTCGCCATTGACGGTTTTCCTTCCGGAACCGGGTTTGGCTTCAGCGCAGACATCGCAATGGCATACACCAGGCCCAGCCCGGAAATATAGGGAATCCACTGAGGCCCCCACAGACCGGCTACCCAACCGACAACCGTTGAACCGGCAATAAACGCCAGAGATCCCCACAGCCGGGTTTTACCGTAATCGAGCAGCCCAATCCGGGTGTAATAGTTCGCCAGCGCATCGGATACCGGCACACTCGGCCCCACCAGAAGGTTGAAGAACACCGTCGCCAGGGAAAGCATTAAAAAATCCGAACCGGCTGCCAGATGGCTCATACAGGCAACCAGCCCAAACAAGCTCAGTACCCTCAGCCCCGGCAGCAGGTGCTCCACCCGGTGGAACAGCGGGGTAATGAAAAGGTTAGCCACGCAACGAGTCACAAGGCCCAGGCCAAGTATCAGGCCAATATCGGCAGCAGACAGACCAAGCCAGGCCATCCATACCGCCCAGAATGGCAGGTAAACGCCATAACAGAAAAAGAACCCGGAATAGTATTGAGAAAGCCAGACAAAAGGGCTGACCGAACGTATCGAACGCGTAGAAGGCATAAAAAAACAGTCACAGGGAATCGTTTGCGGCCATTATGCCTGTAAAGGGAAAAGGCAGCCAGTATGCATCGTTACCCGGACAATAGACTAAAGTCGGCTGGCACATGTCTGGGGAGTACGACAGACTTAACTGGAGCCGTGCCCGGTTGGAATACAGGCAAAGCGTCGGGGTCACCATGACCTTTCCTGTAGGTTGAAACCGGTCTGAACCGCGACTGCGAGAGGGACGCCATGCCAGACAGATTTGACGCCACACTGACCCCCTTTAACCGCCTCTCTGCCGGGGAGCAGAACAAATTACGTTCATCTCTTGATGTGGGTTATTTCCGTGGCGGTGAAACCATTCTGCCGGCAGGAGATGCCCCCGGGCACCTTTTTATCATCATTAAAGGCAGTGTTGAGGAAACCTCTGCTTCCGGGGATGAAATTCATGCCCATTACACCAATGATGATCTTTTTGATATTCCGTCCCAGTTCGGCAAACCCAGTAAACACAATTACAAGGCACTGGAAGACACCCTGTGTTACCTGCTCCCTTCTGAAATTTTCAGAGATCTTTACAGTGCCAACGGCGAGTTTGCGGCCTATTTTGATAACAGCCTCTCCAAGCGCCAGCAATTGGTAGAACAAGCCCAGCAAAAACAGAACCTGGCTGAATTTATCCTTACCCGGGTCGATGATTCCACCATCCAGCAGGCATTGATCGTTCCCGGCACCATTACCATCGGTGATGTCACTGCCGAAATGCGCCAACAAAAAGCTGACTGTGTGATGGTGAAACTTGAAAACCATCCGCACCCGTGGGGGATCGTCACCCGTACCAACCTGCTGCATGCCCTGGTGCTGGACGGCTATTGCGTGGACAGCCCAATCAGTGAAATCGCCACCTCACCGGTGATCCAGATTGAGAAAGGGGAATACCTGTACACAGCCATGCTGGCGATGACCCGGGAAAAAGTAAAGCGGGTCCAGGTTATGGACGGAGGAGAGTGCGTTGGGCAACTTGACCTTACTCAGGTACTGAGCCTCTTTGCCACCCACTCCCATGTCCTGACCCTGCGCATTGCCCGGGCTGAAAGTATTGAAGAGCTGGCTATCGCTGCGCACGGTCAGCGGAAGCTGGTACAGACGCTGGTAACCAATGGTATCCACACCAAGTTTATGATGGAGCTGTTGGCAACGGTCAATGAACAAATTATTGAGAAAGCTTTCCGCCTGGTGGTACCGCCAAAATACCAACAGCACTGCTGCCTGATGGTACTTGGGTCTGAAGGACGAGGGGAGCAGATCCTTAAAACAGACCAGGATAATGCCCTGATACTGAACAATGATATCGACTGGCCGGACTGCGCAGAGGTCATGAACCAGTTCTCACAAACCCTGGCGCAACTTGGCTACCCGCCCTGCCCCGGAAACGTCATGGTCAGCAACCCCAAATGGGTCAAAACTCAGGCTGACTGGCTCCAGACAATCCGGGTGATGACTCAAAATGCCAATCACAGCAGCTTGATGGATCTCTCGATTATCGCTGACTGCCATGCTGTTGCCGGCAACAAAACCCTGATAGAACCGCTTGAGGAAACGCTGAGCGATTGCACCAGAGACAACATGCTGCTGCTCAACACATTTATCCGGGCAGCACTTGCGTTCCGGGTTCCCCTTTCGCTGTTTGGCAACCTTAAAGCCGACAAAGACGGGCTGGATGTAAAAAAGGGGGGGATTTTTCCCATCGTCCATGGCCTGAGGTCACTGGCACTGGAAAAGGGCCTGACCGAAAAGAACTCTTTTGACCGCTTGAATGCGTTGCGGCAGATGGGCTATCTCGAAGAAGACACAGCCTCCAACCTTGAAGAGGCCCTTAAACTCTTTATCACACTGCGCCTTTCCTCCCAGCTGGAAGAAGAGGCCTCCGGCAACAACCTTGATGTTTCGCGGCTGCCACGCACCGAACGCGATCTCCTGCGTCACAGTCTGCACATCGTCAAGAAATTCAAAGAGTGGCTGGCTTTCCACTATCAGGTCAGGGACTAACCGGACATCATGAACCTACTACGCCGCCTCTGGTACAGGCGCAAGTATCAGGACACACCTTTTGCTTCCCTGTTTGATCAACCGGATCAGCATGAATTGGTCGCACTTGATTGCGAAACAACCAGCCTGGATCCCAAACATGCGGAGCTGGTTACCATCGCTGCCGTGCGGATCCGGGCCAACCAGATCCTCACCAGCCAGCCCCTGCAACTGGCGCTCCATGCTCCCGATACGCTCGACGGTGTATCCGTCGCCATCCACCGGATACGCCACCAGGATCTTAAGCAGGGGTTAGGGGACAGGGAGGCGATGGAACAGCTGCTCGAGTTTATCGGCAACCGTCCAGTTGTGGGGTACCACATCCGGTATGACATGGAGATCCTGAGCCGCTACAGCCGGCAGCTATTTGGCTTCCCGCTGCCCAACCCTCTGGTTGAAGTCAGCCATATGTACCAGAAACGGTTGGAAAGGCTGCTTCCCAATGCTTATTACGACCTCAGTATCGAGGCAATAACCCGTCACCTGAAACTGCCGGATTCCAGCCGGCATGATGCCCTGGCCGATGCCATATCTGCGGCGCTTATTTATGTCAGGCTTAAGTACGGTTCAGTCACTACACCAACAGGTTACTGAGGCAGCACTGCATCTCTCCCTGTTTAGCCCATCCTTTACCGTTGCAGTTTCGCGACAACTTGATCATCCCCTCACAATTAGGATTAAAGGCAAGGAAATGTGCACATTTATGCCACAGTCCTCCTAAAGTCTAATTGTCCATAATTCCTATCTATCAGACTGTTATAGGCACGGTATCGCCGCAACACGCAGACGGTGCTTCATAAACTAAACCCGGCAAATCTAACTGGCATGATTTCGCGTAATTTTCTGTACTCCACGCGTTGACGCGTTATCCGCCCCATACCGTTTGACCGGCAAATTATAAAGGAACAAGGAGATTCAGGATGAGTGAGGTCCACGTATATCCAGTAAACCCGGATATTAAGGCTAAGGCACACGCCGACAACGATACCTACCAGGCGATGTACCAACAGTCAGTGACCGACCCGGAAGGGTTTTGGGGAGAGCAAGGCAAGATCGTCGACTGGATCAAGCCTTACACCAAAGTGAAGGAAACCTCCTTTGACACAGGGCACGTCAGCATTAAGTGGTTTGAGGACGGCCAGCTTAACGTTTCAGCCAACTGTATTGACCGCCATCTTGCCACCCGCGGTGACAAAACGGCCATCATTTGGGAAGGTGATGACCCGTCTGATGACAAGACCCTGACCTTTAACGAACTCCATGAAGACGTCTGTAAGTTCGCCAACGCGCTGAAAGCCCAGGGCGTACGTAAGGGTGACGTCGTATGTATCTACATGCCGATGGTTGTAGAGGCCGCTGTTGCCATGCTGGCCTGTACCCGTATCGGTGCAGTGCATACCATCGTATTTGGTGGCTTCTCTCCAGAGGCTCTGGCCGGGCGTATTGTCGATTCGGATGCCAAGGTAGTCATTACCGCTGACGAAGGTATCCGTGGTGGCCGGGCTGTCCCCCTCAAGAAGAATGTCGATGAAGCTCTGGCTAACCCAGAGGTAAAAACTATCAGCAAAGTAGTGGTTTTCCAGCGTACCGGCGGCGACATTGACTGGCATGAACAGCGTGATGTCTGGTGGCACGAGTCAACGGCTGAACAGCCTGCTGAATGTGCACCGGAACCAATGAATGCCGAAGATCCGCTGTTTATCCTCTACACCTCCGGGTCTACCGGTAAACCAAAAGGTGTACTGCACACCACTGGCGGTTACCTTGTTTATGCCACCATGACTTTCAAGTATGTCTTTGACTACCAGGAAGACGAAGTATTCTGGTGTACAGCAGACGTGGGCTGGATCACCGGCCACAGCTACCTGGTTTACGGTCCGCTTTCCAACGGCGCGACCACCATCCTGTTTGAAGGTGTGCCAAACTACCCGTCTACTGCCCGCATGAGCGAAGTGGTCGACAAGCACAACGTCAATATCCTCTACACCGCCCCGACTGCTATCCGTGCACTGATGGCAAAAGGCAACGAAGCCATTGAAGGCACGCACCGCAGTTCCCTGCGTATTATGGGCTCAGTCGGAGAGCCGATTAATCCGGAAGCCTGGGAGTGGTACCACCGCACCATCGGTGACGAGCGCTGCCCGATTGTTGATACCTGGTGGCAAACCGAAACCGGCGGCATCCTGATCACTCCACTCCCCGGTGCGACTGACCTCAAACCCGGCTCTGCCACCCGCCCATTCTTCGGTGTTCAGCCGGCGCTGGTCGACAACATTGGAAACATCCTTGACGGTGCGACCGAAGGCAACCTGGTCATCCTCGATTCCTGGCCGGGCCAGATGCGCACTGTTTATGGTGACCACGAACGATTCGAGCAGACTTACTTCTCTACCTTCAAAGGTATGTACTTTACCGGTGACGGTGCCCGTCGTGATGAAGATGGTTATTTCTGGATCACTGGCCGTGTAGATGATGTACTGAACGTATCCGGCCACCGTATGGGTACGGCAGAAATTGAGTCCGCACTGGTTGCTTTCGACAAGATTGCAGAAGCCGCTGTTGTCGGTGTACCGCACGACATCAAGGGCCAGGCAATCTACGCCTACATCACTCTCAATGCCGGTGAAGTGCCGAGCGCAGAGCTGCATAAAGAAGTGAAAGACTGGGTACGCAAGGAAATCGGCCCAATAGCAACTCCTGACTTCATGCACTGGACCGACGCCCTGCCGAAGACCCGCTCGGGCAAGATCATGCGCCGTATCCTGCGCAAGATTGCTACAGGCGACACCTCTAACCTGGGTGATACGTCGACACTGGCCGATCCATCAGTTGTCGAACGCCTGATTGCGGAAAAGCAGAACCTGTCATGATTTTCCCCTGACGGGAAAGGCATTTAAGTTAAAGGGCTGCGGAAACGCAGCCTTTTTATTTCTTCTCTTGTTAGCGTTTCTGTTACATACCAGACAGATTTTCAGACCGTCATTCTTCAGACAAACGATCTTCTGGAACCTTTGAAACGAGAGGGGCTGGCAGCGTTCTTGCGGAGATTAGACCAGTATTTTGCTGCGATTTGCGTTGAATTCTCTATAATTGGCCAGACACGAAAAAATTTCGTCCAATTATTGTTGCCAGCAATACGGGTAATCGCTAAGAATGGACGTTCGGGACTTTTCGTCGCAACTTACCGGTAAATTGCATCATTATGGCTAAAGATCACAAAATATTATTGCTCAATGGCCCAAACCTAAATTTGCTGGGTCTACGCGAGCCAGGCCACTACGGCAATCAAACTCTGGATAACATTGTCGTAAACCTGACAAAACAGGCTGAAGATCTTGGTATTACTCTCGAACATATTCAGTCAAACGCGGAACATGAGCTGATCAATGCCATCCACCAAGCACATGGCAACGTCGATTTCATTATTATAAACCCAGCGGCGTTTACTCACACCAGTGTGGCAATACGCGATGCATTGCTCGGGGTTGCAATCCCATTTATTGAAGTCCATTTGTCCAACGTGCATGCACGTGAACCATTCCGCAACCACTCTTACCTGTCTGACAAGGCAGTGGGCGTTATTTGCGGACTGGGGGCAGATGGATATGAATTCGCCCTGCAGGCAGCTGCTCGCCGCCTGCAGTCTGCTTGAACCATACAACAGATTCAAAGAGAAGAGACCATGGATATTCGTAAAATCAAGAAGCTGATCGAGTTGGTAGAAGAGTCTGGAATCGCCGAACTGGAAATCTCAGAAGGTGAAGAGTCTGTACGCATCAGCCGTGCAATCGCGCCTGTTGCAGCTGTTGCTGCGCCACAGGTTGTTGCAGCCCCTGCTCCTGTAGCAGCGCCAGCTCCGGCTCAACCAGTTGCTGAAGCACCTGCTCCTGCTGCAAGCAGTGCCGTAAGCGGCCACGCTGTAGTTTCCCCAATGGTTGGTACCTTCTACAGCTCACCAAGCCCAGATGCAGCAGCTTTCGTTGAAGTTGGCCAGAAAGTTAACGTCGGCGATACCCTGTGCATCGTTGAAGCTATGAAGATGATGAACCAGATCCAGGCTGACAAAGCCGGTGTGGTTAAAGCCATCCTGTGTGAAGACGGTCAGCCGGTTGAGTTTGACGAGCCTCTGATCATCATCGAATAACCGGGGGCAAACATGCTAGACAAGATTGTAATTGCCAACCGTGGTGAGATCGCGCTGCGAATCCTGCGTGCAGCAAAAGAGCTGGGCATCAAGACCGTTGCCGTTCACTCTACCGCTGACCGCGATCTCAAGCACGTGTTGCTGGCTGACGAGACCATCTGTATCGGTCCTGCATCGAGCACTGAAAGTTACCTGAATATCCCTCGCATCATCAGTGCGGCAGAAATTACCGGCGCGGTTGCCATCCACCCGGGTTACGGTTTCCTGTCAGAAAATGCTGACTTCGCCGAGCAGGTAGAGCGCTCAGGCTTTATTTTCGTTGGCCCTAAAGCAGACACTATCCGCCTGATGGGTGACAAGGTCTCTGCAATCAACGCGATGAAAAAAGCCGGCGTACCTTGTGTACCAGGCTCTGACGGCCCGCTGGACAATGATTCAGCCAAGAACAAAGCGTTTGCTAAACGTATTGGCTACCCGGTTATCATCAAGGCATCCGGTGGCGGTGGCGGCCGCGGTATGCGTGTTGTCCGCAATGAAGCCGAACTCGATCAATCCATTGCCATGACCCGTGCCGAAGCCAAAGCGGCGTTCAGCAACGACATGGTATACATGGAGAAATACCTGGAAAACCCTCGCCATATCGAGATCCAGGTTATCGCTGACGGCCAGGGCAATGCTATCCACCTGGGTGAGCGTGACTGCTCTATGCAGCGCCGCCACCAGAAAGTTGTGGAAGAAGCACCAGCGCCGGGCATCACTGCAGACATGCGTAAGTTCATCGGTGAGCGTTGCTGCCGTGCATGTATCGAAATCGGCTACCGCGGTGCCGGTACGTTCGAATTCCTGTACGAAAACGGTGAGTTTTACTTCATTGAAATGAACACCCGTATCCAGGTTGAACACCCGGTTACTGAAATGGTTACCGGTGTGGATCTGGTGAAAGAGCAGCTTCGTATTGCAGCCGGCCAACCTCTGTCTTTCACCCAGAATGACATCCAACTGCGTGGCCACGCTATCGAATGCCGTATCAACGCAGAGGATCCCGTCCGCTTCCTGCCTAGCCCAGGAAAGATCAACCGCTTCCATGCACCGGGCGGCATGGGCGTACGTTGGGAGTCGCACATTTACTCAGGCTACACCGTACCGCCTTACTACGATTCAATGATCGGTAAGCTGATCTGTTACGGTGAGAACCGCGACGTGGCCATTGCCCGTATGCGCAATGCACTGAGCGAGATGATCGTTGACGGTATCAAGACCAACGTACCGCTTCAGCTTGAGATCATGAAAGACGAGAACTTCCAACACGGTGGTACCAATATCCACTACCTGGAAAAGAAACTCGGCCTGCAGTAATTTTTATTACTGAGAGCAAAACGCCCGCAAATTGCGGGCGTTTTTGTCTCTGAAGCTCAGGGTGATCGAAATATCAGATCCCGTCGCCACCTACAAAATTGTAGGCGCTGGCACTGAATTCCTGATCCATATCCAGTGATGGTTTTGCCGTACCCGGGCGGCCCACAATACGTGCAGGGACACCTGCGGCTGTCGTATGAGGCGGGACCGGAGTCAGCACTACAGAACAGGCTGCAACCTTTGCCCCTTCACCCACTTCGATATTGCCCAGCACCTTGGCACCGGCACCAATCATCACGCCGGTACGGATTTTCGGGTGTCGGTCACCGCTTTCCTTACCGGTACCACCAAGCGTGACATCCTGCAGGATAGAAACATCATCTTCGATAACCGCCGTTTCACCCACCACAATACCAGTCGCATGGTCAAACATGATGCCGCGGCCAATCTTCGCTGCCGGGTGGACATCTACCTGGGTAGCAACAGAGATCTGGTTTTGCAGGTAGACAGCCAGTTCACGCCTGCCCTGACGCCAAAGCCAGTTGGCGACACGGTAGCCCTGCAGGGCATGGAACCCTTTGAGGTACAAAAGAGGGGTCAGGTAAAGGGAGACCGCAGGGTCACGCTCGACAGTCGCTGCAATGTCACAGGCAGCCGAATCAATCACACACGGCTGGGCATTGTAAACTTCCTCGACAATCTCGCGCACGGCCATTGCCGGCATGGATGGGGTAGCCAGCTTGTTAGCCAGGATATAGCTCAAGGCTCCACCCAGGTGCTCATGCTTGATAATGGTGGCGTGGAAAAAACTTGCCAGCATGGGCTCATGTTCAGAATGCTCTTTGGCTTCCTGCTTGATAGCCTGCCAAATCCTTTGTTGTTGGCACTGTTTCACGACGACTCTACCTCTACACTCGGTGTTATCTTAAAACTGTATCGTGTTTGCTTAAAAAAACAACGCGGGCCACGCCCGCGTTTACAACTTTCAGTTATGCTTTGAAATCTGCGGTTATCAGCCACTGGCTGAAAATCATTCAGCTTTCTTATCCCGGGCCAGTAAATCCTTGGCAGCCTGGGTTGCATTTTTGCTTTGGTACAGCACCTGGTAGATCTGCTCGACAATCGGCATTTCTACACCCATGCGTTGTGCAAGGGCCCACACCTCTTTGGTGTTACGGTAACCTTCTACAACCTGACCAATTTCATCCTGCGCCTCCTGCACGCCTTTCCCCTGACCAAGGGCAAGGCCAAAGCGCCGGTTGCGGGATTGGTTGTCAGTACAGGTCAGCACCAGATCACCTAAACCGGCCATACCCATAAAGGTTTCCGGCTTTGCACCCAATGCAGCACCCAGACGGCACATTTCCGCCAGACCACGGGTAATCAGTGCGGTACGGGCGTTAGCACCAAAACCAATGCCGTCAGACATACCGGCACCAATAGCAATCACGTTTTTCACCGCGCCGCCCAACTGCAAACCGGTAAAGTCACTGTTCGCATAAACCCGGAGTGTTTTGCTGCAGTGAATGGTTTCCTGGAGATCTTCGATAAACGGCTGATCTTCTGACGCTACCGCGATAGCGGTTGGCATACCGGCAGCCAATTCTTTCGCAAATGTCGGGCCGGATATCACTGCCAGTGGGATCTCATCACCCAGCTCTTCGCGTGCAACGTCCTGCAGCAAACGGCCGGTTTCCGGCTCCAGACCCTTGGTGGCCCAGCACAGACGGCTTTCACTTTTCAGGAACGGTTTGATTTGCGCAAGCACCAGACCAAATACATGGCTCGGTACCACAACCAGAATATCCCGGGATACCTCAATCGCTTCTTTAAGATCAGCTGAAACGATCAGGGATTCAGGAAATGGCACACCAGGCAGGAAGGCTTCGTTGGCACGGTCTAGTTCCAACTGGGCCATATGTTCAGGTTCATGACCCCACAAAACAACACTGGCGCCATTACGCGCCAGTGAGATTGCGAGGGCGGTACCGTAAGAACCGGCACCGATAACGGTCATCGCGACAGGCGAATTCACCATATTGTCCTCGGCTTTGTTCGGTTAGGCTTATGCCTGTTGTTCGCCTTGCTCTGCCTGCTGCTGCAGGTAGTTCATGAACAGGGCATCGAAATTAACCGGTGCCAGGTTCAACTGAGGGAAAGTACCCTTAACAACCAGGCTGGAGATAGTTTCACGCGCATATGGGAACAGGATGTTAGGGCAGAATGCACCCAGGCAATGTGCCAGCTGGCCTGCTTCCATACCTTCAACAGAGAAAATACCTGCTTGCTGCACTTCACACAGGAAGGCGCTGTCGTCTTCGTTCTTAACGGTAACAGTCAGGCGCAGAATAACTTCGTAAACACTTTCAGCCAGCTCACGGCTCTTGGTATCCAGATCCAGTTTTACATCCGGGTTCCACTCTTTTTGGAAGATATCTGGAGAGTTTGGCGCTTCAAAGGAAACATCTTTCAGGTAGATGCGCTGGATGTTGAAGTTCTGTTGTGGAGCTTGGTTAGTAGCTGCTTCAGCCATTTTTCTGTCCTTGTGTTCCGGTGAGATGCAAACGCATCTTAAAAATGGATTGTTGCCGCAGCATGTTGCGGCAACACAAATCAGTTTTCAGGCGAGGTCTTATTTCTTACCACGAACCAGTGGCAGGTTGCCTTCGTTCCAGGAAATCATGCCGTCTTTCAGCAGATAAACTTTCTCAAAGCCGGCTTTTACAAGATCAGATGCTGCGGTCTGTGCAGTCTGTCCTGTCTTACATACCACAATGATGGGGTTGGCTTTGCGCTTTTCAAGGTCACCAAAGCTGCCCTTTTTGATATCGGCAGGCAAAATGTGAACTGAGCCCGCAATATGGCCCGCGCGGAACTCGTCACGGCTACGGATATCAACGAAGACACCATCTTCATTGTTAACCAGCAGAGTTGCATCACTTGGACCTGCGATATTAAAGCCGGATGTTTTCTGCTTCACGATCATGCTGATCAAGGCCACCAGCAGGCCAACCCATACCAGAGACATGATCATGTTGTTTGAGACAAATTGAATAAACTGCTGCATAGCGATTGCTCAGTATCCGTATTGAGTGCGAAGAAAATTGACCCGAGTATACCCGCCAACACTGGCATTTCACAGGGTTTTTGGCGAGTTGTGAACTAAGTCAGGCTTTTATCTTTCCTGCTCTGCCACGTGATGAAATCCTGTTCCTCTTTTATCCACGGCGCCTGATTTATCGTCCATCAATTCCTCGTTGCCGCCTATCGCAAACATAGCCACAAACGCAGTATCAAGACTTACTCCAGCACCTGTTTTTACCTATAGTGTGGTTATTCCTTTTCATCATTTCGATCCGTAATTGATCTTCTCCTACAGATCCGTGGTTAAACTGTAGTAAAATTACGCTAATTTTGATGATTTGATTGATTCTCAATATATAAAAGAGGGTTCACATGTCTGCGAAAAAGCCACTCGCGCTTGTCATCCTGGACGGATGGGGTCACCGCGAAGACAACAATGACAATGCCATTGCCAACGCAAATACTCCTGTACTGGATGCACTTTACAACAATGGTGCCAGCACCCTGATTTCTGCATCAGGTATGGATGTAGGCCTGCCAGACGGCCAAATGGGCAACTCAGAAGTAGGTCACACCAACATCGGTGCCGGCCGCATCGTTTACCAGGATCTGACCCGTATCACCAAGTCAATCGCAGACGGTGACTTCTTCGAAAACCCAGTTCTGGCTGGTGCTGTCGACAAAGCAGCCAATGCAGGCAAAGCCGTCCATATTATGGGCCTGATGTCTCCTGGCGGCGTACACAGCCACGAAGACCACATTGCAGCCATGGTTGAAATGGCTGCCAAGCGTGGCGCAGAAAACATCTACCTGCACTGCTTCCTGGATGGCCGTGATACGCCACCACGCAGCGCAAAAGCTTCCCTTGCGCGTTTTGACGAACTGTTTGCCAAGCTTGGCAAAGGCCGCACTGCATCTCTGGTTGGTCGCTACTACGCGATGGACCGTGACAACAACTGGGATCGCGTAGAAAAAGCCTATGACCTGATTTCTCAGGGTGAAGGCGAATTCCAGTACGCATCGGCTGTTGAAGCACTGGAAGCAGCCTATGCCCGTGATGAAAACGATGAATTCGTGAAGCCAAGCATTATCCGTGCTGAAGGCCAGCCAGTATCTTCCCTGGAAGACGGCGACACCATGATCTTCATGAACTTCCGTGCTGACCGTGCCCGTCAAATCACCCGCGCATTCATGCAGGACTTTGCCGGCTTTGAACGCAAGAAATTCGCTGAGCTGGCTGATTTTGTGATGCTGACTGAATACGCATCAGATATCGCCACAGCTTGTGCTTACCCTTCAGAAACCCTGGACAACACTTTGGGTTCATGGTTGTCAGAGCATGGCAAAACCCAGCTGCGTATCTCTGAAACAGAGAAATACGCTCACGTCACTTTCTTCTTCAATGGCGGTGTAGAAACTGTTTACGAAGGCGAAGAACGTGTACTGGTTGCATCACCAAAGGTAGCCACTTACGACCTGCAGCCTGAAATGAGCTCAGAAGAGCTGACTGACAAGCTGGTTGATGCTATCAAGAGCGGCAAGTTTGACGTTATCGTTTGTAACTATCCAAACGGCGACATGGTTGGTCACACCGGCGTTTATGACGCTGCAGTGAAAGCCTGTGAGGCAGTAGACCACAGCATCGCCCGCGTTGTTGAAGCCATCAAGGAAATGGACGGCCAGCTTCTGATCACTGCTGACCACGGTAACGCTGAAATGATGGTTGATCCGACTACCGGCGGCATCCACACAGCACACACCAACCTGCCTGTTCCACTGATTTACGTGGGCAACAAGGACCTGGAACTGGTTGAAGGCGGTAAGCTGTCTGACCTCGCTCCAACCATGCTCAAACTGATCGACGTTGAGCAACCAGCAGAGATGACTGGTAAGGCGCTGTTCAATCTGAAATAATCCTGCCATGCGGCAGAGATTGAATATCCTTAAAAAACATCTGCGCGCCAGGGCTTCTTGCTCTGGCGCTTTGTTATGCCTTTTGGCCAGCCTTTCCAGCTTTCCCCATACAGCGTTGGCTGATGAAGCGCAGCTGAAAGGCGTGAACCAGGAAATATCCCGCCAGCAATCCCAACTCGCCGCGCAAAGCAAAAAGCTTACATCCCTCCAGGCAACCCTGAAGAAACAGGAGCAGGCTCTGGCGTCTACCGCCCGGGAGATTCATGACAGTGAACAAACCCTTTCCCGGATTGAAGGTGAAATTGCCACGCTGACCCGCCAGCAAAACCAGCTGGAACAGCAACGGCTCGGCCAACAGGAATTACTGAAAGAGCTCATTCAGGCCCAGTACAAGGCTGGCAGCGACAGTGAGCTCAAAACCTGGCTTGGGGAAGAAAACCGCAGCGACCTCGACCGGATGACGGTTTACTCAGAGGCTCTGGCAAAGGCACGGGCTACAGCCATCGAAAACCTGGCTGCCACTGACACCGAGCTTCAGTTGAAACGCCACCAGCTTTCCCAGCAGCAACAGGCGCAGGAAGCGGAAATTGCCCGCCTGGAAAGCCGCCAGAAAAAGCTGAAACGCGAGCAGGCAGACAAGAAGAAAACAGCCGGCAGTATCCGTCGCCAGATCAGCAGTGACAAAGCCTACCTGTCCGAGCTTCAGGCAAATGAAAAACGCCTGAAAGAAGAATTGGCCCGCGCCGCCGAACGTGCCCGGGTGAAAATGGACGGCCTCGGCAAACTCAAAGGCCGCCTCAACTGGCCGGTTAAAGGGAAAATTCTCCATCGCTACGGCACCAACCAGACTGGAGATATTCACTGGCAAGGCATGGTTATCAGTGCACCTAACGGTACAACGGTACGTGCTGTCCAGGACGGTAAGGTTGTGATGTCAAACTGGCTTCGTGGCTACGGCCTGATGCTGGTAATCGACCACGGCAAAGGGGACATGAGCCTCTACGGTTACAACCAGACCTTGCTGAAAAACCTCGGTGATACCGTTAAAGCCGGTGACCCGATTGCACTCGTAGGTGACAGTGGTGGACAGACCCAAAGCGGCCTCTATTTTGAAATTCGCCGCAAGGGTAACCCGACCAACCCACTTCCCTGGCTTAAGAGATAATCACAGATAAGGAACTCTCATGGCGTGGAAGCGACGGACAGCTTTCTATCTCACTTTGCTGCTTTGCAGTCACTCTGCCCTCGCCATGGGAAAGCTTGCTATCATTATTGATGACCTCGGTTATGACCCCCTCCCCCGTCAAATTGCCCACCTCCCCAAAGAAATTGCAGTCTCCGTAATCCCGTTTACTCCATACGACACCGCTGTCGCACTCAGTGCCTACAGCCAGGGACGGGAAGTCATGCTTCATCTGCCCATGGAAGCCACACCCGGTTCTCCCCAAGAGCCCATGGCACTGATGCTGTCAATGACACCGAGACAGATAACCGACAGAATTCAGGAGGCGCTTTACCGGGTTCCCCACGTCATTGCAGCAAACAATCACATGGGCAGTGTGTTCACGGAAAACTGGGGGGCGATGGTAACTGTGCTTAGATTCCTGAAATCCAAAGGGCTGACTTTTATAGACAGCCGAACCAGCCCGGACAGCAGAGGTTTAAACGTTGCCAGCGAACTCGGTATGCCTATATTGAGGCGAAATATCTTCCTCGACCATCAACAGGATGAAGCCTTTTTCCTCTCCCAGTTGGAAAAAGCCATCAAGCGTGCGGAGCGAGACGGCAAATGTATTGCCATCGCCCACCCCCACCCATTGTCACTGACACTGCTTACAGAAAAACTGCCAGACATTACCCGGCGCGTGGAGCTGGTGCCGATCTCCACCCTGATCAACGGGCAAAAATAAACCCGCCGGGTGGCGGGTTGGTATGAGATGCTGATTGCTTAATCCCAGTTCAGGATGACCTTACCAGACTTCCCGGAACGCATCACATCGAAGCCCTGCTGGAAATCTTCAATGTTATAGTGGTGGGTAACAATCGGCGAAAGATCCAAGCCTGACTGAATAAGGCTTGCCATCTTATACCAGGTCTCAAACATTTCCCGGCCATAAATACCTTTGATAACAAGGCCCTTGAAGATCACCTGGTTCCAGTCGATTCCCATATGGGACGGTGGGATACCCAGAAGGGCAATTTTTCCGCCATGGTTCATGGAAGAGAGCATCGCACTGAACGCAGCCGGAACACCGGACATTTCCAGGCCCACATCGAAACCTTCAGTCATTCCGAGATCTTTCATCACATCATCAAGGCTGGTTGTCGCGACATTTACTGCGCGGGTCACACCCATCTTGCGTGCCAGATCCAGTCGATATTCATTGATGTCAGTGATCACTACATGGCGGGCACCAACATGACGGGCAACTGCTGCGGCCATAATCCCAATCGGGCCAGCACCGGTAATCAGAACATCTTCACCGACCAGATCAAAAGAAAGCGCAGTATGAACCGCGTTGCCAAACGGGTCGAAAATGGAAGCCAGATCGTCTGAAATACCTTCAGGGATCTTAAATGCATTGAATGCCGGGATAACCAGATACTCAGCAAAAGCCCCTTCACGGTTTACCCCAACACCAATGGTATTGCGGCAAAGGTGGGTACGGCCAGCCCGGCAGTTGCGGCAGTGACCACAGGTGATGTGGCCTTCACCGGATACCCGGTCTCCCACCTGGAAACCACGTACTTCCTGACCGACAGCGACAACCTCACCTACATACTCATGACCGACCACCATAGGAACAGGGATGGTTTTTTGTGACCATTCATCCCAGTTGTAAATGTGTACGTCAGTACCGCAAATGGCCGTTTTGCGGATTTTAATCAACAGGTCATTGTGGCCCAGTTCCGGCTTTTCAACCTCGGTCATCCAAATACCCGGTTCAGCCTTGAGTTTAGCCAGAGCTTTCATTGTATTGCTCATGCAATCACTCCCATTTCGCGGCCTACCTTGATAAAGGCATCAATGGCGCGATCCAGCTCTTCACGGCTGTGTGCTGCAGACATCTGGGTACGGATACGTGCCTGCCCTTTCGGTACTACCGGGAAGGAGAATCCAATCACGTAAATACCTTCCTGCATCATGCGGTCAGCAAATTCTGACGCCAGTTTCGCATCCCCCAGCATCACAGGGATGATCGCGTGGTCAGCACCGGCAAGGGTAAAACCGGCTTCGCTCATGCGGGCACGGAAATGGTTGGCGTTTTCCCATAGGCGTTCACGCAGGTCACCGCTTTCTGCCAGCAGGTCGATGACGCGCTGGGAAGCACTGACAATCGCCGGGGCCAGTGAATTGGAGAACAGGTACGGGCGGGAACGCTGGCGCAGCCACTCAATCACCTCTTTCTTACCTGCCGTATAACCACCGGAGGCACCACCCATCGCCTTGCCCAGTGTGCCGGTAATGATGTCGATACGATCCATAACATGGTGGTGTTCGTGGGTACCGCGACCATTGGCTCCCATAAAACCCACAGCATGAGAGTCATCTACCATCACCAGCGCACCGTATTTGTCCGCCAGATCGCAGACTGCCGGCAGGTTGGCAATCACGCCATCCATGGAGAACACACCATCAGTTACAATCAGCGTATGGCGGCAGCCGGCTTCGCGCGCCGCAATCAGTTGTTGCTCCAAATCAGCCATATCGTTGTTGCCATAGCGGAAACGCCTGGCTTTACAAAGACGGACACCGTCAATGATCGAGGCGTGGTTCAGCGCATCAGAGATAATGGCATCTTCCGGACCGAGGATGGTTTCAAACAGTCCTGCATTGGCATCAAAACAGGATGAATAAAGGATGGTGTCTTCCATACCGAGGAAAGCAGACAGCTTTTCTTCCAACGCCTTGTGGCTGTCTTGCGTACCACAGATAAAACGGACTGATGCCATGCCGAAACCATGCTCATCCATACCGGTTTTCGCTGCTTCAATCAGCGCAGGATGGTTAGCCAGCCCCAGATAGTTGTTGGCACAGAAGTTCAGCACGCTGTCGCCGGTACTGACGTCAATTCTCCCCTGCTGGGCAGAAGTAATCACACGCTCTTTTTTGTAGAGGCCTTCGGCCTTCACTTCCTCAATCTGAGCACGAATCTGCTCGTAAAACGCTGCGGACATCACTTTCTCCGGTATGGTGGGGCAGTTACAGCCAGCTTAGAAAAGAGACGCTGTGAACTGAGTGTTAATTCTGAAATAGTGGCATGTAAACGAATATCCGTCCAAACAGCCACCACATTTGGCGGTAGCTATTCGGCAATTTCGGCGATTTTAAGAGGGTGTGTGCAAGGAAGTCGACGGCGTTTGTGTAACAGGTTGCCACAGATCACGATTGTGGCATCTGATCCCGGTAAAGTTGGATAAGTTTGTCTACGTTCTGACGTCCCAATTCAGTTGTCAGTGGCCTGACGATAGCCAAAACCTGAAGCACCCCCTGATATACCACCTGTTTGGTAATCACGGTTCCGGGCACCTGGGCACTTTGGTAAAAAATCCAGCTCGACACCACCAGTTTGAGCGTGTTCGCCATGTCCTGCTGGGAGGCTTCATCAATAGCCACCCACCCGGCTTCATCAAACTGACGGATAACAGCCGTAAGGTTTGCCTTCATACGTTTCTGGGCTGTCAGGTATTTTTCCTGCAGGGAGTCATCCCGGCGCAGGATATCCGGCAGGTTGGCATAAAAGAAGCGGTACCGCCACATCAGGGAAAATGTTGCATCCAGGTAAAGTGCCATACCTTCCTGCATATGATCCCGGCTCTTATCCGGGCTGAACGCCATGGTCAAATCATGGGCGTAAAGATCGAAGATACTGTGTATAATTTCTTCTTTATTGCGGAAGTGGTAGTACAAATTGCCCGGGCTGATGCCCATCTCCGCAGCAATATGATTAGTGGTAACATTTGGCTCGCCCCGCTCGTTAAAAAGCGTCAGGGCAGTATGGATTATCCGATCTCGGGTTTTCATCTTTCGTGTCAATCCTTGGCCCACCGTATAGAGACAATGTTACCATATTGGCCAGTCGGTTTAGACACCCATTTCAGCCATTGGCTACTGACAGATATTAGGTAAAGGTATGATTATTGTAACTGGCGGCGCCGGCATGATCGGCAGCAACATCGTCAAAGCACTCAACGAAGCAGGCTACAACGATATCCTGGTCGTAGATAACCTCAAAGACGGCACCAAATTTGTCAACCTGGTTGATCTGGATATCACCGATTACATGGACAAAGAAGATTTCCTGACCCAAATAATGGCAGGTGACGACTTTGGTCCTATCGAAGCCATTTTCCATGAAGGCGCATGTTCTGCCACTACCGAGTGGGACGGCAAGTACATGATGCTCAACAACTATGAGTACTCAAAAGAGCTGCTGCACTACTGCCTCGATCGTGATATCCCATTCCTGTATGCCTCATCTGCAGCCACATACGGTGGCCGGGACCGTGACTTTATCGAAGAGCGCGAGTATGAAGGTGCCCTGAATGTATACGGCTATTCAAAGCAGCAGTTCGATAACTATGTCCGTCGCCTCTGGAAAGATGCTGAAGAGCATGGTGAGAAACTGTCCCAGATTACCGGCTTCCGCTATTTCAACGTCTACGGTCCACGCGAGCAGCATAAAGGCAGCATGGCCTCTGTAGCATTCCACCTGAACACCCAGATCCTTAAAGGCGAAAACCCAAAACTGTTTGAAGGCAGTGAAACCTTCAAGCGCGATTTCGTATACGTTGGTGACGTGTGCAAAATGAACCTGTGGTTCTGGCAAAATGGTGTATCCGGCATCTTTAACTGCGGTACCGGTCATGCAGAACCATTCAGCGAAGTGGCTAAAGCGGTTATCACATTCCACGGCAAAGGCCAGGCAGAAGAAATTCCGTTCCCGGATCACCTGAAAGGTCGCTACCAGAAGTTCACCGAAGCAGATCTTACCAAGGTACGTGCTGCCGGTTATACAGAAGCATTCAAATCCGTTGCCGAAGGCGTGGCGGAGTATATGGCTATTTTGAATAAAGACGAATACTAAGCTAATTTTAAATGAAAGAAGTAAACAAAAAAAATTTGATGTCACGCTTGCATAATGTGATTTTTTATTCACTGGCCATATGGTTTTATACTGGCCAGTTCTTTTTTGTTGGGAATAATAAAAAACTGGCAACTGTGACAGCAATTTGCTTTTTTGTGGTTGCTATAATCAGTAAGTTAGAAGTGATCAGGTTTAATATACAACGTTATCGCGAACCAATATACTTGATATTCTTATCAGTATTATCGTTAGCGATATTTAAGTATACGTCTGACTCCAGCTCAACTTTACTAAGAACATTGTTCATCTGTTTATTTTTCTCATTACTTATTCCGAGAAATGCATTTTCAATAAACAGTATTTCAATACTGTTCTCCATTTCTTCTCTATTCCTTTTAGGAATGTCACTTTATGCATTCATATATTTAAATATTCCACGAGGATGGTGGAAAATGAATCCCATCCCATTTTCCACTATCTCAGTAAGTTTATTAGTTATGTCAACGGTTCTATTCTTTTCATCAAGTAAAAAAAGGTACCGTTGTATAAACATAATATCTATTGTAGCTGCAGCAATGCTATTAGCCATTAGCCAGACTAGGGGAGCATGGGTTGCTGTGCTTGTTTGCTTACCACTTATAATAATATATCAAAGAAGATGGAAAGCTTTAGCCTACACTTTATTGCTAGTTCTCGTAGCTGGAGTTTTTTCAGCATTTTCTAAACCAACCTTATTTACACATCAAATTGAGAGCCGATTACAACAAACTAAAACTGAAATACAAAGAATTTCGAACAATGACTATGGAAGCTCCATTGGCTTGAGGATTTCCATGTGGAAAAGTTCATTTTTACTACTAAATGAACAACCTTTCTTTGGTTATGGCAATAATTTTCAACAATCACTTAATGAACTATCAAAAAGACATTTAATTCCAAATTCGTTGATATCTTTCCATCCAGTCCACTTCCACAACCAGACGTTAGATAGTTTAGTTAGATATGGCATTATTGGTACTATCATGCTTTTACTACCAATAATCACTTATACCTATCGGCGATTTAAAGAAAGAAGAGAAACATGTTCTTTTGTCTCTTTAATGCTAATTTTAACTTTCTTTATTTGTTCTTTGACTGACGTCCCTCTCAGTCACCCAGAGAGCTTGAGCTTCTTTTTAATATCGTTATCTCTATTATATCATTGCTCAATAGACAAGAAGATTTCTAACAATGTATAAGCCAGAATTTAAAACTAGTTATCTGCACCCTAAATACTGGGGTACCTGGCTTGGTATCGGGTTTGCTGCCATCTTGGCTTTTCTTCCTTTTAGGCTGCGTGACAAGCTGGCGGAGAAAATTGCCCTTCGCATGACCCGGCTTAACAATCTTGCCAAGCGTCGTGCCGTTATCAACCTTCAGGAGTGCTTCCCGGAAAAGTCTGATGAAGAGCGCCAGCACATTCTGAAGCAGTGTTATATCACCGGTGGTTGCGTCATGCTGGGCATGGCTTCGATCATGATGAGAAGTAAACACTTCCTTGAAAAACGCACTGTATTTTTCAATGAGGAACATCTGACCCAGGTAGTTGAAAACGGAGACAATGTAGTCCTTCTCGTGCCTCATGGCTGGGCGATTGACTACCCAGGGGTACAACTTGCCTCACGCGGATTACCCGTTGCCGCAATGTTCAAAAAACAGAAAAACCCAGTTGCTGACTGGCTGCTGAACAAACAGCGACTGAAGTATGGAGGTCGTCTTCACGAACGGGCTGAGGGTATCAAACCATTTATTAAATCTATCAAAGAGGGCTATTTGGGTTACTACCTGCCCGATGAGGATCATGGTCCGGATTACAGCGTGTTTGTCCCCTTCTTTGCGGCAGAAAAAGCCACACTGTCCGGTCTCGGAAAAATGGCAAGACTGGCAAAAGCTAAAATTGTACCGTTAATGCCAATCTATAACCGTGAAACCGGAAATTTCGAGGTGCACGTTTTACCGGCTCTGGATCCTTTCCCTACAGGAAGTGAAGAAGATGACGCGCGTATGATGAATGCAGCTATCGAACAATTCCTGGAAGGTCGTCCGGAGCAATATATGTGGAACCTTAAGTTGTTGAGATCCAAACCCGATGGCACAACGCGTTACTAACCAATTTCAGGGCGCCATTAACGTGGCGCTCTAATTTTCCAGAAAATCGATTGTCAGAGGCTCACCTTTCGCTAAATCTCGAGCCGCTGCTTTTCCCAGCACGTCATTCAGGTATTGGGGTGCCAACCCAAACCCTGGACGTACACTACGGACATTGTCTTTCGTCAGTAATTCACCCGCCTGAATATCCTTCACGGCATACAATGAACGCCTGAATTGCGCGTTTCCCTTTTCAGCTTCTGTTCGGGAGTAATTTACCTTCCCCAAAGCCTGCCAGGCAGTTTTTGCATCTCTGCAGAGACTCGCCAGTTCCTGAGGTTCGAGGGAAAAGGTGTCATCCGGACCTCCACCATCTCTGTCCAGAGTGACATGTTTTTCAATGATACATGCGCCAAGCGCAACAGACGCCACAGCCGTTGCATTGTCTATAGTGTGGTCAGACAGGCCTGACAAAACTCCGAACCGCTCTCTCATATCGGGAATAGTGCGCAAGTTATATTGTTCTGCTGGCGCTGGGTAACCACTGACACAATGCAAAATAACCAACTGGGTACAGCCGTTTTCTCTGGCTGTCTCAATAGCTTCCTGAATTTCCTGCTCATCCGCCATACCGGTAGAAATAATCAGTGGTTTTCCGGTTTGGGCGACACGTTTGATCAAGGGAAGGTCAATAGCTTCAAACGAAGCTATTTTGTATGCAGGGGCATCCAGTTCTTCAAGCAGCTCTACAGCAGTAAAGTCGAACGGAGAGCTGAAAACGGTAATTCCCAACTCTTTGGCTTTTTCGAACAAGGGCTTATGCCACTCCCAGGGCATATGAGCTTCCTGGTAAAGCTGGTAAAGTGTTTTGCCATCCCACAGCCCACCGTGAATCTGAAAATCTTCACTATCACAGTCGATGGTTATTGTATCTGCAGTGTAGGTTTGAAGCTTAATCGCATCGGCACCAGCCTCCTTCGCCGCGTCCATAATCTGGAATGCCCGGTTGATATCACCATTATGGTTGGCTGAGAGCTCTGCAATGATGTAGGGAGGGAAATCCGGCCCGATTTTCCGCCCGTTGATTTCAATAAAATTATTCAATTCCCTCTCCTGGAAACGGGCTGGCGTTGGAAAAACTCAGCTGACAGTCTGTTGTATCCGGCTTTTGTGAACAGCTTTTGCGACGCCTCATTACCTGATAATACCGTGGCATCAATCACTATGTCCGGGTGGATCGTATCCAGCATAGTTAACGTTTGAAAAGCAATCCCCTCACCATAGCAGTCCGGATCAATAAATATTGAAATAAGGTAATGCCCATCGGATTTCCGATCTAACCTCACGACACCAGTTCCGCTTTGAGCCTCGTTGGCAAGAGATTTCTCAATGATATAAAAGTAGTCGTCCGGAGAGGCGATTTTGGCCTGCATCCACCGGGAGTGCTCTGCCCAGGACGGCGCTGCTGGATGTAGCGCAAACTTTCGGGTTTCTGGCCTTAACTGCCAGTCAAACACGCGCTTGCAATCATGTATGTTTGCTTTTCTCAGGCTCAACGATACGCCGTTTTCGATGGATTCAAGCGCCGCGACTACACGTCTTACTCCCAGCCCGTCACAGGCTTTAAGACCTGCGGCCCTGTAGGAATTAGACGGTGCTGTCAGTTTAACCAGTGCCGGGATCAGTTTTTCGTCAATGTCATCGAGCTCCACACACTCAGCAATTCCTTGTTTGGCTAGCATTTTGGCAGTCTGCCGCTGGTTGTCTGCGATGGGCACAACTATACTTGGCAACCCAACGCAGGCTCGCTCCCAGGATGTCGTCCCCGGTGCACCAATGGCAATATCATGGCTGCACATCACCTCTGCCATGTTTTCGACAAAGTCGAATTGTGTCACCCACTCAGACGATTTCCGGCAAAATGCCAGCACGTCATGGTAGTGCGGTGCCTGAGGGTTAATCAGTACCGTCACAGTTACACTGAGTTGTTCACTGCGTGCCAACGCCTGAAGCACTTTTAGTGTGGCATTGGGCTGATCGACTCCCCCCATCGACACCAGGATACGATGTTTACTGGTAGTACCATCATGTGGTTTTAATCCAGCCCAGGCTTCAGCAAATGAGGGATGCACAAGTGCGAAATCAGTCCCGGTTAATGAAAATGGAAAGCTCCCATTTTCATTATATTCTTCTGCACTGCGTTCCAGTGTCTGGTCAAGAACCACATCCGCAATATGATCCCGCACCAAATCATCAATCGCCATTACCCGGCAACCCAGCGCATCTCGAACAACGCCTTCCCACTCTGCATTGATACCGTAATGATCGATAATTACCCAATCCGCCTCAGTGACCTTTGAAAGAAAATCTCTGGCATCCTGTTGCCACCCAACCTGCAGCCAAGTCCGGTAATCCGTCTCGGACTCAGGGTATAACCAATCCTCCGGCCGCTCCATGGGGACAATGTCAAACCCCTGGGCTTCAATCCGGGCAATGAGATCACCGGATTGAGGGCGGGCGGCAAAACTGATTGTATGTCCGCGCTCACGGAGTGCATTGGCAAGCACAAGACAGCGCATCACATGGCCACTGCCAATAAGCAGTGAGGCATCTGTGCGAAAGACAATTTTCATTTGTGCGCCATCACCGCATAAAGTGCTTCAGCCATCTCCCAGTCTTCCTGGGTATCGATATCCTGAACCTGTTTTCTGGGAAGTATCACCGCCCTGGAATGCTCAGCAAATATGGGCTCACCGAGACGAAACGCATTCGGCCGTCCCCAGTAAAATTGTCCGGCATCGTGATAGGCTTCTTCCAAATCCTGGGAGCGGGTCAGCGCGAACTCCGGGTGGAACATCCTCACGCCTTCTTTTCCAGAAACTGAAATGGCCCGCTGGATTGGGAAAGCAAAAGTGGTAGCACTGAAGGCATATTGAACATCGGGCTCATCCATACTCTGTAATCCGGAAAGAATGTTCCCTGCAGTCAGGAAGGGCGCAGTGGCATAAATACAGCAGACTGCATCCAAGTCCCAGTTTTGACTATCACACCAGTTGATTGCATGTTGGATAACTTCAATCGTCGTGGCATGGTCATCTGCAATTTCACCGGGGCGAACGAAAGGTACCTCTGCACCAAATTTTTTTGCTATGTCCCCAATCTCAGCATCTTCTGTCGATACTATGATCCGGTCAAAGCAGCCGGCCTGTCGGGCCGCATCGATTGAATAGGCAATCAGGGGCTTTCCATGAAACAATTTGATGTTTTTGCGGGGAATGCGCTTGCTGCCGCCGCGCGCCGGAATGATAGCGACTTTCACTTTTTTTCCTCCAGCACCGCTTTCAACACTGCAACTACCCTGTCTTGCTGTTTATATGTCATTCCATGGAAAAGTGGCAGGGAGATAGCCTCCCGGTAGTAGGATTCAGATTCAGGGAAATCTCCCCATTGGAACCCAAACCTCTGATAATAAGGTTGGGTATGGACCGGAATGTAATGAATGTTTACGCCGATACCGCTCTGGCGAAGCGCCTCAAAAATCTCGCGGTGCCTCATAATCAGCTTCCCCTTCAAACGCATCACATAGAGATGAAATGACGAATGGTAGCCGGAGGTGCGCATTGGCAAATTTACAGGTAAACCTGCAAGAAGCGTGTCGTAACGGTCAGCCAACTCATTACGTGCATCGACAAAGGATTTAAGACGCTGCATTTGCGTATAACCCAGTGCAGCCTGCAGTTCTGTCATCCGGTAATTAAAGCCCAAATCTATCTGTTCGTAATACCAACTGCCATGAGGCTCTGATTCCATCAAGGACGCTTCCCGGGTAATCCCATGACTTCGCAGCAACGCCAGCCTCTTCGACAATTCGTCGTCGTTTGTCAGTGCTGCACCACCTTCTGCGGTAGTCACGATTTTTACTGGGTGAAAACTAAAAACGGTAATGTCTGAAAAGCTGCAGTCGCCAACTGTACCATCAGGGTAGTGAGCACCAATGGCATGGGATGCATCTTCAATAATACGGAACCCAAAGCGTTTTGACAGCGCGTGGATTTTTTCCATCTCACAGGGCATGCCGGCAAGATGGACAGGAATTACCACCTTGGGCAAGGTTCCGGACTTTTCCGCCTGAATGAGTTTTTCTTCAAGCTTTTTGGGGCAAAGGTTGTAGGTGTCCGGATCAATATCGACAAAATCAACGACAGCGCCGCAATACAGACCACAGTTTGCAGAGGCAACAAAAGTAACCGGAGAGGTCCAAAGCTGGTCTCCCTTACCCAACCCCAATGCCAGGCAGGCGATATGCAAGGCAGAAGTGGCACTGTTTACCGCCACAGCATGACGGGCACCGGTGGCATCCTTCAATGCTTGTTCAAACAGGGGGACTTTCGGCCCCTGAGTCAGAAAATCAGACCTGAGCACCTCAACAACAGCATCAATATCCTGTTGTTCTATTTGCTGCCGGCCATAGGGGATCATTGCTTTACTCACTACAACGATGCCTGATTATCAAACTCAAGGATCTCTTTGGTGTTGAGAAAATGCGGGTTGTTACCGGAGTGGTACTCATACCCTTGTTCCACTGTTTTCCCACTCTCTCCCAACCCATTTAATGAGAAGTCATTCTCAAGACTGTAAAACTTAATGGTCGGACAGATGACAAAGTGATCGTCAAATTCCAGCGTCAGGTGGGAATCATCCGCCGGACACATCACTTCATGAAGTTTTTCCCCAGGACGAATCCCAATAATGCGGATTGGAAGATGAGGCGCGTATGCTTTGGCTAAATCCGTAATTCTCACAGATGGTATTTTAGGGACAAATATTTCACCCCCGTGCATGCGCTCGAAATTTTTAAGAACAAAATCCACTCCCTGTTGGAGGGTAATCCAAAAACGTGTCATCTCGGCATGGGTAACAGGGAGGTGGTCTGAGCCCTGCTCAATAAGGCGTTTGAAAAAAGGTACGACTGACCCACGAGAGCCCACAACGTTCCCGTAACGCACCACGGCAAAGCGGGTTTTACGTTGGCCCACATTATTGTTCGCAGCAACAAACAGTTTGTCCGAAGCAAGTTTGGTGGCGCCATAAAGGCTTATCGGACTGGCCGCCTTGTCTGTTGAAAGAGCAATAACTTTTTCAACGTTGTTGGCAATCGCTGCCTTGATAACATTTTCCGCACCGTGGATATTGGTCTTGATACACTCCATTGGATTGTATTCAGCGGCAGGGACCTGCTTGAGGGCAGCGGCATGAATGACAAAGTCCACCCCTTCCATCGCCTGCTTCATCCGTTCAGCGTCACGGACATCACCAATAAAATAGCGCATGCAAGGGGCATCAAACTCCTGCTGCATTTCGAACTGTTTCAGTTCGTCGCGGGAGAGGATAATCAGTCGCTTGGGCTTGTACCGCTCAAGGATGGTCTTGGTGTATTTTTTTCCAAATGAGCCGGTTCCCCCGGTAATCAGGATCGATTTATTATCAAACATATTCCCCACCACAAACCTGACATCAGCGCCAAATCAATTGCTTATATTACCACGCTGTAAAATTATACTCTCGGCTAGGGCATTTTGTTAGACTCACCACCAGAAGCATGGCCTAAGTCTGACTTTCAGATACCAACAAGAGCCCTTAAACCATGAAAATTCTAGTCATCGGCCCATCCTGGGTGGGCGATATGGTGATGTCCCAAACTCTGTATATCACCCTGAAAAAACAGCACCCTGACGCAAAAATCGATGTGATGGCACCGGCCTGGTGCAAGCCAATTTTGGAGAGAATGCCGGAGGTCAACAAGGCTTTAGAGATGCCGCTGGGCCATGGCGCTTTCAAGTTGGGAATCCGGTATACACTGGGCAAAGCCTTACGTGATGAAGGCTACGACCACGCCTATATCCTGCCTAATTCTGCCAAATCTGCGCTTATCCCGTTTTTTGCCAAGATCCCTGTTCGTACCGGCTGGAAAGGCGAAATGCGTTATGGGCTGTTGAATGACCTGCGCAACAACAAAAAAGCTTTTGATTTAATGATTGAGCGGTATGTCGCCTTGGCGCATCCTGCGGCAGAAATGACTGGCACAGGTTGTCTTACGAATCTCCCCAAACCTCGGCTGAACATAGACAGTGACACGCAATCAGCGACATTAGACAAATTCGGGTTGAATACCGCCCAATACCCTGTGCTTGGTCTTTGTCCCGGCGCTGAATTCGGACCAGCAAAACGCTGGCCAGAGGAGCATTTCGCGACTGTAGCTAAGGAAATGATTGAAGGTGGATATCAGGTATGGCTGTTCGGATCAGCAAAAGATCAGGAAGTCACCAATGCAATAAAATCCGCATTACCCGAACAGATTCAGGAACATTGCGTTAATTTAGCCGGTGCGACATCACTAATCGAAGCTGTCGATCTGTTGGCAGCATGTGAGTCTGTCGTCAGCAATGACTCCGGCCTGATGCATGTCTCTGCTGCTGTGGGTTGTAATATTGTCGCATTGTATGGCTCTACATCCCCAGGCTACACACCGCCGTTAGCAGACAAAGTAGCGATTCTGCACACCGACATTGGATGCCGTCCATGCTTCAAACGAGAATGTCCCCTTGGACATTTAAAATGCCTTACCGAGTTGTCTCCTCAACGAGTTGTATCCAGTTTAAAGCAACTCGCAACCCAAGAGGCTAATGCATGATTGCCCGTTTTCTGTATACGATCTTGCTGGTAATCGCTGCTCCTTTCCTGTTGTATGGCTTGTTCAAAAAGCGACCGAACAAACCATTTGTTGGTAAGCGTTGGAAAGAGCATTTTGGAAAGACACCTGAGCTCACCACAAAAGCAAGGCCATTGTGGATTCATGCTGTTTCTGTTGGGGAAAGTATTGCTGCAATACCTCTAATAAAAGCACTGAAGCAACAAAATCCATCTCAACCCATAGTGGTTACCACCACCACCCCCACAGGTGCAGAACAGATTGCCAAGCTCGGTGATATCGTTGAACATCGATACATGCCCATTGATTTTAGTTTCGCGGTAAGCGGGTTTCTAAAAACAGTAAATCCGGAAAAACTCCTGATTGTAGAGACAGAACTTTGGCCAAATACGTTGTCAACAGTCGCTAAGGCAGGTATCCCAATTATTGTTGTTAACGCGCGGTTGTCAGAGAAATCTTTCAGGAATTACGCCAGAATCCAGCCGCTATTCAATGTGATAACGCCTTGTTTAACCAATGTGCTTTGCCAGTCAGTTGAAGATGCAGGCCGCTTTGAAAAACTGGGAATCAATAAAGACAAGATAGTAGTTACCGGCTCAATCAAGTATGACATCCAGATCTCAGATGATGTTAAACAGAAAGCTAAGGAACTAAGAGCCTTTCTGGGGACCGACCGTCCCGTATGGATCGCAGCCAGTACTCACAAAGGTGAAGATGAACAAGTACTGGACGCACATAAAGAAGTGCTGACCAATCACTCTGACGCGTTATTAATTCTTGTTCCCCGACATCCGGAGCGGTTTGACAGCGTATTTGAGCTTTGTGAGAAACAGGGGCTTTCTGTAACCCGAAGAACGTCAAACTCACCAATCAGCCAAAGCACTCAAGTGTATCTTGGAGACACTATGGGAGAGATGTTAATTCTCCTCGGCGCGGCAGATGTTTGTTTTATGGGCGGCAGCCTGGCTGGTGATAAGGTGGGAGGACATAATGTTCTGGAGCCAGCAGCGCTCGGTGTACCGGTGATTACTGGGCCTAGTTACTTTAATTTTAAAGCCATCGTTGAAGAATTTCTAAAAAAGAACGCTATTATTATTACTGGGCAAACACAACTCGCTCAGAATGTGATTAATTTTTTTAATAATCATAGCCTGATTGAAGAAATGCGTTTATCCGCGTTTAAGGTCACTAGAAAAAGTCTTAATTATTTAAAAAGAACAGTAGAACTGGTAACGAGATAACTTATGAATGTATTCCTCGTCACGTCCCCCTTGCAATACATTTGTGCAAATGAAGCAAGGCTAGCCTACACTGCTAAAAAAAACCTGCTCATTATAATAAACCAAGACAACCCAACTGGAAGAATTCAGATGTCTTCAGTAATAAATGAAGGCGACTGGGATTATACTCTATACTTTGACAGAAACAAAAGAACTACCACAACCCCAAAAATAATAAAGTCAATAAAAAAACTTAGTAATGGTAATTTAGACACTCTTTTTTATAGCGAATACAACGCATGGCGCTCCAAATTAATAATTAAAAATCTTGAATTCAAGAAACATATTTTCTTTGATGATGGAACTATGACATTCTTTGACTATTACGACCATATAAAAGATAAAGGATCGTACCATAGAAAGCGTTTAGTTCAAGATATGCTGTTACGAACACAGGGCGTAAAGCCTATTGGAATTTTACCATTCTTTGAAAACACTGAAATATTTTCCATATTCAGATTTCCTGAATGCAATATTAAATATAGGGAGAACACTTTAACTCACTTAAGGAACAGTATCGACATTTGTAGTGAGTCGTTTAAATCATACAGCATTTTTATAGGACAAGGTTCAATTGATGAAAAAGATAGAATTTCACTATCCGAGTACTTATTAATACTGAAAAAAGCAATATCTAATGCAAAGTACCCACTACTATATATCCCTCACAGGACAGAAGCCTCTCATGTATCAGATGAAATAAAAAAGCTACATAATTTAGTTTATCACAAACCAACTTTTCCAATTGAAATTGAGTTATTCAAATCAAAGATAACACCAGTAGAAATCATAGGCCTATCATCAACAGCCCTTTATACATTATCCATAATTTATCCCAACTCTATAATTTCAACTTTAGAAATAATAAACCCATTCCAAACGCCTAGAGACAAAAGAATATCAGACTACTTGTCAGATTATTTTAATTCAATCAAGAATAAAAAAATTAATTCGAAAACCACCTGTAGTTTATAATCAAGACCTCTTACTTCGCTTAACAGCCAAGTAAGAGTCTCAAGTCTAAAACTAACATTGCTGATGTTTTACGGTTTTTCTTTAAATTAAAATCGTAAAACAACTCAGTTTATTACTATTTTATATATTACATGGACACATAATTTCTCTCACTATGAGAAAGAAGCCTATTTTTTCTACTGAATACTAGCAGGTCCTTCTATTTTTTTAAGTAAACAACGCCAACTATCCCACACTTGAGAGGAGTGATATTCCTTTATATCATGATAAGCTTCACTGCCAAATTCTGCTCTGACTTTTTCATTCTCCATCAATAATTGTAATTTATTTGAGAAATCATCATCATCTGAAGCCAAGTAACCATTTTTATTATTGGTAATTATCTCATTAACACCACTGCAGCTTTCATAACCTATACATGCTAATCCACAACTCATTGCTTCGGAGAGTGATAGAGGGAAACCTTCAAATACTGATGGAAACGCACAAATACTTGCATTTCTTAAAGAATCATGTATCTCCGTTGTAACACCTCTAAAATTCACACTTTTCTCTATACCCAATTGCTTAGATAGTGAAACCAAGTAATTTTTATATTCTATATCACTATCACTTCCAAATAGGTCTACCTCCCACTCACTTCTAATGTGTAAAGGAATTTTAGAAAAGCATTCTATAAGCTTATGTTGTTGTTTATTCTTTTCTATCCTAGCCATATAGATTATTTTTTTACATGATATATTCGCATCATTGTTAAAGTCAGGTATTGGGTTTCCAAGACTTATCACTTCTATATTTTCACCAACGAATTTTTTTACGACTTTAGCGTAACTCGGTAAAAGAGTTTGTATCACTCTAGCCTTATTGATTGACTTTACTTCACGGTTTGATAATTCAGAAAAAACTCGTTTAGGGGAAGTATGGCACATTAGTACTATAGGTGCCTTTCCGTTATAGATCCCCGATAGTGACACTATGTCACTAACACCAAATGATATAATTATGTCTGGAAAAAAATCAGATATATTTTCCTTAAGCAAGTCACCAATTAATTTTTGTTTTTTTGACGTAATGGGATTGTATTTTATTGATAAAAATGGAAGTTTATCCAACGTCCTGAAAAACTCCCTGACGATCTTAAGATAGAATGGCTTTGTTTTTTTTTCATCCAATTTAAGATTAATCAAGCGAACATTGCCATTGGTTTTATATAATGGCTCACCAATTCTATCATCACTATACACAGCTAGAATGTCATTATCTTTTGAAAGCTCATTTGCCATTTCAAAAAATATTTTAGGAGCCCCTCCAACGTGCTCATGAACCTTCCCATGAGCCATGACTAATAAAATTTTCATGTAAATACCTACAGACTAAAACCATCATCCACTATGATATTTTGCCCTGTTACAAATCTGGATTGTTCGGATAGCAAAAATAATATTGAACCAAGTACCTCGTCTACTTCTAACATGCCAGCCCCATGTGTCTTAGACTTATATGCATCTAAAAATGGCTCAGGCTGGTGGTCAAAAATACCGCCTGGGCTCACGCAGTTAATTCGGAAACGGCTATCATTGACGTAACTTGTAATGTACTTACTCAAGTGCTGGATGGCTGATTTTATAGCAGCATATTCAACCGGCATTGTCATCGGTGTATTGTTGTATATCTCAAATTTCGGGGCCACTACACCATATATTGAAGATATATTTACCAGGGAAAAAACACGGTTATTTTTTTGGAAATTTTTGGCACACTGTTGGCCAAATAAAAATGCACTTCCAAGATGAAGAGAGACATTTTCATTAAAGCTACTAAGAGAAACGTCAAAAAAATGTTTTCCGTATGTTTTATTTCTCGGGTATGTGGTATTTACCGCACCATCAATAGATATATCGTCAAAAAGCGAAGTTACACTTTCTTCATCAGTTATGTCGAATTGAACAAGAGTCAGATTTTTGCTTTTAACATCTACTCCCATTTCCGTCAATCGATTACTCATTGCCTCAGGGTTTATATCTGCTGCTATCACTTTTCCGCCTTGAGCTATTACGGCAGGCACCAAGTGTGCACCTAACAACCCCCCCGCACCAGCAATAAGGATGGTTTTATTCTCCAGTTGTTTTTTCATATATCTTTTTCCTGAACAATCGCTTCTGCCAACATGAAATCGTATATATCATCAATATCTACTGCTCGCTTTTTCGGTACTTCAATACACGTAACTGTTCCAGAAAAAATTCCGAAATTTTTGAGAACAAACTCTGGTGTTGTTGCATAAACCACCGTAGTAATATCAAATACTTTTGGTGCATCTTGACGGCGAGATAATTCACCATTTGGTTTATTCACCAATTCAAGATAACCATCATCTGTATACTTGACCATATTGAAATAAGGGCTACGACTGGCTTCAGTAACAGAGATACAAATATCTGCATTTTGGGTGATTCGTTGTAAGATTGCAGATTCTACATCTTCTACACTTCGCAACGGACTGGTGGCGGGAAGGCTGATAAATTCATCGAATGAACCATAATGTTCAAACACCCATTCAATAGCGTGCCTCCACGCAAACCACTCAGGCGCTGTATCTGATGCCAACTCTCTCGGACGCCTTATAACTGTAGCGCCAGACCGAGTGGCTACATCAGCAATAAAATCATCATCAGTGGAAACAAATACTTTTTCGATCGATGGCGATGCAATTGCTGTTTCAACCGAATACTGTAATAACGGCTTTCCCGCTAATGGCTTGATATTTTTTCCAGGAAGCCCTTTAGAACCACCACGAGCAAAAATAAACGCAAAAGTTCTCATATGTTATCCGAATATGTTCGCTGTCAATGATAAAAACGAGAAGAGCTTGATTTTATTTTTTCGATTAATGAAACTGTTTTCTTTGCCTCATCAACAGACACAGATTGATTCTCTTTTCTATCAATCATCAAGATAAAATCTTTTAGCATGTTCAAATACATTTGGTTCTTGTCCCAACCAGGATTGCTGTATACAACATTAGCCCCTGATTTTGTCTTGAAAGTGACTTCGTTTTGAATAAGATCCCATTCAAGCGCACCACTGCTTCCAACAAAACGACAATACCGATAGGCTTTGCGTTGTAGAAAATCCAAGTGAATATTCACAACGCTTCCTTCACAAGCTGTAACAAGGATATCTGCAGAGTCCTCTACTTCAAGTCCCAGTTCTTGGGATGTACGCAACACAGCATGCTGAAGTGTTAAAGGACCTAACAGCCACTGGGTATAATCCAGCTCATGACTCAACTCTAGTAAAGCACCTCCACCCAGATGCGCACTTGCAGATACACTATCGCGGTAGTCTTTTGATGGTCGCCAATCTGGAAGATACTGCCCAATTTCAACTGAAGCATGGTAAAGCTGGCCTAACTTACCGCATTCAATAAATCTTTTGACTTCAATTGCTGATGACAGATACCGGAGACAATAGCCCACCGCTACAGGCGTCATATATTTTTTCGCAGCTTCCTGGATTAACTCAGCATCCTGCAAAGCAGTGGTAACAGGCTTCTCTATCAATACGGGAACACCTGCTTCTATCAAAGGAATAGCGTGACGGCAGTGAAACGGTGCAGGGGAAGCAACAATTACCATGTCGATCTGTTCAAATATCAACTCCGCAACAGACGCAACTAATACATCACAGTCACTCACCATTTCTTCCGGAATACGTCCACTTGCAGACATCGCATAAACAGTCACCCCAGGAAGAAGCAATTTAAGATTTTTCCGGTGCCTTGTGGCAATATTGCCTAAACCAATAACTGCGACTTTCTGCATTTACTCCATCCCTAATGAGTGAATGTCAGATTGAGCCCGGTTAAAGTCATCCATCCGGCCAATATCAAGCCAATATTCATGGATGGGGAACATCAACACGTTGTTTCTTTCAGACATATGCTGTTCCAACAATGTAGGCATATCAATATGGTAGTTTTGGGGAACTGATTGAAATATTCGAGGTGAAACTACGTAAATTCCAGCATTGACAAAAAAACGCTGAATAGGCTTTTCAACCATACTCGTTATACGGTTCCCTTCTCCATTAATAACACCGTATGGAATCTGATAGTCATATTCCCTGACGCACATGGTAGCATCTGCACTATTCTCTACATGGAATTCCAAAAGCCTCTGAAAATCCACCTTGGTTAGGACATCCCCATTCATCATGATTAAAGGGAGATCCTGAGGCATATCATGGGGTAGGAGCCCCAACGCCCCTCCGGTTCCCAGGGGTTTATCCTCATGGACATAGGTAATATTGACGCCTAATGACGAACCATTCCCAAAATAACCTTCTATCTGCTCGGGCATATAATGGGTAGAAATGTAGAAATTATAAAACCCAGCATTGATAAAACTGCGAATTACTGTTTCAAGTATTGGTTTATCACCCACCTTTAACATCGGTTTAGGGCAATTGTCTGTCAGGGGTTTCAATCTGGTGCCAAATCCACCGGCCATTAAGAATACCGGGTTGGAAAACTTTGGTTGGCTCATTGCACTTTGTAAAGTTTCCAAACCGACAACTCTACCGCGCTCTATCAATGGAACAGACAGAATACCTTTACTCTCCATCAAGGTGATCAGCGCTTTTCGATCCGTATTCACATCGGCTGTTGTAGGAGTAACGTTCATTACCTTTGCTACAGGTTCTTCCAGGGACAAATTACTCAATAAGCCCCTTCGGATATCTCCATCTGTAACAACGCCAACTAAGGTATTTCCGTCTTCAACAACTAATGCAACACGCAGTGCTTCATTATTAATTATCTCAAGGGCATCCCTTATGGAACTATTCGATTGAATGAGGACGTTTTTCCAACAATGGCTCATGAGTCAACCTTCGTTTTTATAGATTTGGTAGCAGGTTTGGTGCAGTAACATATTTGAGCATCAAACAGAGAGACGGCGAGAGTTACCCCCGCACCAACAATGCAACCTTCCGCAATTGTAAGGTTCTGAATGATCACCGCACCTGCTCCGACAAATACCCTCGGCTCGACCAGTACCTGCCCACAAAGTGTCGCTCGAGGTGCTATATGACAGTAGGATCCGATACGGCAGTCATGCTCTATGATTACTCCGGTATTTACGATTGAATGGGATCCAATATTCGCCCCGGCCTGAATGATAGCCCCATGAAGGACTTGCGCCCCTGTTTGAACGATAGCGAAGGGAGATACTTGTGCACTGTCAGCAATAACGGACTCAAACTGATAACCAAGAGAAAGAAAATATTCGTTTACTTTTTGCCTCAAGCCTGAATTCGGCAACATCCCTATACCATTGACCAAATTTACACTATCCCGATCAAAATTAAGGATTTCTTCATCTCTTTTTAGCTGGGGAATCCCACGAAATACCGTTCTGACCGAAATGTCATCTGGGCTAATGACAGCGACAATTTCCCGATGTTGAGATCGTAGTATATCCGTCAATATTGATGCATGGCCGCCTCCACCAATAATAACGAGTGGTTTGGGCATTTCGCTATTCACAGAGCAAATCCCCGGCCTGATATGCTTGGGAGGCTGGAGAGCCAATGATATCCCAATATCTATAAGGAGACATCCCGGATCCCGGGCGTTTAATGGTGACATTGGATACCGTCAGCAATTCCCCTGCACCAATCGCTGATGCAGCTACCAGACTTTTTCTGGCCACACTTTTATTTTTCACTTCTGAAACAGTTGGAGACTTCACTCCTGAACCAAGGGCTCTCTCTACCTGCCTGACAGCTTTTACCATTTCAGCGAGCTCATGGGGCTCAAGTGATGCTTTATGATCAGGACCTTCCATATTTTTATCGAGCGTAAAGTGCTTTTCTATTAGGACAGCACCACGTGCCACAGCAGCAACAGGAATGGTAATTCCCTCACTATGATCGGAATAACCGGCTGGAAGTTCGAATGCTTTAGCCAATGTATCCATCGCCCTTAGGTTTATTTCATTCATAGGTGCAGGATATTCAGTGGTGCAATGTAAAACTGTGACTTTTTCCTTGAGCGCTTTCTGACCCTCTTCTGACACATAGGCTTCCTGAAAAGCCAACAATGAGGGTTCAACGTCTGTTCCGCCAATATATCCGAATGCAATAACGCCCAGAGCCATCTCTATTTCAGACAGTGTGGCCATCCCTGTAGAGACGATCAGATCACACTGTGTCCGGGCATGCTGGAGTACAAGCGGAGCATTCGTTAGTTCACCAGAAGGGAGCTTCAAACGCTTAAGCCCAAGATCATTGACGAGGAAATCAAGGCTCTCAGAATCAAATGCCGTGGACAAGAACTCAATACCTAGTGATTCGCAGTGTGTTACAAGTGCTTGGTGAGCCTCATAAGACAATTCCAAACGGCTCAACATAGCAAGCTGGGATTCCTGCCTCTGGGTATTGGCAACCTGATAATCTGCTTGTATTGCTTGTGCCGTCACCAAATTTTTCGCTTTAAATGTCTGGAACTTTACGATATCAGCACCAGCCTCATAAGCAGCATCCACCAATGCAAACGCCAGCTTTTCCTCACCATTATGGTTCACACCAGCTTCAGCGATAATTAGCGTCATATCCGTCTCACTTCACATCGTAAAATGGTTTACATGGTTCAAAATTCATTGATTTTATCATCTCAATCACCTGTGAACTGGCATCGCCTTGTCCATAAGGATTGTCTATAACCTCATTTTCGGATGTTTTGTAACTGCGAGTAACTGCGATCTCCATCGCGTGAGAAATAGACTGAGTGCTGGGCTCAGCATGAATAACACTTTTTGCTGCGAGTCGCCCTTTTTGCCGGGATCCGATGTCGACAGTAGGAACATCAAATGCCGGCACTTCAATGATGCCGCTGGAAGAGTTCCCAATAACAGCACATGCATGTTTAACTGCGCTGAGATATCGAAGCTGACCAAGCGAAGGGATAGCAAGAACACGTTTAGGTGATTCAGCCGCATACCTTTCCAGCATAGGTATTATACGGCGCCCACCATCGTCTGCATTTGGGTAAGTTAAAATAATCTGATGATCCGGAAACTCATCGAGTGCATCCAGCAACGCCTGAAAACTTTCTTCTGGATGTTCATCTCCAAGTGTTACTGGGTGATAGGTAACCACAAAGTAAGGTGTTTCCAGCTTAAACTTCAATGACTCCCCCAAATCACCAACGCTCATGAATGTTGCCCGATTAAGATGATCGAGGCCAATCGCACCAACGTTTTTTACTCTCTCAGGGGATTCGCCGAGCTGTATAACCCGTTGGCGATATTCTTCAGTTGAAGTCCCATGCAAGTAGCTGAGTTTGGTGATGGCATGGCGGATCGCATCATCATAAGCGCCTTCCGTAATCTCTCCTCCGTGAAGATGAATGACTGGCACCCTCAATATCATACTTGTCTGTGCTGCCGCCAAAGCTTCAAAACGATCACCTAGCACAATTAAGACATCAGGAGATAAACGAGAGAGGGCATCAGCAAAACCTAAAATGCCTAATCCCATGCTCTTCGCTGTACCGACGGATGTATCAGAAGATAAAAGCATCTCAACTTTTTCATCTATTCTGAACCCATCTTTTTCTATTTGCTTGAATGTTTCGCCAAATTCCGGAGACAAATGCATCCCCGAAACCAAAAGCTGCAAGGTTAGTTCGGGATCCGCATCAATATCTTTTAATAACCAATAGAGCAGACCGTACTCAGCCCTTGTACCTGTAAATACTGCTACTTTCTTGATTGGCATCGACGCCCCTTACCTGACGACAGGTGTACTTGGTAAGTTAACCAGATGAGCCTCAATGAACTCTGATTGTGTCAAATCCCCCCGCATAGCCCCTTCAAACATAGGAAGCCGGTGCATCAGCTTCCAGATAGGGCGAGTCATCACACCTGCATCGTTTGACTGTTTCAACAAATCATCTCGAGCTTGGGGTGTTGGACAAATCACCGCATTTAACCAGTAGTTTGACTTTGCGTAATCAGGTTCCCTGACAAATTCGAAACCAGACCCCAGGAAAAATTTCTCATATTGGTGCGCGAGTTGACGTTTAAGATCAAGCAATTCGTTCAGACTCTCCATCTGAGCACACCCTAAAGCGGCATTTATGTTGGGCATCCGGTAGTTGAAGCCCGGCTCATCATGATAAAACTCAAAAGGATGAGGTACTTTTGCAGTAGTTGTTACATGCTTGGTGTGCAGGCCTGATTCTTCTGTTTTACATAGCACCATACCGCCACCACCCGTAGTAATGATTTTGTTGCCATTGAAACTCACTGCGCCAAAATCCCCCAAAGTACCGGTATGTTTGCCCTTATAAAAAGATCCCAAGCTTTCCGCCGCATCCTCCACAAGAGCAATATTCCATTTTTGGCAAACCTGTACCAGTTCATCCAGCTCGACGGGATGACCAAAGGTATGCATTGGCACAACCGCTCTAATGAACTGCCTGGTTTGCTTGTGCATACACCCTGAGTCTGTTAGCTCAGCATGCTGGCAGAGATAATTGTCCACTGCCTTTGGACATAGCCCAAGACTGGTAGCAGAAACATCAACAAACACCGGTTCCGCACCAAGGTGGTACAGCGCATTGCAAGTGGCGACAAAAGTAAGTGCTTGGGTAATAACCAAATCACCTTGCCGCACTCCTGCCATGTACAGGCCTGCATGTAATGCTGCCGTTCCATTTACTGTCGCAACAGCGCGCGCGGTACCGGTAAAGGCCTCCATCTTGCGCTCAAAGTCATCAACAAACTTACCGACACTTGAAACAAACGTACTGTCAATCGTTTCCCCAACATAGGCTTTTTCATTGCCCATAAACGTCGGGGCATGGAGGGGAACAAAATCGTTGGTCTGATAAACATCGCGAACAAATTCAACGATGGATGCTGGCTTCATAGTTTTTTCCCCACTCACATCTTACTGTCCAAGTACTTACCTGTTTCTTTATGGCCAAAATCCGGGATCATTTTGAAAAACAACTCAACAATCTGCTCTTTCGTCCACGCTTTCGCATCCTTCATTTCTCGGATCTCCTGTTCAAAAAGAGCCAAGTTCTGGGCATCATAGACAGGCGCATTTTTAATAATTCCAAGATTGTCAAAACGTGCCATATCAAGTTTTTCTTTGTCAGTGAAAAACTCTTCGAAATCCTTTTCACCCGTAGTATCACTGGAAGTAAACAAGCATGGCCACTTTCCTTCAGACGGAAGGCTCTTAGCCAACTCTCTAGCTTGCTCTTCACTTTCGCACAAGTAAGGCTCATAGCCACGTTGCTCTAGATATTTCACAGCTATATCAGCAAACGTAATAAGATGAAGTGCTTCGCTTAGTTTAGGAAAGAAAATGTCGCAGTTTTCACCAAAAATACAGGACATCAGACATAGTTCACCGGACTCCTGTGGGGTTACAAAGTAACGCTTAATGTCATTAGGTGCCACGATTGGCTGTTGTTTCTGAATACGCTGGTTAAAGCCATGTAGCAATGAACCATCCGAAAATGCCACATTGGCAAAGCGGGCCGTTGAGATAGCAATCCGTTCACTTTTACGCATCAGGAACATCTCCATAATACGCTTAGACGCTCCCATCATATTGACAGGGTTCGCGGCTTTATCCGTTGAAACACAAAAGTACTTCTTTGCACCAGCATCAATAGATTGCTGTATGGTCTTATCGGTATTGAAGACGTTTACGTCAATCATGCGCATCAGTGTGAAAGGATCCTTTTCACTGCGAACGTGTTTAAGGGCTGAGAGGTTCAAAATGTAGTCATACCGGCCATCTGCAGTGATAAACGCATCGTACTCAACAGAGCCAATATCAAGAGCAAATGTTTGAAAATCGCCGTCAATATATCCAAAAGAACTGCGGATATCCCGGACAAGTTCAACCATGTTATTCTCACTGATATCAACAACATGCAGTTTTTTAGGTTTGCGTTTAAAGATTTCCTTTGTGACTGCCTGACCAATTGAGCCAGCACCGCCAAGCACAAGGAAGCGGGACTCCGATACGATACGAGAAAGCTCTTTCTCGTGAGCTTGAATGTCATTAGTGAACAGAGCTGTTGTACGACCGATGAGGGAGAGAATTGAATTCATGGCAGAAGCTTTTCGAATAAGTAATGTAGAGATTCTAAACTAACCAACATTTACACGAAAGCTTGCACCGTTTACGGGGGAGATTATTCTCCCCCTCAGATAAATGATTATTTACTAAATTTCCTCATCTCATCCAGCGCTTTCTGCATATGACTGAAAGCTTCTGGCTGATCACCTATCGGGCGGTTGGTCTTATCCAGCATCTGGTACATGCCTGTACCGTTCACCTCTAGAATGGAAGCATCATCAATAATGGCATAACCGCCATAGTTTGAAGACATCACCCAGTTCCGGGGCTTAACCTGACCCAACAAGTCTACACCGGTTGAATAATCAGACACTGGCGACGTCACTCCCAGGTAATGGTGCATTAATGTTGGGGACAAATCTTCATGACTGGTAAATGCATTTTCATCGTTCCAGACATTGGCCTTTGGTACACCAGGGCCGAACATGGTGAAAGCAACACGGACCTGAGGATCTGTAAAGTTGCTGTTATGCCCCCAGAAATTGAGCTTGTTATCATTGGCTTCCTGTCCGTGGTCACCGGTAATAATAACGACCGTATTTTCCAGATCACCATCATTTTTAAGCGTATCTAAAACCTCTTTCACCTTACTGTCCACATAATGAACACTGGTTTTATAGCGGTTCATAAACGGCGTTGGATCGGTTTCGTTGTTCAGCTCAAGGTAGTTAAGCGTCTCCAGCATTGGCTCATATTTATGCGGGTAGTCATCCGGAAAATCATAACCATGCGGGGCATCATAAAACAGGAATGAGAAGGTAGGTTTACTTGTATCGCGTTCCTTTTGGTACCAATGGATCCAGTCTTTGGTCAGGTTGGCATCCAGTTCAGAAGGACGGTTACCTTCAGATCCGTTGCGCAGAGGGTGGATATTGGCAAATACCGTACGGTTAAACTCCGGAGACTGGAGCTGGGCTGCTGTAAATATACCAATGTTGTAGCCTAGCTGCTGCAGTCGATCCATCAGGACAGGGGAGCGCTGGTTTGCGAGGAAGCTATGCCAGTATGTGCCCGGCAGGCCATAGAACAAACCAAAAATACCGGTACGCGTCGCGTTACCTGTGGAGATATGCTTGTTATAGATTTGTCCACTTTGGGCGTAGTGCCACATATTCGGAGTGTTGTCGGCATTGAAGGTATCCCCACGCCAGGAATCCACTGCAATCACCATGATGTTGACCGGCTTCTCAACCGCTTCAGTTTTTAACGGTGACAGAGGATAGTTCAAGGTACTCTGACCTTTCATTTTCATCGCATTTTGGCGGTCTAATGCGGCCTGGTCCACAAACCCGTGCTTTGACATGAATTTGTTCGCTGTTGCCGGCATGTATAGTGGCAGGAAACGCTTTACCGTCGTCATCGGCTGATAACCATAAGCTGCCGCCCACACATGCATGCCATTCGCCGCCAGCAAAGACAGGAATACCAGCAGGGAGAAACGGCGGCCAATTTTCCGCTTCATAAAGGATGGTTCGCCTTCAAAGGTCTTAACCATCCACCACTCCAGCGCAAATACCAGAGCACACCCTCCAATCACCGTAATCCAGGTAATTAAAGGGAAACTGACAATCTGTCCGGCCAGGATCATATTGACCACAACAGCATTAATATGGAACCGGTACTGGGCAAATACAAACGTATCTACAACCAGTAGGCCGATACCTATTGATGCCACCAGAGCCAGGAATGCACGACGTAAAGGTGAATAAGGAATAAGAGCAAAAGGTAAACATACCAGGCCAATTACGCCTGCCAGCAATGGCATCTGTCCTAATACAGACACCATGACGAATAACCAGCTTTTGGCATCAGGAGGAGTTGGCAGGTAGGCAAAATAACGCGTTGATATCGCGATAGATAAAATGGCGTTGGCCAGGATAAGCCACCCGGCAGCATGGAACCGTTGCTTAAGCGAGACGGCTTTAAAGGTTTTATTCACACCGAACCTTATGAGTCATTTTTAAACATTAAGGTTGGATGATACTGATGTGGCTAAAAACTGTATAGCCTTAGTCCGTAACACATGCCAGCTTTGCCTCTTCATACCCTTGGAGCAAGGCTGACCATTCCCCCTCCTGCCAATGAATTGACCTGCGTTCCTGCTCTTTATAGAAAGACCGTTTCAGTCGGGACAGGTTATCTTGGTGCCAGCTGTCACCACTTTGTCGCGCACACTTGTCAAAATCGATAATCCACACTTTCTGGTCTGCATCCACAAGGATGTTGTGGATGTTTAGATCGGTATGGTTCACACCAGCTTGGTGCATTTGGGCAATCATTACCCCGATTTGCCGGTACATCTCTTCGGGGAGAGACTCCTCCTCCAACAGGTGTACAAGGTCTTTTGCCATAGGAACTTTCTCTACAAGAATGTCAGCCTTGTAGGCCAATCCTGCTTTTACCGCTCGCGCGGCAACCGGGCGAGGAACATTTACCCCCTGTTCTGCCAGCCATTTCAACAGTACATATTCCTGGTAGGAACGGGTACTCTCCCAACCGGTAAAAAGGTAGCTGTCACTGACAAGCTTTCCGAACAACCCACCCCGCCGGTAGTGGCGCAGTGCCATCTCCAGCTCCTTCCCCCGGATAAACCACGTTGTTCCGCGACCTTTGGCACTGCCGGATATTTTCCCCTGCTGCTGCCAGTAATCAGCGGAAAAGCACGCCTCCGGAGATTCGGATAACAATGCAGGGTCATACCAAATGTGGGTATCGTTCAGGGTCAGCTCTTTCACGCCACGCTACCTGTTAATGATTGAGACAGGCATTTTACAATCGTTGGCGGCAACTGCATAATTTCCCCCAATTTCGTAAAGAGAATCCGTTATGGCCCTGTTCTCCTCAGCCCCTCATTCACTCTGCTTTCTCCGGCTCTCTGCTATTGGCGATGTGTGCCATGCTGTTGCGGCTATCCAGGCAGTGCAATCTCAATGGCCTGATACAGAGATCACCTGGATTGTTGGAAAGGTGGAGGCAGGCCTTGTTGGTGACTTGCCCGGTATTAACGTGGTGACCTTTGATAAAAAACGTGGCCTGGATGGCATGAAAGCAGTTTGGCGGGAATTAAGGGACCACCGGTTTGACGCTTTGGTTCATATGCAGGTTGCACTGAGGGCAAGCATTCTTACGCTTGGCATCAAAGCCCGGTACAGAGTAGGGTTTAACTTTTCACGGGCAAAAGAAGCACAATGGTTGTTTACCAACAAGCGAATTGATGACCGGGAATCCCAGCATGTATTGGACAGCTTTTTTGCCTTTACCCGGTATTTAGGGGTGGAGGAAACCACACCACGTTGGTCGATCCCTCTCAGCGCCGATGATTGCCACTTCGCGCAGGAGATTATTGCCGGAAAACCATCACTGGTCATTAGCCCGGCGGCAAGCAAAGACGAACGTAACTGGCTACCGGAGAGGTACGCTGCTGTCGCCGACTATGCTGAAAAGCGGGGTCTTAAGGTGATTCTTTGCGGATCTCCGGCTGAGCGAGAGGTAAAACTTGCCGACAATATTATCAGGTCAGCACACAGCTCAATCATTAACCTGGTAGGAAAGACATCACTCAAGCAACTCACGGCCATCATCAAGCAAGCAACGGCAGTTCTGGCTCCGGACTCTGGGCCAGCCCACATTGCGACAACGCAGGGCACACCTGTAATTGGCTTGTATGGGCATAGCAATCCCACCCGAACCGGCCCTTATAACAGCCTGGACCTCGTTGTCAGCGTCTATGACAAATACGCCAAACTTCAGCATAACCGGTCTGCTGATACCCTTCCCTGGGGAACCAGGGTTAAAGGTGGCGACATTATGGCAGACATTACTGTCCCTATGGTTACCGACAAGCTCGATACGGTAATTTCGCGAATGAACAACGAACGAGTAACCTCATGACTGAACTCACTCCTCAGGGAAACGGAAAACAGCGCCTTGCCGTTGCCTTAATCGTCAAAAATGAAGCTGCGAACCTGGAAGCCTGTCTCAATACCGTTAAGGATTTTGCTGACGAAATCGTAATACTCGATTCAGGCAGTACTGATGGCACAGAAGAAGTGGCAAGACGCTATACCGACAAGTTTTTTGTCAACGCTGACTGGCCGGGCTTTGGCCCGCAACGTCAATTAGCGCAGTCTTACGTTACTGCGGACTATGTCCTGTGGCTGGATGCTGACGAACGTGTGACACCTGAGCTTCGTAACAGCATTGAAGCAGCACTGAACAATCCCCAGGAAAACACCTTATACCGCATTCCCCGTCTCAGCTGGGTGTTTGGCCGATATATCCGTCACTGTGGCTGGTACCCTGATAAAGTTGTACGTCTTTATCCCACAAAACTGACCGGCTATGACAATGCCCTGGTTCATGAAAAAGTGGAAATCCCTGCCGGTGCAAACATCGTCGATCTGGAAGGCGATGCCATTCATTACACCTACAACGATCTCCATCACTACCTGGTCAAGTCAGCGGGCTACGCTAAAGCCTGGGCTGACCAGCGTCAGGCAAGAGGCAAAAAAAGCAGTATTGGTGAGGGCATCCTGCATGCCGTGGGTTGCTTTATAAAAATGTATATCGTCAAAGCAGGCTTCCTTGATGGAAAGCAGGGCTTTTTACTTTCCGTGTTGTCTGCCCACTCAACCTTTGTGAAATATGCAGACCTTTGGATCCGAACAGGGACAGCGCCGAAAGATCGCCCATAAAAACAAACCCCGCATGACGTTGCGGGGCTTCTGTTATTTATAGCCCGCCATCTGGCTGTTTATGTATAGAGACAACCACTCCCGAAATTGTTGGTGGCGATTAACATCCAGGTTTTCAACCGGCACCGGTTCTACGCTGTTGTCCTTCCACGGATACAGTTTACCGGGCTGACTTGGTGTTACCACTCCCCGGTCATTAATCAGTATCGCACCGTGATAGCCGAACCTTTTACTTGGATCATCCTTAACCGCCAGCATGTTCCTTCCACCAAGCGAGGTGTATTCCGCACCTGAAAGACTGAATGCATATAACGTGGGGAAAATATCCTTATGAGAGCCGGGCCGGAGCTTCTCGTACCCGATATCTACGTTGTCCTGAATTTCTTGGGGAACATAGAGATAGAACGGCACCCCGAAGGCAGTTGCCAGGTCTTCAGTATCCTGAACCATCATCCGGCGCATTCTGTGGTCACCCGTTGCCGCTATTACCGTTTTCCCAGACAGCGGTGAAGACTTTATCGAGGATATAAACTGTCCAAGGCTGTCAGACGCGTACTGGTACGCCTTTAGCATATTTTCCGTACCAACCTGGCTCCCTTCATTTTTTGCGGCAAGATCTGCCGATACATTTACAGGAGCTGGGCGGTAGCTTTCAGGTGGCCGGTAAGGGGAGTGATTCGTTACCGTTAACACCATGACAAACGTCGGCTGTTTTGCTTCTTTCAGGATTTTTTCTGCCAGCTTAAAGGCATATTCATCCGGAACGCCCCAAGTATCTGCATCCTTTGCAGCTTCAGGAAACACCTTTTTAATGGTGTTTTCATCCAGTACCTCATCAAAACCCTGGTGCGGAAAGTAGTTGGAAAGGTTTCGCCACATGCCGTTGCCCGCCGTGATAAAAACCACCCTGTATCCCGCTTTTTTATAAGGCAATACAGCCGACCCGGTGAGCTTTACCTTCTGTACGGAGGAATGACTGATAGTCGGAACGGGGCTGTGAAACAACATCATCACCATACTGTCGATGGTGGCATTGGTGCCCGAGACAAAACGCGGAAAAACAAAGTCTTCCTCAAAATGCGGACGCAACGCACCAAGCAGGTCATTGGTTTCAGGATCATCATAGGCAAGAACATTGCTGCCCATACTTTCCATCAGAGCCAACACGATATGGGGAGGATTTTGCTCAAGATATGCCGACTCAGGCGCCGTTTGAGTCGCGCCACTCTGACCAAATTCAGCGCTGAGCCCCTTCAGGGCGTCTTTGCTTACCGGAAAAAAAGAAGACTCTTTCGCTTTGTCTGACCTGGCCCAATCCAGTGCCATAAATGCGTTGGGAGTAAGTTTGTTCAGGAGGTCATAATCTGACACTTGGGCATGATAACGCTTTAAAGGCAATGACCCTGCTGAGCCCCGAACCGCCAAGGTGTAAGGAACCAGCGCAATGAGCACGACAACTGTAACCAGCCACTTGTTTAAAGGTTTATAGACCTTGTTTTCAGCAGATTCACAAATCAGTTTTCCAAGCCTTAAAACTCCTATTGCAGAGACAACGGATACCAGAAAAATCTGCACTACCGGGTAATCCACCCAGATATTTTGCAGCACTGCAACGGTATCATCTTCGCCCAAACCAAAAACAAAAATGTCGAAATGGTTGCCAAAGGTCTGGTAGTAGTAATAGTTACCGATAGATGCAGATACAACGACCAATGCCAGCAGAGCCAGGTATACGGGCAAAACCCTCTGGAACCACCCAAACCCGTGACGACTGGCTGCAAAAGCCATCCCAAGAAGATAAGCGGGGGCCAGCCCTATTGCAGCGACTTTCAGATCAAATTTTAACCCTGTTAAAAAGGCCCGCGCGACGTCCATACTTCTGGACGAAACCTGCTCCCAGTTCACAAACTCAAAGAATGACCATCCTCTTGCAATCATTAGCAGAGCGGCAAGCAAAATAATGTTTTGCCAAATGACCCTTACTAAAATCCGAAAATGTCGGTAATACATTTCACACCGGTTATTGTTATTAATTAAACAGATTCTTTTCTTTCATCCATTGCTGGATGCTTTCATAGTTCTTATTGATATCAATCAGCGATAAATCTGCACTTTCCCCTGCTTTTTCAGGAGGGCAAAAACCGAGATGGTTTCCGTCACTGTTGAGCGGCAGCCAGCGCAGTGGCGTCGATGAACGCTTGGATGGGAAAAAGCCAATTGTCGGTACATCGATAGCCGCGGCAATATGAAGTGGGCCGGTTGAACCTGCGATGAAAAGAGATGCGCAAGCTATAGATTGGCAGAAATCTTTGAGGCCATCATTTTTATCGTATACGTGTGAAATAATCCCAGCTTCTTCCGCCAGTTTTTTCAATCTTTCCGCGTGTTCACCCTCGCCTGGCCCGGCAGTAAGAATGAACTCCACCGGATAATCGGCAGAGATAAGTGCCATCAGCGAAACATACTGCGGTAAGGTGAGAGCATTCGCTGAGCCTCCGGTCCCGGCATGAATAAATACCATATGCTTATCAGCATCGACCGATAGCTGTGCTGCCAGTTTTTCTTTTTGTTTGGTGAGGGCACTGTCAGCAAACTGGAGGTATGGAGCCGACGGCTCCACAGCTGGTTTCCCTTGCTTTGCCAAAAATGCCCTGATGAGGTCAAGGTTATATTGGTATTCAGGCTTTTCAGAACGAGACCGTCTCTGGACGACCCTGTGATTGTAAAAGACCTGGGCAAATTTTGTCGCGGGAGCCAACCGGAAAGGTATTCGGGCACGCCACATTGTCAGTGCGTTGTAGGTGTCTGAAAAAAGGCAAATGACACCATCAAAACCCTTAGATTTCAGCGTTGAGATGAGTTCCCGTTGATCCTCCTTGCTTCCTTTTTTACCCGGATCGATGACAACATCGTCAATCCATGGGCACATTTCTGCAAGTGCTGCGGTATAACGAGGAACCAACGCAGTGACTTTGGCTTCAGGTAAAGACAGCTTGAGCATGGCAAAACTCGGCCACGCCAGCATGAAGTCACCAATTTTATCGTTCCTGACAACCAGGATGTTTTTCATAACAGGATCCTATAAATGTAACTTGAGAATGATAACGGATCCTGACTGCGAAAGGGAAAATCGTAGGGAATTTAGCGGCATCGGTTTACCATTTTTGCTAGCATTGTCGCCAGAAAAGAACTCATGAGGGCAACACCGTGAGCCGACAGGAAATCACACGCGTTATCTATCCGGGCACTTTTGACCCGATCACCAACGGCCACCTCGACTTGGTTGAGCGTGCGGCGCAGATGTTTGATGAAGTCATTGTGGGCATTGCAGCCAGCCCGAGCAAGAAGCCGCTGTTCACACTGGACGAGCGCGTTGAGCTGGCGAAGAAAACCACCGCCCATCTTGATAATGTCATCATTGTGGGGTTCTCCGGTCTGCTTATCGATTTCGCCCGCAAACACAACGCCAACATTCTGGTAAGGGGACTTCGTGCGGTGTCGGACTTCGAATTTGAATTCCAGCTCGCCAACATGAACCGCCGCCTGATGCCTGAACTGGAAACTGTGTTCCTGACCCCGGCGGAAGAGAATTCCTTTATCTCCTCAACCATAGTGAAAGAAGTTGCACTCCATAAAGGCGAGGTCCAGCAGTTTGTGCCTGATTGTGTTGCAGAAGCACTGAACGCCAAATACGGAAACTGACAGGACTCAGAAGTTCACAGGAAAACGGAAGCAACCCGCTTCCGTTTTTTATTGATAATATTCTTTGTACCAATCAGCAAAGGCTTCTACACCCTCTCTAATCCCTACTTTGGGCCGGTAGTCAGTTGCTTTGAACAGATCTTCGGTGTCCGCCCAGGTAACGGTCACATCCCCCGGCTGCATAGGCATAAAGTTTTTTTCTGCCTCCCTGCCGAGCGAGTTTTCCAATTCCCCGATAAAATCCATCAGGGCTACCGGGCTGCCGTGGCCGATATTGTAAACCCGGTAAGGCGCGGTACTTGATGCGGGAGAACCGGCAAAGGCTTCCCCCTTTGGTACCACATCCATCACTCTGACAATCCCTTCGACAATATCATCAATGTAAGTAAAGTCGCGCTCCATCTCCCCGTGGTTGAATACCTTGATAGGCTCCCCCTTTCTGATGGCCGAAGCAAACAGCATCGGAGCCATATCTGGCCGGCCCCAGGGTCCATAAACGGTAAAAAAGCGCAGCCCGGTCATGGGAATGCCATACAGATGCGCATAGCTGTGGGCCATCATCTCATTGGCTTTTTTTGTCGCTGCATACAGGGAAACCGGGTGATCTGCACCATCTTCACAACTGAATGGCATTGACTTGTTCAACCCGTAAACAGAACTGGAAGACGCGTACACCAGGTGCGGAACCTGCCGGTTTCGGCACCCTTCCAGAACAGTCAGGAACCCGCGCAAGTTACTGTCTGCGTAGGCAAACGGGTTTTCCAGTGAGTAGCGGACTCCGGCTTGGGCTGCCAGGTGGATGACCCGGCTGAATTCATGGCTGGCAAACAGCCCTTCAACGGCTTCACGGTCTGCAACATCAATACGGTGAAACTGAAAATCGCTGAAACCTGCCAGTGTTGCCAACCGGGCTTCTTTCAAACTGACATCATAATAGTCGTTGAGGTTATCTATCCCGACCACCTCATGACCGTCCCTGCAAAGTCGCTGACAGACCGCATGGCCGATAAATCCGGCAGCACCGGTAACCAGAACCGTCATGCTATGCCCTCCCCGCCGGAAGAGGGTTAATGCTGTCACCACGCCCGATAGCAAAGTAAACAAACCCTTTTTCCTTGACGGTGTCCGGCTCGAAGAGGTTACGGCCATCGACAATAACCGGATGGGTAAGGCTCTGGTTGATAAACCCAAAATCCGGGGAGCGGAAGGCATTCCACTCGGTGCAAATGACCAGTGCATCTGCACCATAAAGTGCCGCTTCCTTGGTGCCGGTGAGCTTCAGGTCATCCCTGTGACCATAAATCCGCTGGCACTCATCCATGGCTTCCGGGTCGAACGCCTGTACCTTGGCACCGGCCTGCCACAAGGATTCAATCAACACCCGGCTGGAAGCCTCACGCATATCATCGGTATTGGGTTTGAACGCCAGGCCCCAAAGCGCAACTGTCCGCCCTTCAAGCTCCCCGCCAAATGCCTTTTCCAGATACTGGAACAACTTGTTTTTCTGCCGCTCATTAACGTCCTGCACTGCTTCAAGCAGCTTTGACGGGATACCCGTTTTGCGCGCGGTCTGGACCAGGGCTTCCACATCCTTGGGGAAGCAGGAGCCGCCATAGCCGCAGCCCGGATAGATAAAGTGGTAGCCGATACGGGGATCTGAACCGATTCCACGGCGCACATTTTCAATGTCCGCCCCCAGCTCTTCCGCAAGGTTGGCCATTTCATTCATAAAGGAAATTTTGGTAGCAAGAATGCAGTTTGCCGCATACTTGGTCAGCTCTGCCGAGCGCACATCCATCGCCATCACGCGATCATGACTGCGGTTGAAAGGGGAATAAAGTTCACGCAGGCAGGTTTCTACCTCAGGGTTATCAGTACCGATAATGATGCGGTCAGGCCGGGAGCAGTCAGCAACTGCCGCCCCCTCTTTCAGGAATTCAGGGTTGGAGGCAACATCAAAAGAGAGGGATTCACCCCGGGTTTCCAGCACCGATTCCATCCGGCGGGAAACTTTATCCGCAGTGCCTACCGGCACGGTGGATTTGTTCACCACCAGTTTGTAACGGGTCATATGGGTTGCAACAGTGGCAGCTACATCAAGGACATAGCGAAGATCAGCAGACCCGTCTTCATCCGGCGGCGTCCCTACAGCAATAAAGATGACATCGCTGTGATCAACACCCTGCCAGGCATCGGTGGTAAAAGCGAGCCGCCCGGCTTCTACATTGTCTTTGATAAGGGGAGAGAGACCGGGTTCATAGATAGGAATAACGCCGCGCTTTAAACCGGCAACCTTGTGTTCATCAATATCCACACAAAGCACATCATTTCCTACATCGGCCAACACGGCCGCTTGCACCAGACCCACATATCCACTGCCAAAGATCGTCACTTTCATCCACTGATTCCCTGTTTTATTAGTCGTCTTAAGCCCGGGTCAGTGTTGCACCGCTTCCTTACCAAAACGTGACAACGGTTGACCAGACTGTTCCTGACAGACTCAGGTTATAGGGATCAGACAGTTAAATGTGACTCAGATATGAGACGTCTCATTATGAAGAATTACGTCTTATTCCTGTTGTTTCAGGCTTTCTGGCACTTGGGGCAGAATGTGGTATTGCGCTGGCCAATTTTCATCTGTTCGAGCTCAGTGCCACATACCGGACAGGGCTTACCTGCCTTACCATACACCAACAGCTCCTGGGCAAAATAGCCTGGCTTGCCATCCGCATTGGTGAAGTCCTTCAAGGTGGTGCCACCTTGTTCAATGGCCCGTGCCAGCACTTGTTTAATTTCATCGACCAGGAGTTCCATCTCTGCGGCACTCAAGCTGCCAACAGGCTTTGCCGGGTGGATGCCGGATGTGAACAGAGATTCATTGGCATAAATGTTCCCAACCCCTACAACCACCGCGTTATCCATAATGAAACTCTTGGTTGCCGTGCGTTTTCCTTTCGCTTTCGCAAACAGGTAGTCCGGGTTAAACGCATCGGAAAGCGGTTCCGGGCCCAGTTTTCCCAGTACAGGGTGATCACCGTGGCCCGATTGCCACAGCCAAGCACCGAACCGGCGGGGGTCGTTGTAGCGAAGTACCGCGCCGGAAGCCATCACCAGGTCAACATGGTCATGCTTGCCTGGAGGCTGCATTGCGGGCAGGACACGGAGACTGCCCGACATCCCGAGGTGCACCACCGCATACCCGGTATCAGTCACCAGCATCAGGTATTTGGCCCGACGTTCTACAGCACGGATGACCTGCCCTTCAATCCCATTGATATTTTCCGGTACAGGCCAACGCAGTTTGGGGTTGCGGACGATGATTTTTTCAACCCGCTCCCCCTTGATATGTGGCGTGATTCCCAGGCGGCTGACCTCAACTTCAGGCAATTCAGGCATGGCTTTCTCTCTCGCATTTGTTTGTGTTATCGGCTATTTCGCAAGAGGAAAAAGATACCCTTCATCCACGGAGACAGCCAGCCATTGGCTGTTTCCGTTTTGCAGCACCCAAAATTGTGGCAGCTGATAATAGGTGATACGGAAAGGTTCTTCACGGGTTCGGTCCCAGGCTTCCAATGAGCGCGGCGACCGCAGTGCCGGTTTCAGTTTTGACAGGTTGTTGCCGCTGATTTCCGTGCCTTCCAGGTTCAGCCAGCGTGAGGCAAGCTCATCCCCGGAGGTAAGAAGCGGCTTGTCTGCCTTCCATCCGGCATCATTATTGAGGGAAAAAGAGGGAAAATTGAGTTGGTGGATATCAGAGTCCAGCGGAAAAAGGCGCAGGAGCTCGCTTTGCTGGGCAACCGGTTCAGATTCTGCCATACGGCTTTTTATTAAATCCGGCAGCAAAATCAGCATACAGAACACAGTTATCCCGATAATCAGGATATTGTTCCAAGTCCGGCGGGTCAGCTTCATCAAGAATTCTCCACAGCATTCAGTTGCTTGTTTCCATTATTCAGGATAACGGGTGAAAGTACGAATTCTTGAGTGCTGAAAATGATACCGGCAGGATGAATTGGCCAGCCCTGTATCGCAGATATAAAAAAACCCGACAATAAATTGCCGGGCCTTTTTCAAAGGGCAAAAACCAATTACTTGATTTTAGCTTCTTTGTACATAACGTGCTGGCGAATCACTGGATCAAACTTTTTGATCTCGAACTTGCCTGGCATGTTACGCTTGTTCTTGTCAGTAGTGTAGAAGTGACCGGTACCAGCAGATGATACCAGGCGGATCTTCTCACGAATGCCTTTAGCCATGGTTTAATTCCTCTTAGAACTTCTCACCGCGGGCACGCATTTCTGCCAGAACAGAATCGATGCCTTTTTTGTCGATGATACGCATACCTTTAGTAGATACACGCAGTTTAACGAAGCGCTTCTCGCTTTCTACCCAGAAACGATGAGTTTGCAGGTTTGGCAGAAAACGACGCTTGGTGGCATTGTTAGCGTGTGAGCGGTTGTTACCCACTACTGGACGCTTGCCAGTTACTTGGCATACTCGTGACATGAATGTCTCTCCAAAATCGTTTCAGCTCGCTAGCAACCTTAGACGCCAGTCCTGCAGAAACGCGAGGCGCAAGGTCAAGGCTATATTCAAAGGTGGCGCATTATACTAACTGGAAAGGCATTGCTCAAGTCCCGAGCAGATCCTTTTATGTACTTTTGATCGATCCAGGTGGAAATTAATGCGACAAGGGAACTTATCACAACCAGCCACGCTCGGCAAAAGAAACAATTTCGCCATCACCAATCACAAAATGGTCCAGCAGCCGGATATCCACCAAATCGAGAGCATCTCCTATCCTTCGGGTGATATGCCGGTCTGATTGGCTGGGCTCTGCAATCCCGCTTGGGTGGTTGTGTGCAAGAATAATCGCTCCGGCATGAAGTTCCAGTGCCCGCCGAACCACCTCTCGGGGATAAACACCTGATGCATTGAGTGTCCCTTCAAACATCACCTCTCCTTTAACTACCCGGTTCTGGTTATCCAGGAACAGGACAAAAAAGGCTTCCCGGTTGCGGTCACGCAGCATTGCCGTCAGGTAGCGCCGGGTATGCTGCGGACTGGTCAGGGCATCTTCTTTGGTAATGACTTCTTCAAGATGACGGCGGCTGAGCTCAAGTACAGCCTTAAGCTGGGCATATTTTGCCGGGCCCAGACCCTTTCCCTTGCTGAATGCATCCAGGTCCGCATTCAGCAGCGCACGCAGGCTGCCAAAGTCTTCCAGCAGGTAATCCGCCAGCTCAATGGCGTTCATGCCACTTATACCGGTACGAAGAAATATGGCTAGCAACTCTGCATCTGACAGAGCCTGCGGGCCACGCTTTAACAGTTTTTCCCTTGGCCGGGATTCTTCCGGCAAATTTTTTAATGACACCTTCTTTCCCTGTTCAATCCGTCACCCCCTACCCAAAAGAGATACTTCCCCGGCTTCAATGGAAAAAATAGCGGATTGCGGGAAAACACCCGCTTTACGTGCCAAATTTCATTATATGTACGCAGCAATTCGAGCCATATCGCAGACAAAGCTGAAAAGTCTTCCCAATGAATCAGGTCTCGAATAGTGCTATCTTGTTGCCCAGCAACCAACTTAGGGATTAACACATGTCTGGCTCCACTGTTGCAGGAAAGAACATTCTGCTCGGGATCAGCGGTGGCATTGCTGCCTATAAGTGTGCCGAGCTGACCCGCCGCCTGATTGAGCGCGGCGCCAACGTGCGCGTGGTGATGACCCATGCCGCCAAAGAATTTATCACCCCACTGACCATGCAGGCCGTATCCGGCCACCCGGTTTCTGACAGCCTGCTCGACCCAAGCGCGGAAGCTTCTATGGGTCATATCGAACTTGCCAAGTGGGCTGACCTGGTGCTCATCGCCCCGGCCACGGCCGATGTAATTGCCCGCATTGCAGCAGGCATGGGCAATGACCTACTCACCACCTTAGTGCTGGCTACCGACGCACCGGTAGCCGTTGCACCGGCAATGAACCAACAGATGTACCGTGCCCCGGCAACCCAGGAAAACCTGGTGACCCTCGCCCGCCGCGGCCACCCGGTCTGGGGACCTGCCAGCGGTGAGCAGGCATGCGGCGATATTGGCCCGGGACGAATGCTCGAACCGATGGAACTGGTACATAAAGCAGAAGAACACTTTGCCCCGGCAGACCTTGCCGGCACCTCTTTGCTGCTGACAGCCGGCCCGACCCGGGAAGCCCTGGACCCGGTTCGCTATATTACCAACCACAGCTCCGGCAAGATGGGCTTTGCCATTGCCGCCGCTGCCGCCAAGCGCGGTGCAGATGTCACCCTGGTAAGCGGCCCGGTTAGCCTGCCTACCCCGGCCGGCGTAAAACGCATTGATGTGGAAAGTGCAGAAGACATGCACCAGGCGGTGATGGCGAAGGCACCGGACAACCAGATTTTTATTGCCTGCGCAGCCGTGGCCGATTTCCGCGCCACAGAATCTGCCGAACATAAAATGAAGAAAAAAGAGGGCGAGGATGAGATGGTCATTCGCCTGGTGAAAAACCCGGATATCGTCGCCAGCGTTGCCGCCCTCACAGAAAGCCGCCCGTTTACTGTCGGGTTTGCGGCTGAAACCCGCGATGTGGAACAATACGCCCGCGGTAAGCTGGCCCGAAAGAACCTCGACCTGATTTGCGCCAACGACGTATCCCAGGCCGGACAGGGTTTCAACAGCGACAGCAATGCCCTGCACCTATACTGGCCAGGCGGGGACCGAGCCCTGCCGCTTGCCAGCAAACAGGAATTAGGCAACCAGCTGGTCAGCGAAATCATAGCGCTGTACCGCGAAAAGCATCCGACCACTGAGAAGAACTGATGAAAAAGATCGACCTGAAAATCCTTGATGCCCGTATCGGCAACGAATTCCCGCTTCCGGCGTACGCGACAGAAGGCTCTGCCGGTCTTGACCTGCGCGCTTGCCTGGATGAAGCCCTGACCGTTGAGCCTGGCCAGACCCACCTGGTGCCAACCGGTATGGCTATCTACATTGCCGACCCAAGCCTTTGTGCGACCATCCTGCCACGCTCCGGCCTTGGCCATAAGCACGGTATCGTACTGGGCAATCTGGTTGGCCTGATTGATTCAGATTACCAGGGCCAGTTGATGGTTTCAGTCTGGAACCGCGGCCACGACACCTTCACCATCGAACCGGGTGACCGGATCGCCCAGCTGGTGTTTGTCCCAGTGGTACAGGCTGAGTTCAACATCGTGGAAGACTTCAGCGAGACTGATCGCGGTGAAGGCGGTTTCGGCCACTCCGGCAAGCAGTAAGCTATAACTTTCCCAAAACACCCGTCGGCCCCGGTCGGCGGGTGTTTTATTTTTCAGCACTTTTAAACAGCAGAAACGTGGTAGACTTCGCCACCACGCTCCCGCATGTACCCCAATATGTACCCCGGGACACCTGTTAAACAGAGAGCCATCACACCCGTTATGACTCTCTCGGCCTTAATTCTGGAGAGCAAAGATGCCTTGGATTCAGATCCGGCTGAACGCCACAGCCGACAACGCCGAAACCCTCGGTGATGTCCTGATGGAAGAGTGCGGCGCCCTGTCCGTCACATTCCTTGATGCCAAAGACACCCCGGTTTTTGAACCGCTTCCGGGCGAAACCCGACTGTGGGGCGAAACCGACCTGGTTGCCCTGTATGACGCGGAAACCGATCTGACCCCGGTAGTTGAATACCTGAAAAACGGCGATCTGCTTGAAGAAGGCTTTGCTTACAAAATTGAGCAAATCGAAGATAAAGACTGGGAACGCGAGTGGATGGACAACTTCCACCCAATGCGTTTTGGCCAGCGCCTGTGGATTTGCCCAAGCTGGCGTGAAGCGCCGGAGCCGGATGCGGTTAACGTTATGCTCGACCCAGGTCTGGCATTCGGTACCGGTACCCACCCAACCACAGCCCTGTGCCTAGAGTGGCTCGACGGCCAGGATCTGACCGGCAAGACAGTCATCGACTTCGGTTGTGGTTCAGGTATCCTCGCCCTTGCTGCGCTTAAATTGGGTGCAGAGAAAGTTATCGGTATCGATATCGACCCTCAGGCCCTGCTGGCGTCAAAAGACAACGCAGAGCGCAACGGCGTAGCCGACCGCCTTGAGCTGTTCCTGCCAAAAGACCAGCCATCAGACATCCAGGCCGACGTTGTCGTTGCCAACATCCTTTCAGGCCCACTGCGTGAGCTGGCACCGGTTATCAAGAGCCTCGTCAAACCTCAGGGCCTGTTGGCACTGTCTGGTGTGCTGGAGAGCCAGGCTCAGGGCGTCGCAGAAAGCTACGCTGATGAGATTGCACTGGATCCGGTAGAAGTACGCGAAGAATGGTGCCGACTGTCAGGTTACAAGCGCGCCTGAGCCAGGTTTGCTGGCAATTTCGACTAAATTGCCAGCTTAGCCATATGAATGTCGCCTGTTTTTCGGCTGTCAAGCCCTCGGCGCTCAAAAATTGGCCTTTTCAGGCGGCAAAAAAATGCGTAAAATGCGCGCCCTTGCTGGCACAGTGAGGTAGACGCGTGCAAATCGGTCCATACCAACTTGACGTCCCATTAATTCTGGCCCCAATGGCCGGTGTTACGGACCGTCCGTTTCGTGAGTTATGTATGCACTACGGTGCAGGCATGGCAGTAAGCGAGATGATGTCAAGCAACCCGGCGCTGTGGGGGACGTCAAAATCCCAAAACAGAATGGTGCACCTTGATGAAAAGGGGCTCCGTTCCGTACAGATTGCCGGAGCTGACCCTGAACTGATGGCTAATGCCGCGCGGTTCTGTGTCGAAAACGGCGCCCAGATTGTTGATATCAACATGGGTTGTCCGGCAAAAAAGGTAAATAAAAAGCTGGCAGGTTCTGCGCTGCTGAAATACCCCGACCAAATCGAATTGATTTTGAAGGCGGTAGTGAATGCGGTAGACGTGCCGGTGACCCTGAAGACCCGTACCGGTTGGGATCCCGATAACAAAAACTGTGTCGAGATCGCAAAAATGGCCGAACAATGCGGAATTCAGGCCCTCGCCCTGCATGGCCGTACACGGACATGTATGTACAAAGGCGAAGCGGAATATGACAGCATTCGTGCCGTCAAGCAGGCGATATCCATCCCGGTGATTGCCAACGGTGACATAGATTCACCGCAAAAGGCAAAAGCCGTGCTGGATTACACCGGCGCAGACGCACTGATGATCGGCCGCCCTGCACAGGGTAAGCCTTGGCTGTTCCGCGATATCTGGCACTTCCTGAATACAGGTGAGTTGCTGCCGCCACCGCCAGTGGCAGAGGTAAAAGCGATTTTGTTGGGACATGTTCGTGAATTGCACCGTTTTTACGGCGATTTAAAAGGGTTACGTATCGCACGCAAACACGTGGGATGGTACCTGAGCGAACATGACCAGGTGGGCGAATTTCGCCGAGCCTTCAATGCCATCGAGTGCTCCACCGGGCAACTCGATGCGCTGGAAGGTTACTTCGAGAACGTTGCATAGAATACGAGAAGAGCTGACAGAATATGTTCGAACAAAACATGACTTCCGAACTGACAGTAACCACTGTGACTTCACAAGACCAAATTACTCAGAAACCACTTCGTGACTCAGTAAAAGCGTCTCTGAAGAACTACCTTGCACAACTGAACGGCCAGGAAGTTAATGACCTCTACGAGCTGGTACTGGCAGAAGTTGAGCAACCACTGCTGGATACCATCATGCAGTACACTCGTGGTAACCAAACCCGCGCTGCATCCATGATGGGTATCAACCGCGGTACTCTGCGCAAGAAACTGAAAAAGTACGGCATGAACTAATCCGTCCGGATTAATTGATGTTTCGTGAGGGGGCTTCCCGGTTACCGCCGGGAAGCCCCTTTGCTTTATCTGAATTTTCCGCTAAAAAACTAAACACCCTGCCTGACATCCTGACCTAACCTCCTCAACTTTAGTCTAAGAAACGTCTTTCAAAGCACATTTTTGACACTCTGAGTCTCAAATTAACTTGCATTCAATGTGATTATTAACTAATCATTAACAATATTGAGACCTATGGTATCAATATATAAAAACAAGCAAGGAGTGCTTTACTATGAAGCAAGTATCTATTTTTACCCAGCACAACACTGTTACACGCACCTTAAAGCCAGCCAAGCGCAAGTGGGCAACCACACTTGTTGCAGGCGCAACACTGGCAGTTTTGTCAGCCACCAGCCAAATGGCGATGGCTGAAGAAAAAGTCCGCTGGAAAGTCCAGGCGGTCTTTGGCACCCACCTTCCTGCCCTGGGCGACCCTATTGTCGGGGTAGCAGAACAGATCAAGGCAGCGAGTGGCGGCAACATCCAGTTCAAAGTCTATGAGCCGGGCAAGATCGTCCCACCGTTTGGTATCACTGAAGCGGTAAAGAACAAGCAGATCCCTGCCGGCTACACCTGGCTCGGCTATGACCAGGGAAAAATCCCGGCTGCAGCACTGTTTGCCGCGGTACCTTTCGGCATGGAGCCTTGGGCGTACGCTTCCTGGTGGTATGAAGGTGAAGGCAAGGCACTGGCTGAGAAGCTCTATGCCAAGCACAACATCCACCCTGTTCTCTGTTCCGTCATCGGCCCTGAAACCGCGGGCTGGTTCAAGAACGAAATCAAATCCCTTGATGACATCAAAGGCCTGAAAATCCGCTTCGCCGGCCTCGGTGGCAAGGTGCTGCAGAAAGCCGGTGCCTCTGTAACCGTTCTGCCCGGTGGTGAAATATTCCCGGCCCTGGAGAAAGGCGCAATCGACGCCAGTGAATTCTCCATGCCAGCCATCGACCAGAAGATGGGCTTCGACAAGATTGCCAAAAACAACTACTTCCCAGGCTGGCACCAGACCTTTACTGCATCACACCTGGTGGTCAACAAGGATATCTGGAATGGCCTGAGTGACAGCCAGCGTGCCACCATCGATATGGCCTGTACTGCCGGTACCTTAAGAGCCCTTACCCGTGGTGAATCCCTTCAGGGTGCCGTTATCCAGGGCTTTGAGGGTAAAGGCGTGACAGCCCGCCAGATCGACCCTGCACTGCTGGAAGAACTTCGTGGCCTGACCAACGAAGTGATGTCTGAAATTGCAGAGAAAGATGCGGACTTCAAGACCATCTATGCCTCTCAGCAAGCTTTTGCCGAGCAATACGACGTGTGGAAGCGCCTTGCGTACCTCCCTTAACAATAACTAAACCGTGGTCCATCGCAGGCACAGTTACTGTGCCTGCCTTTTTTCGGCCCTATTTATTTGCTGTTCGAGGAGGTCGCCGTGCATCCCGATGATTTGGATTTTGCCCTGAACCCGGAGGCCGTTGCCTCCCGGGGCCAGGAAAAGCAGGTTAAAAACCTGCCTGACACCCGCCTGTCCCGGGCCCTTGATAACCTTGTACTTGCGGTCAACAACCGGGTTGCCTGGTTGTGGGCGCTGCTGATGGCCATCATTATTCTAAATGTGGTGATGCGCTACGCCCTTGGCGAAGGCCGGGTGGAATTTGAGGAGCTCCAGTGGCACCTCTATTCCATCGGCTGGCTGATAGGCCTCAGCTATTGCTACATCGCCGACGAGCATGTCCGGGTGGACCTGTTCTATGAGCGTTTTTCACTGAAAGCCCGCTGCTGGATAGAGCTGCTGGGAACCCTGTTCCTGTTGCTGCCTTTTGCAGTCGTGGTGATTTACTACACTGGCCCGTTTATCGCCTACTCCTTTGAGCTGGGTGAAGTCTCTGCCGCGCCGGGCGGCCTGCCGTATCGCTGGCTGATCAAATCGGTGCTTCTGCTGGGGTTTGTTTTCCTCATGTTGGCTGTGATTGCCCGACTGTCACGGGTTATTGCCTACCTGTTAAACCCCAAAACGGTACAGCCTACTGTCAGTGAGGGAGCACCAGATGGAAATTAATGAAATCCTCGCTATCGCGATGTTCCTGTCATTTATAGGCCTTTTGTTTACCGGCTTTCCAGTTGCCTGGGTACTGGGCGGGGTTGCCGTGATCTTTTCCGCTATTGCTATGGGGCTGGATACCTGGGCAGATACCTGGATTGGCATTGACTGGGACTATGTTTCCATTGTCATCCCCCGCATCTGGGACACCATGAACAACTGGGTACTGGTTGCCCTGCCGATGTTTATTTATATGGGGCTGATGCTTGACCGCTCCGGTGTGGCAGAAGACCTGATGTCTAACCTGGTGAAGCTGTTTGGCCGCATTAGGGGTGGGCTTGCGATTACGGTTACCTTTGTCGGCCTGTTGCTGGCGGCCTCTACCGGGATTATTGGAGCCTCAGTGGTATTGCTGGCAGTTCTTGGCCTGCCGATGATGCTCCGTCAGGGCTACAGCAAGGCACTTGCCTGCGGGACTGTGTGTTCAACCGGCACCCTGGGGATCCTGATTCCGCCCAGCATCATGCTGGTCATGATGGGGGACCGCCTTGGGGTATCTGTGGGCGACCTCTTCCTCGGGGCCCTTTTCCCTGGGTTGTTACTGGCCGGTCTCTATATCGGGTACCTGTTTATGGTGGGGCTGCTCAGCCCGCAGTCAGCCCCGGTCCCGGATGATGCCGAGCCAATCTCCTTCTGGCAGGTCCTTGGTGTGTTCAAGGCAGTCCTTGCCCCGGCAGGCCTGATCGTCGCGGTGCTCGGCTCAGTATTCCTGGGTATTGCTACACCGACGGAAGCATCAGGGGTAGGCGCAGCGGGTGCAACGCTTCTCGCATGGTCAAAAGGCAGGGTAAACGGCGATGTGATGAGGGAAGTATGCAAGGCAACAACCCGAACCTCGGCGTTTATCTTCGCCCTGTTCCTGGGAGCAACAGCATTTTCCCTGGTGCTTCGCGGCCTGGGCGGGGATGAGCTTATTGAAGGGGCACTCACCAGCCTGCCATTTGGCCCGGCCGGAGTGATTATCGCTATCCTGTTTATCGTGTTCCTCCTCGGGTTCTTCCTCGACTGGATTGAAATCACCCTGATTATCCTGCCGCTGGTCGCGCCGATAGTCTCGAACCTCGGTTTCGACCTTATCTGGTTCACTATCCTGTTTGCGGTCTGCCTGCAGACATCTTTCCTGACCCCGCCAGTCGGCTTTGCCCTTTTCTACATCAAAGGGGTCGCGCCGCCGGGGATACAGGTCAGTGATATTTACAAGGGTGTCATTCCGTTCATCCTTATCCAGCTTGCCGGCCTGATTATCGTGTTCAACTTTGAACAGATCGTAACCTGGTTGCCTGCCATGGCCTACGGGAACGGGTAATCCACCAAAAACAAAACGCCCCGGGTTTATGCCCGGGGCGTTTTTAATTCATGTTTAATCAGAGATATTCGCAAAGGTAGGCCGTTGCCGTTTCCACCTGGAGGTCGAAAGACGAATCGCCCGGTACATTGAAGGCTTCCCCGGCGTTGAAGGTTACCCATTCAGTTGAGCCCGGCAGTTTTACCGTCAGCGCACCTTTTACCACGGTCATACGCTCAGGGGCCGCAGTCCCAAAGGTATACTCACCCGGCGCCATAACGCCCACGCTGTTCTTCTCACCGCTCTGGTCAAAACCGATGGACTTTACGTTGCCATCAAAGTACTCATTTACATTCATTGGATTGTTTTCCTTAACACTCTGCTTTTTAAAGACGGCTAAAATTATCACAAACCCGGTTCGGCGCAAATGCCGAATAAAAAGGAACAAAACACTAAGCGGAATGCCGTTCCACCAGCACCGGCTTCGTTATCAGGCGCTCTGCAGTCAATTTTTCATCTTTGAGCCGCGCCATCAGGCGCCGGGCGGACTCACGGCCGATTTCCCGGCCGGTTGAACTCACAAAGGTCAGCGCCGGGGAGGTCAGCTCCGCTTCCGGCACATCGTCAAACCCGACCACCGCCACCTGCTGCCCGATGTACATATCCTTGCCCGCCGTGCGCCCTGCCTGGGCAATACCGTATAGCGCGCCGAATGCTGTTTCTGGGTAATGGCACAGGATGGCTGTCACTTTAGGGTGGGCGTGTAAGAGCTGCTTCACCGCTTCCGCCGCTTCTTTACGCGAGCGTCCACACTCAACCACCCAGTCATTTTTAAATGGCAGGCCGTATTGCATCAGGCTGGTACAGTAGCCACCTATGCGTTCAGCCCGGGAAAGTGAATCCCCCGCCCCGCCCACATACGCAATATGGCGGTGCCCCTTGCCGATAAGGTGTTGGGTGGCATCCCGCGCCGCCTGAGCATTGTCCGGCCCTATGGAGTCGAACTCATCCCGGTAATGGGCCCGCGCAGCACAAACCAGCGGTACCGGGATATCCCGGATTAGCCGGGCCTGTTCATCAGAAAGCCGGCGAACCGGGTTGAAGATGATCCCTGCCACTCCCTGCTGCATCATGTGCTGCATACACTTTATAAGCCGGTCACCGTCATCCCCGCACTGCGCCAGGAAGAGCATCATGTCATGCTGTTCCAGTACTTCGCTCAGCCCGGCGGTCATCTCGTTATAAAACGGGCAGGTAATGTCTCTCAGGATAAGCCCCACCATGTTGGAGCTGCTGGCTCGCAGGTTAGCAGCTGAATTATTGGGGACATAACCGAGAAGCTCAATGGAGCGCTGGACTTTTTCCTGCGTAGCCGGGGAAATCCGGCCCTTATTACGCAGCACCATAGAGACCGTGGTCACCGAAACCCCGGCATGTTCTGCGACGTCTGTAATTTTTACCCGTTGGAAACTCATGAAGGTGCCATCTGCTGGTTCGTTGCGACTATCTTCCCCGTCAGGGCACTAAATAACAGTAAAACGTTAAAGCCAGCCTCGAAAGGTCTAGGCGGATCACAGTTCAGAAAACAGGCATACCAGCCCAGTATGAATCGTGATCGAACCTCCAAAATAGCATGATAAAACGTTTTATCATTCGCGCAAATCGAGCCGGCAGCGTGAATTTATCCATCCACCAACCCGGCTTTTTTATCCCTGGTTAGGTAAAACGTTTTACCTGCGTGTCACCTTCTCTTAGAGGAGCCTGTAAAATGGCGAAGACATCCCGTAAAAGCACCATGTGGGAATTCCTGCAAAGCCTAGGCAAGACCTTTATGTTGCCGGTCGCCCTGCTGGCGTTTTCCGGTATCCTGCTCGGCGTCGGCAGCTCGCTTTCCAGCGGTGCCGTAAAAGAAACCCTGCCGTTCCTTGATAACACGGTCCTCCAGCTGATTTTCATGTGGATGACCAAAATCGGCCTGGTTGCCTTTATCTACCTGCCAGTGATGTTCGCCGTTGCCATCCCTCTGGGCCTTGCCCGCGAAGAGAAAGGTGTGGCGGCTTTTGCCGGTTTCGTTGGCTATGCTGCACTCAACCTTTCTATCAACTTTTACCTGACTGTTGCCAATGTCATCGGTGATGCGGCGGCAGAAAAAGCCTACGGCGTTAAATCCATCCTGGGTATCCAGTCGATTGATACCGGTATCCTGGGTGCGATTATTGTCGGTGTGATTGTGGCCAAGCTGCATATCCGCTTCTACACATTCAAAATGCCGGATGCACTGGCTTTCTTCGGCGGTGCACGCTTTGTCCCTATTATCACGGCATTAGTGCTGGGTCTGGTTGGCCTGGTCGTGCCTCTGGTATGGCCTTACTTCGCAGCCGGCATCAATGGCGTAGGTACGGCGATTTCCCACGCCGGTCCATTTGGACCAATGCTGTTTGGTACCGGTGAACGCCTGCTGCTGCCATTTGGCCTGCACCATATCCTTGTTGCCCTGATCCGCTTCACCGAAGCCGGCGGCACCATGGATGTGTGTGGCAACACCGTAAGCGGCGCCCTGAACATCTTCTACGCTGAGCTTTCCTGCCAGACAACCACCCAGTTCTCTGGTTCAGCAACTGCATTCCTGTCACAGGGTAAGATGCCAGCCTTCCTCGGCGGTCTGCCGGGTGCGGCACTGGCAATGTACCACTGTGCCCGCCCAGAAAACCGCAGCAAGATTAAAGCCCTGCTGATTTCCGGTGTAGTGGCCTGTGTGGTTGGCGGTATCACCGAGCCCCTGGAATTCCTGTTCCTGTTCGTAGCCCCAATGCTTTACCTGGTGCACGCCATCCTGACCGGCGTTGGCTTTATGGTAATGGGCCTGCTGGGTGTGACCATTGGCAACACTGACGGCAACATCATCGACTTCGTGGTATTTGGCCTGCTGCAGGGCACGGCAACCAAGTGGTACCTGGTACCGGTTGTTGCTGCCATCTGGTTCGCGGTTTACTACAGCGTGTTCCGCTTTGCCATTACTCGCTTCAACCTGAAAACACCGGGCCGTGAAGTGGAAAACCAGGCAGCAGCAGAAACCGTAGCAGTGACCTCTGCCTCCGGCTACAACGGCGAGGTTATCCTCAAAGCTCTGGGCGGCGCGCAGAATATCCTGGCGCTGGACAACTGCATCACCCGTCTGCGTCTTTCTGTGCAGGACATGTCCCTGGTAGACGATGCCACCCTGAAAGCCAACGGCGCGCTGGGAGTAGTCAAGCTCGATGAGCACAACCTGCAGGTGGTTATCGGCCCTCAGGTTCACCTGGTGAAAAATGAAATCCAGTCCATGATGACAGCCACTGTATAAACCTGACATCAAAGGGGCTGTGTAAGCCCCTTTATCCATGTTCAGCTTTGAAGAGATTTTCCGATGTTTGATTTCGATACCCCGGTTAACCGCTACGGCACGTTCTGCACCCAGTGGGATTATGTAGCCGACCGGTTTGGCAGCACAGACCTGTTGCCTTTCACCATTTCAGACATGGACTTCAACACCGCACCCTGTATTCGTGAAGCCATCCAGAAGCGCACCGAGCACGGTGTATGGGGCTACAGCCGCTGGAACCACGACGAATTCAAAAGCGCTGTCACCAGCTGGTTTGAACGCCGTTATGGTTGCAGTCTGGACAACAGCCATGTGGTATACGGCCCGTCAGTAATCTACATCATCAGCCAACTGGTTGAGCTGTGGTCAGAGAAAGGCGATGGCGTCCTGGTGCACACCCCGGCTTACGATGCGTTTTACAACATGCTGGCAGCCAACGGGCGGGAGTGCCTTGCCTCACCGCTTGAGAAAACCGGCGGAAGCTATGAGATAAACTGGGCGCAGTTTGAAGCGCAGGCAGCCAGGCCGTCTTGCAAAATCCTGCTGCTTTGCAGCCCTCACAACCCAACCGGCCGGGTATGGACACGGGATGAGCTCACCCGGATGGCAGATATTTGCTCCCGCCACGGTGTAAAGGTGATTTCTGATGATATCCATATGGATATCAGCTACCGCCCTTATATCCCCTGGCCGGCAATCGCGGCAAATACGGACTGGGCATTGGTCAGCTCCGGCTCCAAATCCTTCAATATCCCGGCATTAGGCGGTGCTTACGCCATTATCCCCGACAGCGAAAGCCGAGATGCATTCCTGACCCGCCTGAAAGCCGCCCACGGCCTTTCTTCTCCGTCCATACTCGGGGTTATCGGCCATATGAGTGCCTATGTCGAAGGGGAAGCATGGCTTGATGCCCTGAAAGGTTACCTGCATGGCAATTTGCAATATATCGCGGAAACCCTGAATGCAGCCTTCCCGGCTGTTGGGTATAAGGTGCCGGAAGGCACTTACCTGGCGTGGATAGATCTCAACCCGCTGGGCGTGGATATGGATGCGCTGCAAAAGGTGCTGGTTGAGGAGGAGAAAGTCGCCATCATGCGCGGGGACACCTATGGGCCGGAAGGTCACGGTTATATCCGCCTCAATGCCGGGTGTCCGCGCAGTAAGTTAGAAGCCGGGGTATCAGCCCTGATACGGGCATTGAACAAACTGGGTTACTGACAGGTATCAATTAACCAAAGGCGGGAAGCTCAGTGCTCCCCGCATTTTTTCTGTTTTGGCGTACCATCCAGTGCAGTCAGGATAGAACAGTGGCTGGCATCATCGTCATCGTGCCCGCAACAGGCATCATTGATGCGCTTTAACGCCTTGCGGATCCGGTTGAGCTCCGCAATCTTGTGGTCAATCTCATCCAACTTGGCCTGCGTGATGTGTTTGACTTCCGCACAGCTGTGCTCCGTCGCTTCCAACCGGATAGTCAGGAGTTCACGAATTTCATCCAGGCTCAGCCCCACCCCTTTGGCACGGATAATAAACTGGATGCGGGACACCTCATCCGCGCTGTAAAGCCGGTAACCGCCTTCACTGCGCCCGGCCGGTTGCAGCAGGTCGCTCTTTTCATAAAACCTGAGGGTGTCACTGGTCACCCCGGCCAGCTTGGCCAGATCGCCAATTTTCAGCATTGCAACTCTCCTTGGGCCTGTACGTCAAAGATACCGCTAACTTCCCCTACTGTCAGTGGCCGGTATTGCCCAGGGGCCAGAGCAGGCTCCAACGCCAGTGCACCGACCCTTTCCCGGTGAAGCCCGACAACCGGGTTCCGGAAACGGCCGAACATTCGCTTTATCTGGTGGTATTTGCCTTCAGTCAGGATAACCCGGGCAACGTGCTCAGACAGGATTTCCAGTTTCGCCGGTGCAGTGGTGATATCTTCAAAGGCGAAATACATGCCACCGGCAAACGCCTCAATGTAGTCTTCTGAAACCGGGTTGGCCAGGGTCACCCGATAGTGTTTGTCTACTTTGAATTCCGGGGCCATCAGTTTTTCCGACCACCGGCTGTCATTGGTCAGCAGCAAAAGGCCCGAGGTATTGAGATCCAGCCGGCCGACAATATGCAATGAATCAGCCTGCGGGTGCTCAATAAGATCAAGCACAGTCCGGTGGATCCCATCCCGTGTTGCACTCACCACTCCCACCGGCTTGTTCATCACCAGATACACCGGCTCGCTGGCTTGCAACACGTCACCGTCAAGGCAAATCCTGCTGAACTCATCCACCGTCTGATCCACGGACTTTGCCCGTTCTCCATCCACGGTGACCCGGCTTTCAGCCAGCATCATACGCACCGCTTTTTTTGGCACCTGGCAGTGTCGGGCAATAAAACGGTCAAGCCGTCCCCGGCTTGAGGTTTTCTTTTCACGGGATTGCAGTGGGTTTTCTTTCAACGACATAGGTTTCAGCATATACGGCAAAAGTGCGCCTGCACGCTGGCAAGTCGCAACAAAAATGATGCAAAAACGCAAAAGCAATCGATTGCGTCACGTTTTTGGTTTACAATGCGCGCCGAAAACAAGGATAGCCAGACCCTTAAGGGTGCTTCCCAAAGCCTGCCATTTGTCCTGCCGGCCCGCGGTTTTGGGAAGTATCCTATCCCCCAACGAACAGAGATGGTAGCAATGGAAAACGCTCGTCCAATCCGTCGCGCATTGATTAGCGTATCAGACAAGACAGGTATCGTGGAATTTGCACAGGCGCTTGCCCAGCGTGGTGTTGAGATTCTCTCTACCGGCGGCACTGCCCGCCTCCTGGCTGAAAAAGGCCTTCAGGTTATCGAAGTTTCCGAATACACCGGCTTCCCTGAAATGATGGATGGCCGTGTAAAGACCCTGCACCCGAAAGTACATGGCGGGATCCTTGGCCGCCGCGGCCAGGACGATGGCGTCATGGGTGAGCATCAGATCAACCCTATCGATATGGTTGTCGTTAACCTCTACCCGTTTGCTGCGACCGTTGCCAACCCGGATTGCACACTGGAAGATGCGGTGGAAAACATCGATATCGGCGGCCCGACCATGGTGCGTTCTGCGGCGAAGAACCACAAAGACGTGACCATCATCGTGAACGCCGGTGATTACAGCCGGGTTATCAGCGAGATGGATGCCTACAGTGGCAGCCTGACCTACCCGACCCGTTTCGACCTTGCGATTGCTGCTTTTGAGCACACTGCGGCTTACGACGGCATGATTGCCAACTATTTCGGTACCATGGTGCCGTCTTACGGCGAGAACAAGGAAGGGGATGCTGAATCCAAGTTCCCGCGTACTTTCAACCAGCAGTTCCTCAAAAAGCAGGACATGCGTTACGGCGAAAACAGCCATCAGGACGCAGCATTCTACGTGGAAGCCAACCCGGAAGAGGCTTCCGTTTCTACAGCCCGCCAGATTCAGGGCAAGGCGCTGTCTTACAACAACATCGCTGATACTGACGCAGCACTTGAGTGTGTAAAAGAGTTCGACCAACCGGCCTGTGTTATCGTCAAGCACGCCAACCCTTGCGGCGTGGCGCTCGGCGATGACATCCTGGGAGCCTATAACCGCGCTTACCAGACTGACCCAACGTCTGCCTTTGGCGGTATCATCGCCTTTAACCGCGAACTGGATGGCAAAACCGCACAGGCGATCGTTGAGCGCCAGTTTGTTGAAGTTATCATTGCACCGTCAGTTTCAGCAGAAGCCATCGAAGTGGTTGCAGCCAAGAAAAACGTTCGCCTGCTGGAGTGCGGTGAGTGGAGCAGCAAGACCACTGGTTTCGATGTAAAGCGCGTCAATGGCGGTCTGCTGGTCCAGGATCGCGACCAGGGTATGGTAGGGCAGGAAGACCTCAAGGTGGTCTCCAAGCGCCAGCCTAGCGAGGAAGAGCTGCGTGACGCACTGTTCTGCTGGAAAGTCGCCAAATACGTGAAATCCAACGCCATTGTCTATGCCAAAGGCAACATGACCATTGGTGTGGGTGCCGGCCAGATGAGCCGCGTTTATTCTGCCAAAATCGCCGGTATCAAAGCCGCTGACGAAAACCTGGAAGTCGCAGGTAGCGTAATGGCCTCCGATGCCTTCTTCCCGTTCCGCGATGGCATTGATGCCGCCGCAGAAGCCGGTATCACCTGTGTTATCCAGCCGGGCGGCTCAATGCGTGACGACGAAGTCATTGCCGCGGCCGATGAACACGGTATGGCAATGGTCTTCACCGGTATGCGCCATTTCCGTCACTAATCAGCAAGCTTTGTGGGAGCAACCCCTTGGGTGGCTCCCTTCCCTCAATGTGAGTGAGGAACCTATTTGATGAACATTCTTGTTATTGGTGGCGGTGGCCGAGAGCATGCGCTGGCATGGAAAGCCGCCCAGTCGCCAAAGGTAACGAACGTCTTCGTGGCACCGGGCAATGCCGGTACCGCACTTGAGCCAAAGCTCAACAACGTCAGCATTGGTGCTGAGGACATCCCTGGCCTTCTGGCATTTGCCAAGGAAAACGGCGTTGACCTGACCATCGTCGGCCCGGAAGCGCCTCTGGTTATCGGTGTGGTTGATGCATTCCAGGCTGCCGGCCTAAAGATCTTTGGCCCGACAGAGGGTGCAGCCCAGCTCGAGGGCTCCAAGGCATTCACCAAGGACTTCCTGGCCCGCCATAAAATCCCGACAGCGGATTACCAGAACTTCACCGAAATCGAACCGGCACTGGCCTACATCCGCGAAAAAGGTGCACCTATCGTGGTTAAGGCTGATGGCCTGGCAGCGGGTAAGGGCGTAATTGTCGCCATGACCGAGCAGGAAGCCGAAGATGCCGTGCGCGATATGCTGGCAGGCAATGCATTCGGTGAAGCAGGCAGCCGCGTGGTGATTGAAGAGTTTCTGGATGGTGAGGAAGCAAGCTTTATCGTCATGGTAGACGGCAAGAACGTGCTGCCTATGGCCACCAGCCAGGATCACAAGCGCGTTGGCGACGGCGATACCGGACCGAACACCGGCGGCATGGGTGCGTACTCTCCGGCTCCGGTTGTCACGGCTGAGATCCACCAGCGTGTGATGGAAGAAGTTATCTACCCAACCGTTCGCAGTATGGAAGCAGAAGGCCACCCATACACCGGTTTCCTTTATGCCGGGCTGATGATTATGGCTGACGGCACACCGAAAGTGATTGAATACAACTGCCGTTTCGGTGACCCGGAAACCCAGCCTATCATGATGCGAATGCAGTCTGACCTGGTGGAACTCTGCCTGGCCGCTATCGACGGCAAACTCGATACCATGGACTCAGAGTGGGACGAGCGCGCATCCATCGGTGTGGTACTCGCAGCCGGTGGTTACCCGGCGGGCTACAACAAGGGTGACGTCATTTCCGGCCTGCCGGATGTTTTCGAAAACGGTGCTGACACCAAGGTATTCCATGCAGGCACTGCCGAGAAAGATGGCAATGTCGTCACTAACGGTGGCCGCGTGCTATGTGTCACGGCTCTCGGCAACTCCGTTTCTGAAGCCCAGAAGAAAGCCTATGAGCAGGTGAAAACCATCTCCTGGGACGGCGCTTTCTACCGCAATGATATTGCTTACCGCGCAATAGCCCGGGAAAACGGCGAGAGTTAATCTGCCCTTTATCAAGCCAAAACCAAAACGGCCTTCACTTCGAAGGCCGTTTTTTGTATCAGGATGTGTTTTTACCCATTGGATTCATTTATTGGATAGAGATGCTTTCACCCCCCACCAGAATGATCAGGGAAACTGTCTGATTGGTGTTAGCATCAGCTTTCATCGCTTAATTGCGGCGGCGTCAGACACTGGCCTTCCGGCCCGTCAAGCAACAAAAGGGACGAAAGCGATACTTCACCGGCAGACTCTTTTCCCAGCGCAGCAATAAAGTGGCTGCCAGTAGCAATCTTTTTCGCAACAGACGCTGGCAGCGGTTGGGTAAATGCCACATTACGCGCCCGGGTGCTGCCACAGGCAACCAGTTCACCGTCGTGCATCTTCCCCTGAATCAGCCGGGCTCTTTCTGCCTTGAGGGCTTTCACCACATCCAGAGACTGTTCAACACTTCTTTGGTGGGTCTTAATCTGGGATGGGGAAAGGGGAACCACACGCTCACCGACCCGGTAGCGCTGGTAAACCGCTTCACCATTGTCATCAAAACGAAGAACCAGTGAAAACGGCTGGATTTCATCATCAACAAACTGCTCACCCTGCTGGCGCAACTCGCGCAGGACACCGGCACGCCAGGTCGACACACTGTCATAGTGGCCATAATCGCCGACATAAACACGGGATTTCAGGGAAACCGGGAAAGCCTGTTTTTGTTCAAGCCAATAAATGGAGGTCGCATCACCCGCGGTCTGGCCGGTGATAAATGTTTCAACGGGAATAGTTTGATCGGAAAAACTTGAACAGCCACCAATCAATAAAAAAACTGGTAGAATCAGGGAGGCAATAAAACGCATAGAAGGCTCCGCCAAAACAGAGATTTGTTTTGGCGGAGTATAGATTAGTTAACGGCGTCTTTCAGCGCTTTACCAGCTACAAACGCAGGAACGTTAGCAGCAGCAATCTGAATTTCTGCACCAGTCTGTGGGTTACGGCCAGTGCGAGCAGCGCGGTGGTTAACTTTGAAAGTACCAAAGCCGATCAGCTGAACCTGATCACCATCTTTCAGCGCACCTTCGATACCAGACAGTGTGGCTTCCAGTGCAGCTTTCGCTTGTGCTTTAGACAGGTCTGCTTTTTCAGCGATCAGGTCGATCAGTTGGGTTTTGTTCATCAGTCTTCCCTTCTAGGTGTTTTGTTTCAACAAAATCAACTCTAATCCAAAAGAAGCCAGACTGGCAAAGGTTTGTCGCGCCTTAGACGACTATATGCGGACTCTTTAACCATAAACTGAGCGCAGCCTCACAAAATGTTACGTATTATGCGGCTTCCGCTATTGGTTATTAGCCAACAAGCCCCGATTTTATAACGGTAAAATTACACATACTCATCGAGAAAAGAATGACACTGCTTATTGTTTATATCGCCCTGGCGATTGGTGTTTCCTTTATTTGCTCCGTGTTGGAAGCAGTTTTATTGAGTATCACCCCAAGTTACCTCGCAACCCTCCGCCAGCAACAACATCCTGCTGCTGAGCGACTCGGTAAACTGAAAGATGATATTGACCGTCCTCTGGCCTCTATTCTGACCCTGAATACCATCGCCCACACCGTTGGTGCAGCAGCATCCGGTGCACAGGCAGCAAAGGTGTTCGGTGAAGCCTGGCTGGGGGTTTTCTCCGGTGTCCTGACACTGGCTATCCTGCTGCTTTCTGAAATCGTGCCAAAAACCATTGGTGCGACATACTGGCGCCAGCTTGCTCCGTCATCTGCCGTTATCCTGAAATGGATGGTTTGGATGCTGGCACCACTCGTGTGGCTCTCCAACCAGATCACAAGCCGCTTGGCCCGTGGCCACGAAGCGCCAAAAATGCGTGATGAACTTTCAGCCATGGCGATGCTGGCAACTGAAAGCGGAGAGCTGGCAGACAATGAGTCAAAAATGCTCTCTAACCTGCTGGAGCTGCGTGAGGTACCCGTTACCCGAATCATGACACCACGCCCGGTACTGTTCCGCGTGCCTGCTGACCTGACAATTGATGAATTCATTACCCAGCACCAGGATACGCCGTTTTCACGCCCTCTGGTCTATGCCGGCCAGCGCGACAACATCCTGGGCTTTGTCCACCGCCTGGAACTGTTCGCAGCCAGCCGCCGCGGCGACGGGCACAAGCAGCTCGGGGCGGCAATGCGCCCACTGCCTGTGATTATGAATACCTTCACGGTGCCACATGCATTCGATACCCTGATGGCTCGCCGCTCTCAGATTGGCATGATTGTGGACGAATACGGTACGGTCCAGGGCATTGTGACCCTTGAAGACATCTTCGAGCATCTGGTGGGGGCGGAAATTGTCGACGAGGCTGACAAGACCACGGACATGCAGCAGCTTGCGTTCCAGCGCTGGGAAGACTGGAAAGTGCAACATGGCATGATTGAAAGCCCGGATGATGACACAGAGGAAACACCGTCTGAACCCGAAGATGAGAAGGCCGAGGCTCAGGACGCGGCTGAAGGTGATACAGAAGCCCCCCAAAAGGCACTGGAAGAGGTTAAATAACAAAAGAGCGGGCAATGGCCCGCTCTTTTCAATTCACCCGTTAGAATGGCTTACAGGCCGATTCCCAGGTTGCTGATGCCGGATTCACGCAGTTCGGCGCGAATGCCTTTAATCATTTCGATATCGCGGCTCTCTGCATTTTTCAGGGCACGGAAGATATCCCACTGAATGTCCCACTCGCCGCAAACCGACTCAAAAGACTTCTGGTTTTCATCCGTGACTTGCTCGCCGCCCTGGGCTTCTTCAAGCTGGGCGACACTGCGCACGGAAATCTGGCTGATTTTCAGCACGGTTTCGGCAATCAGGTCACGGTCCAGCAGGCTGTGGAGCAGGTTCGCCATCGCTTCACAGGCATCCACCGCCGGGTAGGTCAGATAGAGGTCATACACCTCTTTCTCCGGGATCAGGTCTTCCAGCTTTTCCAGTTGGCGCTCGAAGTTAGCTTTGGCATTCTTAACAGTCAGGGATTCCCAGACCGTATCGAGAATCGCATGGAACTGGCGTGGGTCGGCAAATTCAGTCTGCTCGCAGAACAGTGCATAGTTTGGGTACATGCGTTCCACCAGCGCAGCCATAAAAGTAACCTGCTGCCATGGCTCGAACTTCTCGAGGCGCAGTTGAAGGGGGTTTCTCAGCATAGGAGGCTCGTTTTCTCTTAACCGGACCAGCGGCCGGTCAGCACCGGCCTGTTTGGCGGCAGTTTACTCTATCCAACTGACAGACAAAAGGACGCACCTTGAACAAATTATGGATTGAGTCGCAGGAACGCGACGCCTACCTTGACCTCTTCCACCGGGCCAGACTGCCGGAACTGGTACTTGCACGGAGCCCTGAAGAAGCCGATATCGTCCTTGCCGACCCACCGCGTATTGCCCCAGTACTGGACAGCTTCACTACCATGGCTTGGTTGCAGTCCACCTTTGCCGGGGTGGATGCCTTGGTTACAACGCCCCGCCGGGATTACATACTGACAAATGTCCAGGGTATTTTCGGTGCGCTGATGGCCGAATACGTGATGGGGTGCCTTATCAACCATTTCAGGCATCTCCCGCAATACAGGGAACAGCAAAATGCCGAAACATGGAAACAACTGCCCTACGAAGGGCTTGCCGGGAAACACCTTGTGTTGGTCGGTGCCGGCTCAATTGGAAGCCATGTTGGTAGGATGGCCGGCATGTTCGGGCTTTTGGTCACAGCGGTCACCCGGAGCGGAAGGCCGGTTGAGGGCATCGCAAACTGCATTGCTGTCAGTGAGATGGAAACGGTGCTGCCGGACGCTGATATCATCGTCTCCACCCTGCCGGGGACAAAACAGACCCAGGGGTTATTCAACCGGGATTTTTTCAGCCGTTGCAGTGACGCTGTTTTTATCAATGTCGGCAGGGGCAATGTGGTTGACGAGGCAGCGCTGCTGGAAGCCCTGGAGCAAAAACAGGTACAACACGCTTTCCTGGACGTGTTTGTACAAGAGCCGCTTCCGGCTGGCAACCCGCTCTGGAAATACCCTGCCGTTACCATTACCCCCCATATTTCTGCACACAGTTTCCCGCAGCAGGTATTTGCCCTTTTTGCCGACAACTACCTTCGCTGGCAACGCGGTGAGCAGCTGGAATCGGTTGTGGACATGGAAAGGGGGTACTGACAGTGGGTCAACCAGAACTCGACGCGCTTTTCCGGCAAATCCGGGCCTGTACTCTGTGTGAGACACACCTTCCCCTCGGGCCCCGCCCGGTTATAAGGGGGTCAGCCTCTGCCCGGTTACTGATCATCGGCCAGGCACCGGGCACCCGGGTACACGAAACCGGCATTCCGTGGAATGATCCAAGCGGAGACCGGCTGCGCCAGTGGCTCGACATGGACAAGGACTCCTTCTACGACGAGAGCAAAATCGCCATTATGCCGATGGGCCTTTGTTACCCGGGCAAAGGGAAATCCGGCGATTTACCACCCCGCCCGGAATGCCAGCCTCAGTGGCACCCTAAAGTGCTCGATTTGCTCCCTGGCATCGGCATGACGCTGCTTGTGGGTGACTATGCCCAACGCTGCTACCTGGAAAACCGGCCGAAAACCCTGACAGAAACGGTCCGGGGCTGGCAACAATGGGCACCGGCTTACCTGCCCCTGCCTCACCCGTCCCCGCGCAACACATTGTGGCTCCGGCGCAACCCATGGTTTGAGGAAGAGGTGGTACCTTACATGCGGGAAAAAGTGAGAGGGTTCCTGGATGGTACCAGGATATAAAAAACCCCGGCAAAAACCGGGGTTCAATATGGTTAGCCGTGGTATGGCTTGGACAGCTCGTGGACTGCTTCCACAAATACACCGGCGTTTTCCGGCGGTACATCCAGGTGGATACCATGGCCTAGGTTGAATACATGGCCTGTTCCATTACCGTAGCCAGCCAGGATAGTTGCCACTTCCTCTCGGATACGGTCATGTGGGGCATACAGCATGGATGGGTCCATGTTGCCCTGCAGTGCCACTTTGTCACCCACACGTCGGCGGGCGTCAGCGATATCAATGGTCCAGTCCAGGCCAACTGCATCACAACCGGTTGCAGCAATGTGTTCAAGCCACATCCCGCCATTCTTGGTGAACAGGGTCACCGGTACACGACGGCCATCATTCTCACGGATCAGGCCGTCAACAATTTTGTGCATGTACTGGAGTGAGAAGTCTTTGTAGTCGCGAGGAGTCAGCACACCGCCCCAGGTATCAAACACCATCACAGACTGGGCACCGGCCTTAATCTGGGCATTGAGGTAAGAGATCACACTGTCAGCCAGCTTATCCAGCAACAGGTGCAGGGTCTGCGGCTCGGCATACATCATTTTCTTGATTTTAGTGAATGCCTTTGAGCTGCCGCCTTCAACCATATAGGTAGCCAGCGTCCATGGGCTGCCGGAAAAACCAATCAGTGGGACTTCGCCGTTCAGCCCTTTACGGATAGTGCGGACTGCATTCATCACATACTGCAGCTCGCCTTCCGGATCGGGGATTCCAATTTTGTCTACGTCTGCGCGGCATGTAACCGGGCGCTCAAACTTAGGGCCCTCACCGGCTTCAAAGTACAAGCCCAGCCCCATTGCATCAGGGATGGTCAGGATATCCGAAAACAGGATTGCGGCATCCAGGTTAAAACGGCGCAATGGCTGCAGGGTAACTTCACACGCCAGCTCAGCATTCTTGCACAGTGACATAAAGTCACCGGCCTGGCTGCGGGTTTCACGGTACTCAGGCAGATAACGCCCGGCCTGGCGCATCATCCAGACAGGGGTACAGTCTACTGGCTCTTTGAGCAGCGCGCGCAAATAGCGATCGTTCTTCAATTCCGTCATCATCTAAATCCTGAGGCTAAAAGTGGCGCTATTGTATCACCCCAACCTGCAGACGACAGAGACCCAATGTTAACCGGATCATATTTATAACAAACGATCCTCAGGCACCATTGCCGCGATCTTGAGCGCGTGTTAAAAAATGACCCGCAGACAATAAAAACTAAGCTATACAAGAAAAAACCCATAATCGCATCTTACCCCGCCTACCCTACGGCGGGTTTTTTTTGCCTGCCCGAAATCACTGGCTTTAGCGCGTATTTACTGGGCTTGGCGGTGATTTCTCGGAACTAACTAAATGTAAGATTCATGCAAATACTACGGTATATTTACAAACTCAGGAGCCATTTTAGAGCCACTTGGAGCCACTATCCGATGAGGCCGACAAGCGGGTTTAATTCCGTTGCCTGGGCTAAGTGACCGGGGGAATGGTGAGCGTAACGCATGGTCATTGTGATGTTGGCGTGACCAAGAATTCGTTGCAGTGTGAGGATGTCGCCACCTTTCTGCATAAACAGGCTTGCAAAGGTGTGGCGGAATACGTGGGTTTTCTGCCCGGCAGGCAAATGGGGAAAGGCTTTACCCAACCGCTTTTCCAGATTCTTTCGAACCTCTGGGAAAGGCAGGCCATGTTCCTTTTCGTATTCAGTGATCTCGTTATAGAGCCAGGGCGCGATTGGCACCGTCCGGTTTTGGCCGGATTTGGTGTTGGTGAACGTAAGCTTGTATTTTGTCACCCGCGATTTAGCCAGGTTCTCCGCTTCGGAAATCCGGCAGCCGGTGGCAAGACAGATTTTTGTTACCAGCTGCAGTGGAACGGTTAACCCTTTTCTGGCATTAGCCAGCGACCCGATAAAAAGCACGATTTCGTCTTCAGAGAGATAACTCATATCGGCCTGGTCGGATTTAACCCGGCGAACATTCACCAGCGGATTCGGATAACTGATTTCGTCAGCTGCAATCAGGTAGTTATAAACTGCTTTGAGCAGAGATAAATCCACATTGTGTGTGGCGGCAGATACAGCCTTGTCTTTCCCATATTCAGCAGCAAAACGGTTGCGGCGGTGTGCGCGCCAATGAAGAAACTCTTTGGCCGTAAAGGTTCTGGCCATTGGGTTGCCAAGTTCTTCAATCAGGTTTTTCAGACGGGAGAGGCTTTTCTCTCCCCCTTTCAAGTGCTGGCCGTGCAGCTGAAACCACAGCTCTGCCAATTCCAGCAGCGATCGGCAATCTTTGCTTTCACCAAGCCAGGGCTTTGCCGATGCTTTTTCCAGTTCGAAACGCTCAAAAGCCAACGCCTCCCCTTTGGTCGCGAAGCGTTTTCTCACTCTTTTGCCGTGCTTTTTGCCGAATGGGAAACAGTCACAAAGCCAGGGTTTGGCGCTGCCGTCTTTAAGGTTTCGAACTGCCATGTTAAATCTCAGCCAATAGCTTTTCTTTCTTTTCTTGGAACTCGCTTTCGCTCAGTACACCGGCCTCTTTCAATTCAGCAAGCTTTTTAATCTTATCGAAAGCATCATCGCTGGCATTAGGCTGATTGATTGCCGGAATTTTTGCATCAGCTTGGCGACCTGCTTCGATAGCGTCAATCAAGGCATGTTCTTGCTCTTTGTCTGCAAAAGTTTTAAATGTCAAATCATCATGACTGGCATGTAAACGCAAAGTTCGAAGGCCAAGTGTCGACTGCCGCTCAATTGATGTAATTGATTTTAGAGGAATGGTTTCAAGAACCTCACCAAGAATACCCTTTCGGTAAAATACAACTCTGCTCTCAGTGACAAGCAAAGAACCATTGTGTTGGGTATCTTTGCCTTTGCCCATCATTTCACCGATGTAACCATCTGCCCATGCAAGAACAGTTTCACCACTCTGAAGGTGGCGTTCTTTAAACTTGATTACATGTTTAGAATCTTTCATTAGCGCAACTCCATGTTGTTTTTCTTGGGTAAATTATTAATTTTTAATCAGGCACTTCGCCTGTTTCAGTAAATGCGATGAACTGTTGTTCATCCAAAATCAAAACTCCCTGACTTCTGGCCTTTTCCAGTTTTTTAGGGCCTGCGTTGTAGCCATAACAGAGGATGTTTAAATGTTTGGTGACTTCACTACGCACGACCATATCAACTGATTTCGCCAATTCGATTAACCGGGCTTTGTCATCTTTCTTGAAGCCAGTGAAATGCACATCAAAAGTATCGACTGGTTTAGGCTTGGGGCGGTTAAAATCTTTATTGGCGGGAGAGTTAAGGAACTCTATGAGAGCAATCTCGGTTTCAGCTAAAGATTCCAGCGAATCCAGCATCTCAATAATGCAGTCTTTGCGGTAAGTTCGAAAGCTGGTGTCGCCGTCGAACGTAGCCATACCCTGAAAGTGATCTTCTGTCTCAGACCAATTAGAGAGTTTCACCGCAGACAGATTCATTCGCTGGGAAAGATAAACAAAGTACAAATCCGTTTGGCTCATTTTCTGTTAATCCTTGCTAATAGTGGCAACAACCCGCCCAATAACTTCAATATCACCTTCGGCCACTTCAACCAGCGAACCATCAAAATCAACTGATAGCTTTTTGCCCGGAATGCGTCGAATCCTGTTAATGGAAAATACACCGTCAACATCAATCAGGTAGTCGCCGGACATTGGCGCTGTGTCTGATATATTTATCAAATAGCTGTTTTTGTCTGTTAGGAGTGCCAGGCAGTTTTCACGGTTTAGCGATTCAGCAAGAAAAACCTTATCTAATACAACTGGTTCAATATCAATAAGCGCACCGGCTTCTAATCGCTTTGCGTTCAGAATTTCAGAGAATGATTGCGATGATCCCGGCACACCCGGTTCACCTTTACCCAGTGCCAGATATTCCAGACTTATACCTTTAGCCAGGCATGTGCGAATAATGAGTTCGTATGGAGTCAGGTCTCGTTGTTTCCATGTGCCGATAGTTGGCGCTGGGACACCTGTCCAATCTGCTAACTGATAGTCATGGTCAACTTCATAAACCTTCTTCAGTAAATCGACCAATTCTTTCCCGCTCAGATACTCAAATGCAGGTACTTTTGCCACTAACCGCCCCATATCCATTCTCCCAACTCTTTAGCATCAACATGATGTGACGCGAATCACAAAAACAACTCATTTGAATTGATTAAGAAACTCTTTTGCATTTTTAAGGTTGACCAATATTCAAATGACGATCTAACATCAACTCAAATGCATTGATGAACATGCATTAGCACGAAATAGACCGCAAATAAACGCAAAAACAACCAGTAAGGATAACACCATGAGTTCATTTGCAATAGCACCTCCAGCGCCCTACGTGACCAAAAAACGCTTCGCAGAGATGACTGGGCAGAGTGCTCGCACCATTGATGACCTTATTGCCCGGGGTGAGCTGCCAATCCTCAACAAACGCACTAGAAACTCTACTGTGCTTATCAACCTCGTTGCCCTCTACAAGCGCAGCTTGGAGCAAGCCGCATGATTCGGCTTATCCCTACCAAATCAAACCCCGTGCCTGTTTGCCAACAAGGGCGACTGCACGGGGTGAACCCGCCACGCAAGCAGCATCCTGAAACTTGCCCCCTGTGGTTAAAGTTAGTCGCGATTGCTGCAATTGCGTATCCGTATGTTGCATTTGAGTGTCTGTCATGAACAAAAAACCCTCAATGTGCGAATTACGCGAACGCACACAATATGCTTTTGACGACTCATGCGTTGCATTTGCGAATCGCCACAATCTTGAAGATGTTGCGAAGCAAGTTGCAATGAAGCCGAACATGCTCCGCAACAAGATGAACCCAAACATGCAGCACCAATTGACCGTGCGCGACATGCTGGCCATCACCGAAGCAACCGGCGACGACGGGTTAGTCAGAGGCATTTTTTGTGCGCTCGACATGGTAGCGGCCAAAGTGCCGGCTAACGGTGGCGGCAAGTCTCTGGTAGAACATGCGCTGGTCAATGCCGCCCATGCGGGTGACCTTTCCCGCCATGCCATTGAGCTGGTCGGGCATTCCACGTTGCCCCGCACCAAGCGCCAAAAGCTTAAAGAGTCATGCCACAGCGCACTCGCCAACATGGTTTTACTGGTCAACGAACTGGAAAACCGCACCGCTTCAACTAACCCATTTATCGGGATGGCCACGGATATGGTGGCGAATGGTTTCCCGATGCCGGGTATTGCATAGGGAATGATCATGTCAGTTGCAGAAAAGCTCATAGAAGCCAAACCCGAAGAAAGGCCGCAAACCGCCGATGTTCGCCCGTTCTTCCGCAGCCAGCCACGCAGCACAAAAGAGGTTCAGCAGCTTGTTGCCTCTGCGCCAGTTCGCTCAATTTCGGAAAGCATTGCCGCTGCGAAAGCCATGTTTTCGCCGGAGTACACCCGAAACAAAATCCGCCTTGCCTATGCCAGCCTGGGCGAAGAACAGCGCCGGATGATTTGTTTTTGCTCCGGCCTGCAACAGCGCCACATCAGCATGGCGTTTGATGAGTTCAGTGAAGAAGAAGCTCAGGCCATTGGCCTTGGCCTCAAAAAGATGGCGGATGTTGTTCGCCGTTTTGAAAACGTGGCAGGCCCGGTTCACCGCCTGACACCCGCAGAGTTTCGTTAGACAGCAAGCGAGCGTTGCCCACTTCGGTGGGCTTTTTTCGTCGCTAAATTCTGGGTTGGGAGACCTTAAAAATGGAAACAATCACTCTTACCGAGCAAATGCGCCTAGCGCCCACTGCTCAACAAGTCGCACTCAGCATCATGGCTCTGGCAATGGAAAGTGCCGATGTGCTGAACATTCACGTCAGCTACAGCCCTCACGTTGCTGGAATTTCTGTGGCTGTGTATCCAACGAACACAGATTACATCGCAGGAGAAATGAATAGACTGTTTAACGTCTACTGGCATGAATGCTCCGACACACTCGACGACCTCAAAGCCATTGAAGACAAGCTGATTGAGCTGGTTGCCGAAGCCCGTGATAAGGCGGAGGTGGTGGCATGAAACGAGAAACCATTCAAAACCTCATTGGCCATTTGAGTTCAGCGGCTTGCTGCATTGAGTGCATGATTCCTGATGAGCCAGACGGTATCGACTACACCGCATCAAGACAGCAGATCAAATACTGCCGCCAAGCTATTGCGGAAGCACAGCGTGAGTTGGCGGAGGAAGATGCATGATCAAGGCAAACGAACTGGTAGTGGATAATTTCGCAGGTGGCGGCGGTGCCAGCACTGGTATGGAGTTGGGATTAAACCGTCACGTTGATATTGCGATTAACCATGATCCCGAAGCTATCGCCATGCACAAGGTTAACCACCCGGAAACCCGACATTATTGTGAGAGTGTATGGGATGTAGACCCAGTGGAAGCGTGCAATGGTCGCCCGGTAGGTTTGGCTTGGTTCTCCCCTGACTGTAAACACTTCTCGAAAGCAAAGGGCAATCGACCGGTATCAAAAAACATTCGTGGTTTGGCGTGGGTTGCCGTTCGATGGGCTGCTCTCGTTCCGGTTCGCGTATTTATGCTGGAAAACGTAGAAGAGTTTATGACATGGGGTCCGTTGCAAGAATACGCACCAGGTAAATTCCGCCCAATCAAAGAGCGAAAAGGTGAAACCTTCGAAGCCTTTATCAAATGCCTGACTTCCGGTCTTGAAATCGGTCACCCTGCATGGGATGAAATCCGCAATTCACTGGGTGATGATTTTCCGTATGAGAAACTTGAAAAGGGGTTGGGATACCACATTGAATACCGCGTTCTGTCTGCATGTGATTTTGGCGTGCCGACTACACGCAAACGTTTTTTCCTTGTCGGTCGAAATGACAGCCAACCTATCCAGTGGCCTGCACCTACTCACGGTGACGGGTTGCAACCCTATCGCACAGCAGCAGACATAATTGATTGGAGTATCCCGGTTAAATCTATTTTTGGCCGTAAAAAGCCTTTGGTAGAGAACACATTAAAGCGTATCGCTAAAGGGCTGGAAAAATTTGTTCTCAATTCAGACAAGCCTTTCGTTGTTCCTGAACATGCTGCAATTCCTTTTATTACCGAGCACGCCAACGCCAGCAGCCAACGTAACATGGCAGCAAACGAACCATTGCGCACCATTTGTGCCCAAGTTAAAGGTGGTCATTTTGCCTTAGTGTCAGCTCAGCTTGAGAAAGCCAACGTTTCAGACAACCCGCAGTCATGGGAACAATGGCATGCCGCCACCAAAGAATTTGGAGGGGCTCGCGAAGAATACGATCCCATCTATGGAAAGGGCGATGACATCCTTCAAACGAGTCACATGATCAAATTGCGCGGCACCAACATCGGGCACGGAACTAACGAGCCTCTTCATACCGTTTCGGCTGGCGGATTGCACCTCGGTGAAGTTCGAGCATTTTTGCTCAAGTACTACGGCACCAGTCATGCAGAAGCCTGCAACACTCCACTTGCTACTGTTACAACCCAAGATCGGTTTGCTCTGGTAACGGTTCACGGAGAGCAATATCAGATTATTGATATCGGCATGAGAATGTTGGAGCCGCATGAACTTTACGCTGCTCATGATTTCCCCCCTACGTACAAAATCAGCCATGACGAGAACGGTAAAAAGTTAGCAAAACGCTCTCAGGTCGCCCGCGTAGGAAACTCGGTTCCACCAACAATGGCCCGTGTTCTAACCAGTGCAAACTTTAGTGAAGCAGAAATGGAGGCAGCAGCATGAACCAGCCTTGGTTTGCTGTCTTCCTTGGCGAAGACCAAAAGCCGCTCCGTGCAGAGAGCGGTGAGCCGTATTCCCTGATGATTGCCGAAGACGTGGCCGACGAAACCACTGTGGTTTCAGATGCCGCCGTTTTTATTGGCGCTGACCGTGTGCAAGGCAACGTAATCACCCGAGGTGAACAGTCTTTCATGCTGGTACCGGCTCAAGAGCTTGCGGCACTCTGACATGGAAAAACTCCAATTCTCCCCTGAGTACATCCGTGCGGCAGTTATCGCCTGCCGCAACTGGTCACAGCAGGAAATGGATCTTGGCGAACCGGAAACCATTGAGGTGCCGGTTCGCCCTACTGCTGACCGCACTCCGGATGACATGACAATCAGCGAGCGGAAACTGTGGGACATCAACCCAGATGATCACAACTTCCGCCGTCAGTTCTTTGCCGGAATGCCGGATTACCTCACCAAGTATTTTGCCGACCGTTACGCCACTATCTTCACAAAAGAAGGGCGCCAAGAGGCAAACACCTACTTGCGTAAAACCATGGGCGGCGAGTTGCAACGCCGTATCCGCATGGTGACCGAGAAATACAAGAACCTGCCGACCGTCAGCAAGGTGGCTTTGTTGAGTGATGACACTGAACAAAGCGACGCTTCGCACCCTAAAGAAGCCGGGAAACTACTGGCTATGATGGAAAGGGCCAAACCGAACCGCCGCGAAAAGATACTGGCCGAAATGTGCCAGGACGAAATCAAAGACATGGCATTTCGCATTGCTGGCCTGTTTGAAGAACACCTGCGCATTCAAATTGAAAATGCCCCAGAACAAAACACCGCCGAAGAAAATGCCATAGCTATCTATGATGAACTGGCTCACCTTTGCTGCAATTTTGGTATTGCACCGCCCGTCATCAAAGAAAAAATCACCCATCTTGATGCGGAATGCGGCCTTCTCCGCCTTATCTGCAACAAGTTCTGGACCCGTCGCCTCAAGCGCCAGCGTGACGTTATGCGTGAACACCTCGCCATTGCTATGGGAGCGGTATCCAAAGCCGCTACTCCGTATTGCAGCCTGGATTGCCTTTCTGAATACAAAGCCCAGCGCAGCCGCAACTGGGAAGCAATCAAAAACATGGAGCTGTTTAACGAGGAAGATGGCGAAACCGCAGAACTTGAAAGCATGGTGCTGAAATCGGTTGCTAACCCGGCAATCCGCCGCCATGAACTGATGACCCGAGTCCGTGGCTGTGAAGACCTCGCCGCCAAAATGGAACTGGCCGGGCAGTTTTACACCCTCACTACGCCATCGGCTTACCACAACAGCCGCAAACGTGGCGGCTTTGTTGAACATTGGAACGGTGCCAGCCCACGCGATGCACAACGTTACCTTTGCAGTACCTGGGCAAAAATCCGAGCTGAACTGGCGCGTCGCGATATCCGTTGGTTTGGCATTCGAGTGGCCGAGCCTCACCACGACGGCACACCACACTGGCACATCCTTCTTTGGCTGCTCCCGGAGCAGGCATCTGATGCCCGCAACGTGTTTATCGACTACGCCACCGAAACCGACCGCGAAGAGCTTATGGGTAAAAAAATGCCGGGGCCGCTCAACTATTCCGCCCGCTGTGATGTGAAAGCCATCAACCCAGAAGAAGGCACCGCAACCGGCTATATCGCAAAGTACATTTCAAAGAACATCGACGGTTACGCGATGGGTGACGAAATCAGTGATGAAACCGGAAAGCCTGTTAAAGACATGGCCCGCAACGTGACCGCCTGGGCAAGCCGCTGGCGCATCCGCCAATTCCAGTTCTTTGGCGGAGCACCTGTCACCGTTTGGCGTGAACTGCGCCGCTTTGCCAACCTCGACCGTGACAGCTTTGCCAATTACCTCAACGAACTGGCCCGCCGTGACCTGGTTCAGTTGTGGGACGAAATGAACACCGAAATCATGGGCCCGCACCAGCCGGGCAGAACACTGAAGAATATCGAAATCCGCAAGCGCCTGACCGACCGTTACCAGCCGTCTGCAGAAGTGGAAGCCGATGTGCTGGCAGCCATGCAGTCAGCAGATGAAGGCAACTGGGAAGGTTACGTAATGGGGCAAGGTGGCCCATTCGCCAAACGTGAAGAGCACAAGATCAAAACCCACTACGAGATCACCCCATACGGTAATGATTACGGTGAAGCTGTTCGCCGTGTGAAGGGCTTCAATATCTTTGATGAACTCGCCGGACGCATGGAAACCAAGATTACCCGCCTTAAAGAGTGGACGATTCGCAAAAAGTCGAACACCACCGCCGCACCTGATGCGGGGGCTCTTGCTCTTTCTGGCGGCTCTGCCGCCCCTTGGAGTTCTGTCAATAACTGTACGGCCTCTGGTGCCGATTCCTTAAACAAGGATTTGGGCGAGGTTTTACGCGCCAGTATTGGCCCTTCTTCTGTCAACCAGGAAAACATCGACAGATTACTTGCCGGGCAAACCCTCTTTACCAATGACGGAACACGATTCCGCCTGCGCTCCGGCGCTTATAACCGGGAAAAAGGTTCCGTACCGCTGGAGCTGATCACCGAATCACCGGCTGCCCACAACGTTGGCCGCGGCTGGGAAGGTTGGGACAGGCCAGTACCAGAAAAAACAGCAACCCCGAAAGAAAAACAAACCGACCTGTTACCGCCGCACCGCTTTGCGGGCGATTTGGATGACTGGTCACTGATTTAGGTTAGGAGAACCGCATGAAACTGAACAAGCGCGAACAACTGGCAGTTTCCGTTCTGGAAACAATTTTGGAAGCCGTAAAGAACCCGGGTGCTTATCCAAAAGACATCAGCGAGGGTGAGGAATCAGCCTTGTTTGAGGTGTTTGGCTGGAACATAAAGGCAACCACAACCCGAAAAGGCGATCTGGAAAAAGCGGTACGCGGTAAAGAAGCGCCATTGCTGACAGTATCAGGATGTGGCCCTCAAGGAGGTTACAGCCGCCAGTGTTTCTTCCCCTTCCAGGTGAAAACACGTAAGGCGCCAAAAGTAGGCCCAGCAGAGAGAGAACGACGCGAACGTTTCGAGGAAATGAGAAACCAGCTTTCTCGAACAATTGTGCGTGGTGGAAATGAAGAAGACATTCGCGAACTGGTTGAAATGATCAAGGGGGCAACAGCATGACCAAAATCACCGTTCTACTGGCCGTAGAAATCGACAACCAAAACGACTGGCTTGGCCTTGACGATTACAAAGCCGACATTGGCGAGAACGCCACGGATTTGGATGTGTTCAACCTCATGGCGGAAGAAGAAAACGGCAACGCATTGGTTGCGCTGATCAACCTTGTTGATGCCAGCAACCCAAGCCGTTTTGTGGGCGTTTACGCCAATGCGAGTTTGCCAGAACTGCACAAGGTGAGCATTGGAGCCGAGATTTTGAGAACCCCAAGTGAGATCTCAATTGACCTAGATAACATTGCCAAGCGAATTCAATTTACCAAAGAACGTGGCCTTGCTGAACGCGCCAAACAACTAGCGCAAGATTCGGAAGACCTTGAAAGGCGCATCAATCATTCCAATGCGGCAACCATTAACCGCGAGGGAAAAGCATGAAAATCAACACCGTAGTCATCGACACCGAAACGCTGGACGTATCAGAAACCGCAATCGTGCTGACGTTATCAGCTATTCGTTTCAATCGCTTTGGCGAAATGCACCCAGAACATGGTTTTGTCTGCCACCCAGATGACGAATTCCATATCGCCATTGATGTGACTGAACAGCTTTTGCAGGGGCGTACCACCTCACCCAGCACTCTGAAATGGTGGAACGAACAAAGCGAAGAAGCAAAAGCGGCATTGTGGACGGACTCATTAAATACGATGCGGGTTAAAGACGCATTGAAAGAATTGACGGCCTTCATTGGTGATTGTCAGCCGTTCGCCAGAGGCACCGACTTTGATTTCAAAATCCTTGGGCACCTCTACCGCACCAACGACATGAAAGCACCGTGGAAGTTTAACCAGGTACGCGATGTTCGCACCTACATTGATGCTTTTACGGGAGACACAGCTGGTTACATCAAAAACTTCGAAGCCCCAAGCTGGATGGTGACACACAACAGCCTGCACGATTGCTACCGCGACGCAATGCAAATGGTTCAAGCGCGAGCTGTGGTGATGGGGTTGGTGGATATGGCGAAACAACTAGAAACCATCAAAGCAGAAGATAAAGCCAAAGAAATGATGCCACCGGGGGACGAATGATAAACACCACTATTTTCGGCCTGACCTGCTTTTTCGCAGGTCTTGCTGTCACCAGCGTTATTTACAACATGTTTGTTTTGCCAAAAAACAAGGAAAAGGGCGAGGTCAAAACCAACCATGATCTGAAAATTCTTCCCAAGTATTACTCCGAGGTTGCAGCTGGCCGGAAACTCTTCGAAATCAGGAAGAACGACCGGGGTTTTCAGGTGGGCGATACCGTAATGCTAAAAGAATATGACGACACATTGGACCAACAGCCAACATTCGGCTCAATCACTCAAGGCAAGGTTCCAAAGGGATATACCGGGAAAAGGGTCAAAGGAAAAATCACTTACATCACCGATTACGAGCAAAAGCCAGGTTATGTGGTGTTTGGCATAAAACTCATTAAGGGAAAAGCATGAATAAGAAAATCAATGCTCAGATGCATAACGATGCGTTTCGCACGGCAGAACCGCAACCTGTTGGAGAGGGAGATCTTCAACTAAGGGGCGAATATTTCACAATAAGCGTGATATTTTCATTAAATGGCTGAAACGTTCACGCATCCTTTCAGGCAAACCGGGCAATGGCCCGGTTTAGCGTTTCCGCTTTATCACCATTTCGTCCCCAATCGCAAAAACCACCTCTTTGAGTGCGTCCTGCAGCCGGAGCGGCAGCGCCCGGAGTACCGCGCCCATGTCATCGGAATCGGACACCCGGAACCGTAATTCACCGTGTGCGGCATCAATGGGGGTAAGGTCAAAAACGGCCAGCACTTCACGCATTTGGCGCAGGGTCATGGGTGACCGGCCTTGCTCGATGCGTTGCAATGTGCGAAGCGATATTGAAGGGCAGCCCGACGCCACCTGAGACTGTGAAAGCCTTCTTTGTAAGCGAACTGTGATAAGAAACAACACGATAGGGTCTGGTCTGATTTCTTTTTTCGGCATCCCCGCCCCTCTTTATATGCCACTTCTGACACTAAATTGCAGGGAATATGCCATAAGTGGCTAGCAGTCTTACACATGAGATACCGCTCACATATTCACACTGCCTGTTTTCCTATTCTGCCGCCAACTGGTGCGACCACTCGCGAAGTTGTGTCACATCAAAAACTTACTATTTCAAGAATTAAAAATACTGTATGCTTATACAGTATTTTGTCAGGAGGCAACAATGAACAATCTACACGACCGCGCACTGGAATGGGTGCAGTGCGCCGCCGCCATTAACACTGCGCGCCCAGATGAGAACAATGGCGTGGTGGATTACCTGGTAACACTGATTCAGGAGGATGAAAAAAGGCAGCGCATGGCTGCCGGGGTCAAAACAGGGCGAGTTGTTCCCGCAGTTGAACGCGGCTGGCAGGAGTAAGGGAACGAATCACAGCCATTGCCAGTTCGTTGGTTGTTTTTGCTGAGGGGCTTAATGTGTGGCTGAAAGATAACGACATAACAAAACGATGCCCACAGGCACCGCACTCGCAATAGATATCTGCAACATTGGAAGACAGCCGGTTGGTTTTCGTGATCCTTGCCCGGCTGCCACACCCGCAATGAATGCGCCCACCCTGGGCGTACCCCCCTAACTGCATTCCGCCGGGCATGGATGCCAGCGGCAGTGCCACCGAATGTTTAAACCCCAGTTCAGACACAAACGAGTGACCGCATTCCGGGTCTTTGCAGGAACAAGAAATGGCAGACACATAGTCCGCCAGTTTTTGTGAACGACCGACGCTGGCCGCTACGCCACATTGACAATAAATCCGCATAACCTGACCTGATATGTTGATTTTATGCCACTGAGTATATCAACAGCGCTGGGCTTTTATACAGCCTTTGACTCATTCCCCGGCAGTTCTACATTGAATTTGAGTTGCAGGTCTGGCCGGTTGCAAATGTCCGGGTCGTTATTCACTTCATCCATGATCAGTTCGCAGACCGGAATCAGCTCATCGCGGGCATACTCCCGGCTGACTTTTTCCAGGTCGCCAAAGCCTGCTGTGTTCTGGGGCACGATGCCTGCCTTACCTGCAGGGAAACGGTGGGATACCAGAATGTCCTGCGCGGTGATGTTCTTCACCCGCTCGAATTCGTCTTTGGTGGCAATGTCCCCAACCGGGATGAGCTGAATACCTTTTTCGTGCCCGTTCGGGATATTCACAAACATGCTGCGGAAGTTGCCCACACCTTTGGAGCTGGCAATCTTCTCTTTCAGCATGGCTTCATCTTCTGAGGACAAGTTCGGGTCTGTGGCATAGAAGATAAAGCCCATGTGTGCGCCGTTTTTGTAGTAGCGGCGGCGGAACAGGGTGGCATCTTTGTTCAGCAGGGAAGATTGCAACCCGCCCACGTAATCCGGCAGCCCGTACACCTGTTGTTTCGGGTCGTACTGCGGCAGGTAAATCACATCTTTGGCTTTGTAGAGGCGTTTTTTGTCGTCACGCTCCAACAGCCAGAAATCCCCATTCCGGCGTTTGCGCAGGTACATGGCCGGGAGCGGAAAAAGCCGGATAACCCGCCCGAGCCGGTCACGGATTTTTATAAACGCAGCATGGCCGAACTGGAAATAGTCGCGGGTAAACTGGTGCATGAACCGGCGGCGCACACCACCGCCACCCAGAAACCGCCCGCCCACATAGTTGCCCCGCGCAATCAGCAGGCTGCCGTGATATGCGTTGGCGTGGGCGAGCTGTGCCAGCCCTTCCGGGTTAATGGGTGGCTCCCAGTAATCGCCATCTTCGTTGTAAAACAGTTCTGAGTATTCGGTAAGCCAGCTCTGGCTGTCCACGGTTTCAAAACCGGAATCAATGGAATAGCAACTGGCCGGGATTTCCGGCGGGCTGGTATCCATGGCTTCGGTGATCTGCTTTTCTGTCATGCTGCTGTTGCCCAGGTTGATTTGCGTTTGTTGGTGTGGTTCAGCGGTTCGTTAATCAGCGCGTGTGAAATGGCCCAGAACACGTCGGCGTGTCCGGTGGTATTGCTGCGCTCTGCTTTAAAGGTCATCCGGTTGCCGCTTGAGGTGGTCACACGTTTAATTGCCATAAAGGCCATGCCGATATCTTTGTGGGAGGCGTCCCATTGCAGGCGGTCGGCCTCGATAACATCCACCATTTTCAGCACCAGGCGTTCTTTGTTCTCGTTGCTGTAGTGAATGGCATGGGCCTCGCGGGGGTGTTTGGCGCTGACCATATCCCACACCCCGGCACCAATGCCGGTGGTATCAATGCCGATATAGGTCACGTTGTAGCGCTCGAACACCTTGTCTATTTCGCCCGCCTGGTACTGGAAGTTCAGGCCGCGCCAGTAGTGTTTTTCCAGCACCCGGAATTTCTCCACCGCCACAATAGGCGGGGCCACCACAACCAGACAGGCGTTATCCCGTGAGCGGCTCGGGTCGTACCCCAGCCATACTTCCCGGTTGGCAAAGGGCCTGTCATCGTTGGTTTTGAAATCCTGCCAGCAGGAAATGTCCACCATGGCCTTTTCGAGTTTGGAGAACTTGAATACAGAGTCGGCCCCGTCCACGAAGACGCACATAAACAGGTTGTTGAAGTCGTCCCCGCTGTATTCCTCGCGCAGTTCTTCAATATCAAACAGGTCACATCCGCCGGCGGCGGCATCCTCGATAGTGACGACATAGCGCCATTGCCTGTCCGGGCACAGCCGCCCACCCTGGCGATATTCTTCAAAGCGGGGGAATTCGACCGCTTCCCGGCTTTCTTTGCCTTTTTTCCAGCTATCCCCGGTCCAGAACGGGTATGCCTGGTGTGTTTTGGCTGAAGGGGTTGAAAAGTAGGTTTTCCGCCATTTCTTTTGCGCCCCCATAGCAGAGGCGAGTTTGTTCAGTTCATCAAATTTCGGGATCCAGAAATACTCATCCACATAAACATGGCCGTGGAATCCCTGCGAAGTTTTACTGTTGGTAGAACAAAAGCGCAGTTCAGCGCCATTACTGAGTTTGATTGGGTTGCCTGTTAACTCTACGCCCAAGAATTCCTGAGCAAGCTTCACAATGTAGGTGCGAAAAATTTCAGCCTGTGAGCGAGAGGCCGAAAGGAATACTTGGTTATCACCGGTTAAAATCGCATCTTCCAGTGCCTCACCGGCAAAGTAGTACGTTGCACCAATCTGGCGGGATTTGAGGATGTTGCGGATGCGCTGGTGCAGGTTTTCCCGCATGGTGAGCTGGTACTGAAACAGGCTGGCGTGCCATTCGGCGAAATCGTCTTCGGTGATCTCGCTGACATCGTTCTTTTTCTTCCGGCCTTTCTTTTTACCTTCGCCGTCATTCCCGCCGTTACCGCCACGTTTACCCGATGGGGTGGCCGTTGCATTGCCTTTGCTTTCCGGGGCGACCTGCTGATGCCTGTCGGTCTGTGCCCGCTGCTTTTTCAACTTCACATGCTTTTCTATCAGCATGTCCAGTTCTTTTAGCTGACCGGGTGTTTTCTCGGGCTGATCGGCAAGCAGCACAATGCGGCGGGCGATTGCGTCGTCCACTTCTTCTTCACGGAGCAAATCACGCCAGCCGTATTTATCCGCCCAGTGGTAAATGATGCGGGCATTCGGCATGTCGAGTTCTGCGCGGATTTCTTCCGGTGTGTACCGCCGGAGGTAGAGGCGTTTCGCTGCCTCTCTGAGTTCTGGTGAGTATGCCATGAGCGCAGTTTACGAACTTTCAAACTGCATTTAGCGGCCTTTCGTTCGGATGAATTCGGATATCGCCAATATCCGAATTTTCAGGAACTTACCAGCATGAAGCCGCCGGGCTAAATGCGTAATCTTTGCCGTGACCTGATATGTAAATGACGATTTCACCAATTCAGAAGCGGACGAAATGAGCAAGCAAACCGGATGGATCATTGTGGCAACAGAAGGGGCAACCGTTGACGGTCGCACCATCACAGCTGCATGGATTAAGGACATGGCCGAGCAATACAGCCAGGAAGAATACACTGCGCTGATTTGGCCGGAACATAGCCGCCACAATTGGTCTGCGTTTGAAGGCAAAAACTGGGGCACGGTGGATGCACTGAAAGCGGCAAAAAAAGGCGGCTCACTTCGCCTGTTTGCGAAGATTACCGCAAACCAATACCTGCTGGATGCCAACAAAGACGGGCAAAAACTGTTTACCAGTATTGAACCAAACCCGGATTACCGTAGTTCTGGCCGCTGCTACCTGATGGGGCTTGCGGTGACCGATTCCCCAGCCAGCACTGGCACCACCCGTCTGAAATTCTCTATGGGTGACACGCAATGTGACCGTGAATACAGCCAGCTTGAACCCTTTGTTTTTGTGGAGTTCAGCCAGGGTAAGCCGGAAGGCTCCCGCTTCGAACGCTTCTTCCACATGATGGAATCTTTCTTTACCGGCGACCCCGCGCCGCAAACCCAAACCCAAACTGAGGACACCGATGTGACCGAAGAACAACTGAAAGCGGCCCTTGCTGGTGCGCTGGAACCGTTCGCCACACGTCTGGATACCATCGAGCAGAAATTCAGCGCATTGCCTAGCGGCAGCGAAGAAGAAACGCCCGAAGGTGGAGACGTAACCGCACCAAACACCGCGCCATCATTGGAGCAGTTCAGCTCTGTGGTAGCGGACGCGATCAAGCCTCTGTCTGAAAAGCTGAATGGCTTGGAAGCCAAGTTCAATGAACTGACTCAGGAAGCAGACGGCCAACGCCCACTCGGCGAAGGTGCGGGCAACACTGACAACGTGGAGGCGTTTTAAATGCTGAATGCTACTTCTACGCAGTATCTCGACAAGTATTGCTCAAATCTGATTGCCGCAACCGGCATTTCAGACCCGTCCAAGCAGTTCAACATTGCAGCGCCCATTGAAACAAAACTGCGTGAAGCCATTCTTCACTCTGTTGCGTTCCTTGGCATGATCTCGGTTATCCCTGTTGACCAGATTAAAGGCCAGGTAGTGGATGTGGGCGGCGGTGCGCTTTTCACTGGCCGCAAGAAAGGTGGCCGGTTCGTTAAGGAAATCGGTGTTGATGGAAATACCTACGAGCTGACGGAAACGGATTCCTGCGCCGCTATTCCTTGGTCCATGCTTACCCAGTGGGCAAATGCGGGTAACGCCAATCAGTTCATGAAGTTGATGAACGCAGCAATTACCAAGCATTTTGGTCTGGATATTCTGCGCGTTGGTTTCCACGGTACTTCAGCAGCTGAAACTACGAACCCAACGACAAACCCAAATGGCGAAGACGTCAACAAAGGTTGGCTGACTATCGCTAAAGAAAAAGCCGCTGGCCAAGTGATGCCTTCCGCTGTGCTTGACCCTACTGGTGCAACAGCAGATTCCCACAAAAACCTTGATGCCCTGGTCAATGACATGCGCAACTCGGTAATTGCTGACGAGCATGTTGAAGATCATGACTTGGTGGTTCTGGTAGGCCGAGGTTTGGTCGCCAGTGAGCAATCCCGCCTGATGGCCGAAGCAAACACCCCTACTGAACATGCCGCCGCGCAGAAGCTGGCGAAATCTATCGGTGGTATGGATGCCTACATCCCGCCTTTCTTCAAGTCGAACCAAATCTGGATTACCTCGCTAAGCAACCTGCAAGTATTGCAGCAAAAGGGCACCCAGTGGCGCAAGGCTCGCAACGAAGAAGACCGCAAGCGTTTTGAAAATTCCTGGTTGCGCATGGAAGGTTTCGCCATCGGCAACTTCAAGAAGTTTGCCGCTGTTGAAGCCGTGACCATCGCAGAACCTGCGCCGGTCGCGTAAGTCTCAGGGGTTTTCATGACCAGTCCATTCCAGAAAAAAAAGGCGGCAATACTGGCTGAACTGGCCCAGCAGGCAGGGGAAACCCTGCCCGCACGAGCCACCGCTTCACCGGATAGTCTGCACATCCGTTTGATTGAGTTCGACAACGACAAGAAAGCCCTGAAAGGCTTTAACGCGATTGCCGACCGTGTCGCTCACAAGCGTGATGTGCTGATCCCGAAATACCGCCCGGTGGCAGAAGCCTATCTGGAAGCAGGCGAAAGCTACGAAAACCCCATTTTCTCTGCCTTGTTGGTGTGGCTGTTTGATGTTGGCGAAATGGATACCGGCATTGACTGGTGCCTGAAAGCCATTGAACGACAACTGCCGACACCGGGCTTTCTCAAGCGTGACTGGCCGACGTTTCTTGCTGACACCGTGTTCGACTGGGCGGAAGTCCAGGCAGAACGAGGGCAAAGCGTTGAGCCGTATTTCAGCCAGGTGTTTGAGAAAGTCCTGAATGAATGGCGACTGCACGAAAAAGTCAGCGCCAAGTGGTTCAAATTTGCCGGGTATATGTTGCTCCGCGATGAGAACGGCAAGCCACGCGCCACCGCCGTGGGCGATCTGGATACGCTCGAAAAAGCCTATGCCTTGCTGGCTCGGGCTAACGAGCTGCACGGCAAAATTGGTGTTGGCACTGTGATGAACAAAGTTCAGTCACGCATCAATGCCCTGAGAGACGGAAAGAATTTGTAAGGCTCCTAACCCCCCGCGTGCTTCGGCTGGCGAGCCGGGCTGCCGTAAGGCTAACCCAAAGGCTATGACCCAGTGGGCAGAAGCACACCGAATAAGGAACAAACAGCATGAGCTTTGGCGGACGCACTAACACAGAACAAAACACGGAGATTTCAGGCAACGGATGGCCTTCGTTGTCTACGGCGGAATTCCGCAAGATGCGCCGCATTCCGTTTGTGTTTGATGAGTCCAGCATTGCTACGGCGGTAGAGATTGCGGCTGATGCTGTGCAAAAGCAGTTGGACGGCGTAGACGGCACTGGGCTGGCCGGAGCAAAACTGGCGCTTTACAAACGTGCTGTTTATGCCCGCGCCCATGCAGATTTGTTGCCGGAGTTCGCCACGCAGGACAGGCGGGATGCTGCCGAAAACGCGGCAGAAGACTCACCGGAACAGGATGAGCGCTTCCGTTCCCAGAGCCTGCGCGACATTGCCCAGATTCGGGGTAAGAGCCCCAACGGTGTGGAGCTGATTTGATGGCTGAACCCTACACCAAAACAAAGCTGGAACACCTGACCGAATACATGGTCGCGCACCTGAACTGCAATGTGCTGGATAACGCAATCGACGCCTGGCAGGAGAGCGCCACCATTGAAGCCAACGGCGAAGACCGGGGCAACGGGGGTTGCATCATCTGTAACTGGCGATACCGGGCGGTGATCTCAATTGAAGAATTCCCGCACCACCAGTTAGACCCTCGAAACCTGTTGGCGTTGGTGTCCTGCTGGCTGACGGACTACGACGGGGAACGGAACGAGTTAGACCTGGAAGACCCGGAATTGTCCGTTGATGTACTGGACCACCAAACCGCTGACGTAAGCATTGAGCTGGATATGGTCGAGCCGGTGGAAATGATCCCAGACCCTGCCGGGATGATTACTTGGCGAGGTGAAAAGTACCGGGTGCAGGCTGTGCCGATTTACACCGCCGAAGAAGCGGAAATTGTGAATGAATCCGACAGTTCAGATTAATCAGCAAGATGCGCTGAACCTGAAACAAAAGCTGGCAATGCTGGCACTGCCGCCCCGCAAGCGTACTTGGATTCTTAAAACGCTGGGCCGCTGGGAGCGCGGGCAAGTCAGAAAGCGCATAGCCCAGCAAAAGGATATTCATGGGCGGGCACTTGAGCCTCGCAAGCGAAAGCGAAAAGGCAAAGGGAAGATGTTCCGCCGGATGGCTAAAGGCTTAGAGCCTTATGTCAAAAACGGTGCAAAGGAGCTCGACCTTACCTGGAAGAACAAGCTGACAGCGAAAACCGCTTCCCGTCACCACCTGGGCCAAGCCCAGAAGATGACCGCCAGGCAAATGGAAAAGCGCTGGGGAAAACCGGATTACAGCGCCCCGCCACCCAAAGGCATGGCGCGAAAGCTCCGGGAAGTGGGTTACACCATCCCGAACAAACGGGGTAACGGCAGGAAGAAACCCAGCCTGAAATGGATTATGGGCAACATGACCCAGGGGCAGGCCGGAGCAATTATCCGGGAACTGAGTGGAAAGCCGGATGTGACCAAGTGGGACATTCCGCTGGCAGAGCGCCAGATTCTTGGCAGCAAGCAGCAAAACGTTAACCGCCAGCTTTTGAAGATTTTCGAGCAGGCACAGAAAAGGAAATAGTGATGGCAACGGGTAAGGTTGAAGTCAACAACTTGAACTTGGGGCAAGGCGGCATCCCTGAAATTGAACGCCACCTGCTCTTTATCGGCACCACCAGTAAAACCGAGCTGCAGGGCAAAGTAACCCGCATTTCTGCCATGAGCAATTTGGATGATGTGGTAGCAGATGACGCACTGGGCCTTAACGTGAAGGCCGCCCAGCTTAACGGCAAGCAGAACTGGACAGCCGCTATGTATGGCCTGACCGCTCCGGAAGTTTGGGACGTTGCAGTAGCAGAAGCCAACAAAACGGATTCATTTGAAGGCGTTGTGGTTGTGGATGAAACCACAGACAAGGCCGCCTTTGGTGATATGCAGGCCAAAGCCACCGAGCTTGTGAGCAAGTTGGGCCGCTGGGTGTTTTTCCTTGCCGCAGTACCGGGCATTGATTCATCTGCGCAGACCTGGGCGGATTATGAAACGGCCATGCTCACGCTGGTAAAAGACGTCGCCGCCAACATGGTGGTGCCGGTGCCTCAGCTTCACGGCACTAACATCGGTGTGCTGGCCGGGCGACTGTGTGACCGCAGCGTCACCATTGCGGACACCCCCATGCGTGTCGCAACCGGCAATGTGCTCGGCTTGGGTGATACCCCGGTAGACAGCGCAGGCAAAGAGCTGGAAATGTCCACTATTGGTACGCTTGCCGAGGCCCGCTATTCGGTGCCGCAATGGTATGCCGATTATGAGGGCATCTATTGGTCTGATGCCATGACACTGGAAGCCAAAGGCGGCGATTACCAGTTTCTGGAATACGTGCGCCCGGTTCACTACCTGAACCGCCGTGTGCGCATCAAAGCCATTCGCCGTATCGGTGACAAAATCCTGAACTCGACCCCGGTTTCTATCGAACAGAACAAGCTGTATTTCTCTGCCGATATGCGCCAGGCGGCGAAGACAACCGAAATCGGCGGTATCACTTTCCCCGGCATCATCATGCCGCCACGCGACGGTGATGTGACCATTCAATGGATGACCAAAACCAAGGTGGTGATCGGGCTGATGGTTCGCCCGCACAACTGCCCGAAACACATTGTGGTCAATATCGCCCTTGACCTCTCCAACCCTGCCGACGCGGAGGCGTAATCAATGAGTATGCGTATTTCTGGCAAGAACATGCGATTCAACCTGGGGGATATCAAACTTACGGCCCAGAAGTTCACCCTCAGTATCACTGACAACAGCGCCGTGAACAAAACCAACGGTGTGCCTGATGGCCGTGTAGACGGTGATGTGGAAGCCTCAGGCGAAATGGAACTGACCACCTCCAATTTCAACTTGCTGATGAAGGCCGCCGGAAGGGCCGGGGCATTCCGCGCCCTGCCTGCTTTTGATGCGATGGGATTCGGCAAGATCGACAAAGACGAGCTGAAAGTGGAGATGTTCGGTGTGGCGCTCAAGATTTCTGATCTGCTGGACGTAGACAGCAATGGCGGCAGCGCCCTTGTCCACAAAATCCCGTTTGACATTACCAGCCCGGATTTCATCCACATCAACGGTGTGCCGTACCTGCGTGAGGACGAAACCGAAGACCTGGTAAGCAACTAAGGACGGACGGATGCCTGATGTGTTCGACCATGCCAGCGGTATCGAAGCCAAATTCCAGCAAATGGCGCTGGACCGGCAATTGGCAACCTCGGCCCGGTCGAACACCGGGTACCGGGACAGCGCGAAAGAATGCGTTGAATGCGGCGACCCGATACCAGAAAAACGCCGCCAATCTATTCCGGGATGCATCTATTGCACCCACTGTCAGGAACTCGCAGATAAGGGGTTGTTGTGAAGCATTTCAAGCTTAAACGCCGTTATTTCCCTCATGGCACATACGGCACACTGCACCGCGAAGACGGCAGCAAGGTTTGCTGCATCACAGAACGGGCATGGGAAAACAATGCGCCGGGTAAATCTTGTGTACCGGAAGGCACCTATACCCTGTACCCGCACCAGTCGCCAAAGTTTGGCAAGTGCTATGCGCTGGAAGCCAAGGCGCTGGGTGTGACCCGCCAAGGCCCAAGCCTGCGCACTCACATTCTGATCCATAAAGCCAACAAGCCAAGTGACCTGCAAGGCTGCCTGGCACCGGGTGTGGACTTCGGTTTTGTGGGCAATGAGTGGGCGGTTATCAATTCCAAAGCTGCGTTTGATGCCCTTATGCGAGAGCTGGGCGGCGAACCGGCAACCCTGACCATCGAGAAGGATTAAGCACCATGTGGGAGAAGGTTAAAGGATTAATCGGAAGCGCTGCGCCGCTGATTGGCACCGTCATCGGTGGGCCAGCAGGGGCCGCCGTTGGCGGGTTGGTGGCTTCGGCGCTTGGCGTAGACAACTCGCCCAGTGCGATTGAAGCGGAGCTGCGTACCAACCCGGATGCCCTGCTGAAACTCAAGCAACTGGAATTGTCCCATACCGTGGAGCTGCGCCGGTTATCGCTTGAAGAAGCGTCACTGAACCTGAAACAGCATGAAGCCGAACTGGCTGACACCCAACATGCCAGGGCGCACCACAAAGACCACTGGATGCCCTCGGCCCTTGTGGCGGCACTCTGCCTGATGGTCACCGGAATGTTTACCTGCCTGATGTTTGTTGAAGGCATCCCGGAGCGTTTCGACCAGGTGATCATGATTATCGTGGGTGCAGTGCTGACGGCCTTTTCTACCGGTGTTGCCTATTGGCTGGGTTCCAGCAAGGGCAGCGCGGATAAAGACAAGAAACTACAGCCGCAAGGGGGCTAAGTGGAAGATTGGCGTGCGTTACTGGGGTTGGGAGGCTTTCTGTTAACGCTTATCGGCTTTGTGTTCAACCGCGCCGAAAAATCACACACAACAGCCCAGAAGCTGAAAGATCGCACCCACAACAATGAGCTGGCGATTGAACGGATGCGGGCGGACAACGCTGATAAATTTGCGACCAAACATGAACTCCGTGAAGCCGTAGACGACCTGAAACAATCCATGAACGGGCGGTTCGACCGCCTTGAAACCAAATTGGACCGAAAAGAGAGAGAAACCGCATGAGCAAGAAAGTGTTCGCCCTGACCGTTGGTGATAGTGACCTGTCCTTTGCACCTACCCCGGAGCTGTATGCCGATTACATGGGGCAGGTGGCACAGGGCAATATTGCCGACGGCTCCCATAACTTTGTTTTCCAGTCAGCCGTGGAAGAGAGCAAACCGGTGCTGCGTGAACTGACCGAAGACAACCCCGGTGCCTGCATACAACTTGCTGGCGTGTTAATGGGTGAGTACGCACCGAAGCTGGCTATCACTGTAAAAAAATAGAATCGCTGGTCAAGGCGCTGGATAGCAGCGACCTCGGCCAGATGATGGCTTACCGCCGTAAGTGGCTGCCGGGCGAGCCGGATGATGAACAGAGCCTTGCCCGCGCCGTGTGGTTAGAAAAGCAGTATTGGGAAAACATGGCCGCCGTGGTTGCCAATGGCACCGCCAAAGCATTCACAGGATAAGAGATGGCATTACCCGAAGCACTCCGCTTTACCGTTGGACTCGTTGACCAGATTTCCAAGCCACTTGGGAACATTCAGCGCCAGTTCAGCGACATGGCCTCCGGCTATCGCGACGGCACCCACACCATGGTGGCCGGGGCGGCAGGTGTCGCCGGGGCGGGTATTGCCCTGCAACAAGCCCTGATGCCAGCCATTGAGATGGACCGGGCATTGGGTGAAGTGAAGTCTCTCGGCGTGGCGGATGACCAGCTTAAACAGCTTGCCGCCACGGCAATGAAATTCTCTGTGGAATACGGCAAGTCAGCCACGGAGTTTGTGGCCGCCAGTTACGACATTAAATCAGCCATGGGCGCCATGTCCGGTGATGAACTGGCAGGAGTGACCCGCAGTTCTGCCATTTTGGCCGCCGCTACCAAGGCCGACACCGCCACGATTACCAGCTACATGGGCACCATGTATTCGGTATTCAAAGACCAGGCGGAAGCCATTGGCAAAGACAATTGGGCGCAGCAACTGGCAGGCATGACCGCCAAGTCAGTGGAGATGTTCAAAACCACAGGTCAGGGCATGGCCGATGCGTTCAAAGGTGTTGGCGCGCTGGGTAAAACCCACGGTATTGCGATTCAGGAACAAATGGCAGTGCTGGGTTTGTTGCAGGGCTCTATGTCAGGCGGCGAAGCCGGTACCCGTTATAAAGCGTTTTTGGGTGGTGTGGTCAACGCGCAGAAAAAGCTCGGCCTCTCGTTCACTGACAGCAACGGCAAGATGCTCCCGATGTTCGACATCATGAACAAGCTGAAAAGCCAGTTTGGTGATCTGGACTCGACCGAAATTAACACCATCAAAGGGGCATTTGGTTCTGATGAAGCGGTACTGCTGATTACTGACCTAATCGGTAAAACCGGCGATTTGCAATCCAGCGTAAAGGCACTCAATAACGCCAGCACACTGGATACGGCCATTGGCATGGCCCATTCAATGACAGACCAGTGGCAACGGATGGAACAAGGCGTATTCGCCATTCGTACCGCATTCGGTGCTGCGCTGTTGCCGTCGTTGCTGCCGGTGATTTCTTCACTGGCTGACGGTGCAATGGAAATCGTGAAGTGGACTGAAATGTTCCCGACCCTCACCAAGTGGGTGGGGTATGCGGCCATGTCTGTTCTGGGCCTCGCCGCCGCTGGCGGCATGGTCACCATTGCCGTGGGCGTGGGTAAACAGGCCATGGTGACGTATACCCTTGGCCTGAAACTCTGGGGCATGGCAGCCGGTGGCCTCACCAAAACCATGACATTCCTGAAAGGAGCCATGCTGGCGGTGAATATGGTGATGGCAGCTAACCCGATAGTGGCAGTTATTGCTGGCGTGGTAGGGCTCACCGTGGCTGTCGGGGCGCTGATTTATTACTGGGACGATGTGAAAGCGGCATTTGGCAGCGTGGTGAACTGGTTTGCATCCGGCTTTGCCACCATCCGTGATTATTGGCTAGGGGTGAAGCTGGCCTTTGGCGATGACACCTGGTTCAAGGTACTGACGGGCGCCGTTGAGCTGATCACTTTCCCGTTCCGGGCGATGTTCAATCTTCTTCATGCCGGTTGGCAGTGGGTAATGTCCGGCTTTACGGATGTATCCGGTTTCGCGTTTATCACTGAGATGGCCGACAGAATGCGCAATGTATTCGGCGGTGTCTTCGAGTGGATTAAGGGCATGTTTGCTGGCATCTGGGACAGTGTGAAATCGCTGGTTGACTGGATTCCCGGATTTGGCAGCGATGAAGAAAGCACCCCGAAGGTGAAAGCACTGGCGGCAACCCGCCCGGTTGCCCAGGTTCCAAAGGGTGGCGCAGCGCGCACCCTTGCCAGCTACCAGACCAGCTCTACCCATTACGGCGGCGTCAGCATTTACGCACAGCAGATGAACAACCCGCAGGATTTGGCAAACGAACTGTATATGGCGGCCGGATGAGTTACGTCTACCAGGACATTCTGATTGAAAACGGCGATGTCGTGCTGGATGCAGGCCGCAACCCGGTACTGATTCAAGACCGAGCCGTTATCGCGCAGGACATCAAACACGCCATCATTGAAAGCGGATTGGCCGTGGAAATGATCGCAGAACGCAGCCGCAGCAAGCGGGCTGACCTTCGCAACCAGATTGAGTTGCTGGTTGAAGAAGACCTGCGACTGGTGCCGGGTACTGTCCGGCTGGAAGAACCCAACCCCGGCAAAATTTGGGTTTTTGCCACTACCCGCGAATTTGGCGATTTTGAAATTGAGGTAATCAATGGCTGATATCCCAAAGCCCGACTACGCAAAGATTGTGAAAGAGTCCGGCATTCCGACCACTGAGGAAGAATGGAAAAAAATCCTCAAGGAAGAAATGCGCAAGGAAGAGGCGGTGATTAACAACGATTCGCCTTTCTCCCCTTTCTGGCGTTTAGTTGAGGGTGCCGTTATCAAATGCACCACCTGGCTGATTAACGTTCTGCTGGTTACCTATGTGCTGCCGAATATGTTCCTTGCCACCGCGAAGGATGAGTGGCTGGATTTGCTGGCGTGGGCCTGCCGGGTTGAACGCAAGGGCAACACCAAGGCAAAAGGCCGGGTGGCGTTCCAGCGCGCTGCCGCCAAGGGACCGGCACTGGTGATCCCAAAAGATACCTGGGTACAAACAGATGTTATCAACGGCAGGATTTACCGGGTTCGGGTAACCGAAGACACGGTGATGCCGGAAAACGAAACCATGGTGCTGGCACAGGTTGAGGCAGAAGAGCCCGGCGCGGCATACAACCTGGGTGAAGGGTATTTCCATATCCTGCCAACGGCAATTTCAGGGATTGCCGCTGCAACGAACCCCGGCGACTGGCTGACAGAAGCCGGAGCCGACAAGGAAAGCAACGACGATTTGCGCCTGCGTGTGCGAAACCAGTGGAGCGCCGTGGCGAAATGGCACATTGATGCCGCTTACCGCGCCTTGCTGACCGAGCGGGCGGGCATTCAGGACGACAATGTTTATTTCGAACATAACGCACCGCGTGGCCCCGGTACTGCCAACGCCCTGATCCTGTTGGACACCGGCGAACCTTCCGCGCAGATGATTGATGACCTTAACCAGCACATTCGTGACCACGGCCAGCACGGTCACGGTGATGACTTGCAAGTGATGGCGATGCCAAGTGTTGAGGTGGATATCACCATGAAGCTGTGGCCGCTGCTGTCGCTGACGCTGGATGAACGGGCTGAACTGAAAGCCCAGGTCGAACACTTTATTAACGCGGCTTTCCGTGAAAACACGGATTACACCCCAACCCGCACTAACCCGGTGGCAAGGTTCTCGTTTTCCCGCCTGGGCCAAGAGCTTCACGCGCAGTTTCCCGGTATTGCGTCGCTGGAATTCGGCCAGCCGGACATTGTGAACAACCTGACCGTGCCGCGCATCCGCTCACTGGGGGTGACCCTTGAAACTGCCTGAAATTAAGTTCAAGTGGTGGATGGGCCGGGGCGAGCTGGCAAAGATTTCCCGCGCTTTCCGCAACTACTGGGGCCATGTTGAAGCCGCGCTGAAAATGCCGCTCCAACAACATGACCCACTGACCGCACCCATGGGGCTGGTTGAGCTGATGGGGTGGCAACGGGATGTGCACCGCCTTGGGCAAGAGCCTGAGGCACTTTACCGCATCCGGGTTGCGTTCGCTTATAGCTTCGCCCGCGATGCCGGTTCGATATCCGGCTGGGAATACATGTTTGAAAAGCTGGGATATCCGCACATTACGCAGGATGAGCGCCTGCAGAACGTGGACTGGGATGTAATCAGCCTGCAAATCCGGGACGGTGACTTAACCGAGGTGCCGGAACTGCTCGATACGGTGATTCGCCAGTATGGACGCACCTGCCGCCGCTACCAGTACACCACGTATGTGGAATTGCCGCTGGCGGCCCGCGCTCAGTCTTTCGACGGCGAACAGAACACATCACACGTTATTACTCGATTGAATATTGCCGCCTTGCCGCGGCCATTGAACCTTGAATGCGAATACTACCAAGCACACGTTAAGGCTTGAGGGAACAAGAAATGGCTAATCTGACCGACACTAAGATTGTAACTGCCGCAGGTAAATCTCTTCTGGCGGAACTGAATGCACTGGAGAAACCGCTGGTGATCGACAAGATGATTTATGCCAATGTGCCAAACCGCGAACCGTTGCCACAACCGGGTGACGGTGTGCCGGTTGACTACATTGTGCATGAAGCAGGTGTGGACTCCCGTGGCCGATTGTCTGCCGATTCCGTGATTTACACTTGTACCCTCGCAAGTAACGTGGGCCCGTTCGAGTTTAACTGGACAGGGGCATATTGCAGCGAATTCGATGTGTTGGTTGTGATTGACCACCACCCTATGACCCCAAAAACTGTCGACCAGCCAGGCATTGCCGGTAACACGCTGGTGCGTTCTGTGGTGCTGGAATACAAAGACATTGCCGAAATTACCAACATCACGGTGGATGCACAGTCTTGGCAGTACGATTCAACCCGCCGCATGAAGCGAATGGACGACGATACCGCCCAGTCAAACATGGACTTGAACGGCAAAGACTGGTTCATCGAAGACGGTTTCCTGGTAACACCTGCCCCCACTGCTGGCAGTTATTCCGTTGCTCCTGGTCGCGGCTACATTTCCGGCCGCCCGGTTGAAATGGAATTCCCCCGCATCATCAATGTGGCAACCAAACCGTCTTTCGTGTATCTCGACGGCTGGCGCGAAGGCACCCCAACAGGCGAACAGTACACCGAATTCAACCTGGTGATCTCTTCCGAAGAACTGGACGACTACACCACCACCAACGCAGGCCGCGACGTGCCGCACTTCGTGTGCAAGATTGCCGAAGTGTTGGCGGATGGGACGGTGGTTGATTTGCGCAGTGATGGGGAGCAGGCGAGTAAAGCATTTGCGGTCGATGTTTCAGCCAAGCAATTAAACGCAAAGATCTGGCCCGTAACGGGGCATGACACAAAAGTGGGTGACACCATTTCTTATGCTGCGAATGCACTGTGGATTAACGGAAGCGTTCGCACCACTGACAAAGAAATACCGGCTGGAGCTGTCATTAACGTTATTAATGAACTCGGCAATTTGGTCACCGCATCAGGCGTTCAGTACAAATTGGGCGGAGCGCTGGATAATGCAACGGTTTCGGTTGACGGCATCAGCGTTAGAACCCTCGCTGCGCAGCAATCTCATTCAATACGACTCGCCAATGACTTTTCGTTGATTGGTGATGACGCAACTGACAACAAACAACGGCTAGTTGAAATACTCGCAATGGGAGATAAAACGCCAATCTTATTCCGCAGTGGTAAGTATGTCATAGACGGAGATTTGGCAATTGATGACGTACCATTGATTTTTGAATGCGGTGCTCAGTTAGTGTCAACATCGGGAGTTCTTTCGATCAACACTCCAGTCTATGCAACGTCGCAGCCAGCATCAAAGCGCGAAACTGGAAGAGTTGATATCAATGGAATCGATCTGTTCGTTGGCGCAACTAAACAGTTCAAAAAGATACAGGATGCAATCGATAAAATACCAGCGTATCAATGGCAAAGATTCAACGTCATCATTGATGACGGAACATATAATGAAGATGTTTTCATTAACAATTTGTGGGCGGCGGGCACCACAACTGGTGCAGTCAGCGGAGAGCGAGCAGGCGTATACATTTCAGGGGCAAGTAAAGCCGGAGTGAAAGTGAAATCCGTTCTTGCTGCCAGCTGTGGCGGTGCTGCTTTCCATCCCATGATTAGCAGATGCACAATTACAGGGTGGAATACTAAAACCAATGAGAAAGCATCCGTGGAATTTTACGGATGCCCGTCGGGGGCCGTTCTCGATGTTGATTTTTCGGCAAGTGGTGCAGACAAAGCACTCGTAAGTTATGGTTCAAAAGTATCAGCCGAAACAGTTAGCTTTGGTGACCGTTTGTACAATGACTTATTTGTCACAAAGCACGGTGGCGAAATTTACTCAAATGATAATACTCGCCTTGGTATTGGTTCTTCGCCGGAAGGTACGGCAAAACGCTATATTTCAAATCCGGTTGGCGGTCAGATTTTCATTGCAGATTCGAGCGGTCTATTTTCTGAACAATTCGGCAGGATCAGGCACGCCGGCGCGATGTCAGGCTATACATATGACACCGCTTCTCAGGCTTTGCATGGGCCAAAACTACTTGCTGATCATATTGCGGCATATCAGACATATTTTACCTCACTAACCGATTTCAGAACTATTTCTATTGGAAACGAATCTGTAGCCGAGATTGACGATGACAGAGGTTTGGCGATGACGTGCGGCAATGCGACCGGACACTACATTCAGACATTGGTCAGACGAACCAATACCGTCCATGGTCACAACATCAATAACCAGCAGCAATTGTTGGCGGCAATTGAATTTAATTCAATGGATGGTGCATTTTTCGAAATTGGCATTGGTGAGGGGGTGGGACAACCGAGAGTTTATATTGAAGTAACAGCGACAACTGTCAGAGGTATCGTTCAAAAATCAGATGGAACAAAGACCAATGTGCATATTTGCAATACCGCAGAAATTGCAGGGGACAAATGCACGTTTGACATCATGATTGAAAGGGACAACACGTCGAGTTCAACACAAAATGGACTCGTAAGGTTCCGCATTTCTACAGATAAAGAAGAGCGATTCAAACAGATGAAATTGATTCAAGAAGCCGCAGAGACAAGTTTTCACTGGGTCTCAAAAGTTGAGTCGGTAGATGGCACAAAACAAACCGTGTTTATCGGCGAGTTACGTTTATATCGTTCATGAGCTAATTTCCAGATTCATTTTTTTTTTTCAATGCATATAAAATTACGGTCAAAGGAAGATGAAATCTAAATGCTAACCCTATCCGCAACCACCGTCCCGCTGAAAGGCTTAAAGGTCAGCGCCCGCCAACAACTCGCCGGACAGGATATGTCCGGCCAGTCGGCGGCAACAGATCAAGCCGAAACAGGCGACAAAGCCATGGTGCTCGCCGTCACTGGCACCATCCCTTACACCCGCGAAGCTGACTTCATGAAGTTGCTTGAACTGGCCCGCGCCAAAGAGAACAACGCCCGCAAGATTTACCGTATCGACAACCGCACCGCCAAGGCGGCCAAAATCCGGCAGGTGAAGTTCCAGGGGCAAATTCGCTATGACGAACAAGAAACCCTGCGCCAGTGGTCTGTTTCCTTTGAGCTGGTAGAGCATCTTTCAGTGCCGGAGCGGGTCGAACAGCGCGAGCCACCGAAAACGGCAGAGCAGCAAAAGGCCGCAGGCGTCACCACCCCGGCAACGGCTGGCACTAACCCCAACGTTCCGCCGGGCACAGACCCCGCTTCCAGCCGGTCAATGGATATCATCAAAAACGCGAATCAGGCATTGTCATGACAAACCAGCGTTTCACCGTCCGGGCATTCGTCGGCAGCGAAAAAGTAAAAGTCAGCACTTACCGGCTGACTTTTGACGAAAATACGCCGGGCAGGATGCAAATGGACATTCAGGGTAACCCCGAGCCATTCACCGTCGTGGCCTTCGATTTCGGTTGGGGCGACCAATTGAGCCGCCCGTTTACCGGGTACATTGAGCGCGTACAGCCGACGAAAAAAGGGTGGTCCAACATCTTCTGCAGAGAGCTGGCCGCCGTACTCTATGAACCGCTGCCCATCATCATGCGTCACCCGACAATGGTGAAACTGCTCAGTCACGTTGGAGAAAAAACAGGGCTGCAATTCGTTGTGCCGGAAAAAGCCTACAGCCAGACGGCCATCCCCTGTTTCTACAGTGACGGCAACGGCTACCGGGTAATGGACGAACTCGCTCAGGCATTCAACGTGCCGGATTTCGTCTGGCAGCAGCAGGGTAACGGCCAGGTATTCGCCGGAAGCTGGCAAGACTCATTCTGGGCAAACAAGCCCGTCACCCTGCCAAATGATTTCATGGTTGGGCACTCAGCAAATAAAACCGTCACCATTCCGTGTATACCAAAACTCAAACCCGGCGCACTGGTTAACGGCATCCGGCTGAAAAAAGTCGAATTCCAAGGCACAGAGGCAAGAATCACATGGAAATAAAAGACCTCAAACGGATGATTTACCGGCTGTTCCCGGAGCTAACCGCTGATGCACACCTCCCACGCTGGGGAAGAGTCGAAGCCCTGCCGGAACTTCCGGAAGAGGGCGACATGTCGGACCGGTTCTACCCGCATTATGCCGCCGATGTGCAATTGCTGGACGAACAGGGAAAGCCACTGGCTGACCGCCCGGTCATGCAAGCTGTTCCATTGCCAATCCCCGGCAATGGAGATCATGCCGGGTTACTGATTCCACCTGCTGTGGGTTCAATCGTAGAGCTGGGCTGGATATTCGGTCAGGCCGACAAACCCTTCATCCGAACAGTCATACCCTACGGCTGGAAACTACCGGCCATCAAAGAAGGTGAATACCGTTATCAACAGCGAAAAGGCGTTTATAAGCTGGTAGACCAGGAAGGGAACTTCCGGAACATCACCGACAAACTTGCCGAGTTGAAATGCCAGCTCCGAGAAGTAACCGCAACCGACGTGCAAGACTATCGCGCCCCGATCAGCTGGTTCGGCTCAGAAAAAGAAAACGTGCTCAGACTGCTAAGCGAATTGATGCAAGTCGTCACAGACCTGTCAGACACCTGCGCCGCTCACAAACACACAAGCCCAGAGACAGGCGCACCAACCAGCACACCAGACAAAGCAGACAACATGACAGGCCACGGCGAAGCATCAACCGCACTAAAAGGCCGACTGGATCCCATCACCAAGTAACCTCACGTAAAACAAGCCACCCACAGCGCCCACACAAGGGCGCTTTCTTGTATCCGCCTCAACATACGGCACAAATCCACATCGCCTCACCACGCCCCATACAAGCGCCACAGAATCTACAGACGGAAGCCATCCGGTGACGTAAACCGGACTCCTCCTCCCCTCCCGCGACGTTTTCGCCCTAAAAATTTTTTCAGTTTTGAATTCCGCAAAAAAATACCGCCAACCCGCGCCACTACTGGGGCTTTCCCAATGATCTCGAATTTCAAAAAATGCGCTTTTTTTCAGTGTTTTTCAGTTTTAACGATCACTTATGCACTAGCGAACAAAGCATAAGCCATTGAATACACTGAAATACATAAGAATTACGTCACCAAAAAAGATGATCGCACGATCACAAAGACGATCAGCAAAAACAACGGCAACCCGCGCCAGCACTGGCACTACATTACAAACAGGAATTTCAATTTTTGCAGATACCTTTACAATCGAATTAGGCAACAAAACTAAGGATTACCACATGACGAAAAATTGGATTTTGTCGTGGCGATACGACCACGCCGCTCACGTAAAAAGAACTGGCGAAACGCATCTAGAACGCTGGCGAAGTGTTGAACGAGAGCAGCTAAGCAGAATCATCGCAGCCAACAGTTTTACAAACAGCGTGAAAAGCCTCGTGACGGAAATAAAGCGCACGCTCTTATAATCTGTCGCCACTTTAGAGCCACCAAACAAACAAAAACATCATAAGCCGTTGTTTTATAGTGATATAAATCAACGGTTCCGATAATCGCATCTTACCCCTCCCACCCTACGGAGGGTTTTTTTTACCCGCTGATCAGCCCGCAGGTCATTTCGATAAGCTCCCGGGCAATAGTGCCTTTGGGGGCAACTTCCGGAAGTTCATCCGGCGAAAACCAGGCAGCGTCGGTCAGCTCTGCATAGTCCGGGGTAATTTCCCCCGACGCATAATCTGCCAGGAACCCCATCATCAGGTTTGATGGGAATGCCCACGGTTGGCTGCCCACATACCGGATGTTCGCCACCCGGATGCCTGTCTCTTCAAACACTTCCCTTTCCACACATTGCTCAAGGGTTTCGCCAGGTTCAACAAACCCGGCAATAACGGTATACATTCCGTTCTTGTGCCGGGGGTGTTGCGCCAGAAGAATATGGGCTTTTTTCTTAACCGCCACGATGACACAGGGTGACACACGTGGGTAATGCAAACTGTCACACTTCACACAACGCATCGCATGATCAACGGGATCAATATCATTCTGACCGCCACAGCGGCTGCAAAACGGCTGATCCCTTAGCATATGTTCGAGTTGAATGGCCTTGCCTGCCAACATAAAAAGATCCACCGGGGAGCCAAGCAACTCTCTCAATGAAAACAGATGGTTATCAAAGGAATCATCGCTAACTGAAATCCACCAAACCGGCTTCCCCTGAAATTCACCAATCTTTCGCTGAATGCCTGAGGAATAAGGCATCAAAGACAAAGGCATAAGCGGCAAACTGCCGTCTTTCAGCCAAATTTGCCCACTTTTTGCCGCACATATGTAAACTTCTTCGCTTATCTGAGACATGGGTGTCCTCACACTCCTTGCAGAGCAACTCAATTGCTGGCACATTAAAAATTGAAACGATGGACTAAATTTATATCAAGGTCTGTCGACGTTTTGGAGCCTTTCTCGGGCAAGCTCCCTTCGAAACCCAAGCATGGAGGAACATGGTTATGCTGAACAAGCTAGAGCGTTTCCATGAGCAGTGGGGTGGCTATAGCGATGTCATCGATTACTGGCTGACACTCAGGCAAGAGCTGTTGGTCGACTATTACAACATCGCCGGTCTGTCTGCGGGTAAAAAGAAATCCCTTTCACTGCCAGATGATGAGTCTCTTCACCGGTTTTGCGAACTGTTGGTTGATTACATATCAGCAGGTCATTTCAAGATATATAACATGGTTATGGAGCGTTGGCAGGCTACCGGGTTTTCAACCAACAAGGAAATTGATGCCCTGTATTTTCGCATCGTGTCCACCACGGAGCCATTGTTGAACTTTTCGGAGAAATACGGCGATATTTCTCTTGATGAAAAGAATTCCGTTAATTTCGACAATCAAATATCGTCGATTGGCGAACTGCTGGAAGAGCGTTTTGAACATGAGGACAGCCTGATTCAATTGATAGCTGAAAGCCTCTCCGTACCACCCGGCGCTTAATATCAGGCACACTGGAATCCCGAGAAACCCTTCATGCTATGAAGCCACGCCTTGCGTGGCTTTTTTAATGCATGTTCTTACCCATTGGCGTAATTCATTGGTCAGGGATGATTTCAACCCGTCAGTATGATCAGGGAAATAGTTCGGTAGGTCTCATTGCAGGCCATATTACACAGATACAAAAAAGGCATCCCGAAGGATGCCTTTTAATTTTTTTCCAGTCAGCGAGGATTACTCGTCGCCACCCAGACCTGCATTCAGCAGTGCAGCTAGATCTTGAGAAGCCTGCTCGGCATCCACTTGCGGTGCAACTGGCTCTGCAGCCGATGCACGACGCTCCTGGCGTGATTTGTGGTATGCGAAACCGGTACCAGCCGGAATCAGACGACCCACGATCACGTTCTCTTTCAGGCCACGCAGTTCGTCGCGCTTGCCACTTACTGCGGCTTCGGTCAGAACGCGGGTAGTTTCCTGGAACGATGCTGCCGAGATGAAAGACTCGGTAGACAGCGATGCCTTGGTGATACCCAGCAGATCGCGCTCGAAAGTCGCTGGTTTCTTGCCTTCGGCTTCCAGCTGACGGTTCGCGATCTTAACGCGTGCGTATTCAGCCTGTTCACCTTCCAGGAACTCTGAGTCGCCTGGACGGTGGATGGTGACTTTACGCAGCATCTGACGAACGATGGTCTCGATGTGCTTGTCGTTAATCTTAACGCCCTGCAGACGGTAAACTTCCTGTACTTCCTGAGTGATGTACGAGGTTACCGCATGCACGCCACGCAGACGCAGAATGTCGTGCGGAGCTTCTGGACCGTCGGCGATTACGTCACCCTTCTCAACCGATTCACCTTCGAACACGTTAAGCTGACGCCACTTAGGAATCATCTCTTCGTATGCGTTGCCTTCAGCTGGAGTGATGATCAGGCGGCGCTTACCTTTGGTTTCTTTACCGAAGGAAACGGTACCGGTGATCTCTGCCAGGATTGCAGGCTCTTTCGGCTTACGGGCTTCGAACAGGTCAGCAACGCGTGGCAGACCACCGGTGATGTCCTTGGTACCTTTCGATGCCTGAGGAACACGTGCTAGGGTTGCACCAACGCCAGCTTCCTGGCTGTCATCGTACTGAACAATCGCTTTACCAGGCAGGAAGTACTGCGCAGGCATTTCAGTACCAGGGATCATTACGTCGTTGCCCTGTGCGTCAACCAGCTTGATAGCAGGACGCATGTCTTTACCGGCTGAGGTACGCTCAGCGGCATCAAGAACAACGGTAGATGACAGACCGGTCAGCTCATCAGTCTGACGCTGTACAGTTACGCCGTCGATCATATCAACGAACTTAACGCGACCTTCTACCTCAGTGATGATTGGCATTGTGTGTGGATCCCAGTTAGCGATAATTTCGCCAGGGGCCACTTCAGCGCCGTCACCTTTCACCAGGTGCGCACCGTAAGGCAGCTTGTAGCTTTCCTTGGTACGGCCGAATTCGTCAACGATAGTCAGTTCAGACGCACGTGAGGTGATAACCAGCTTGCCTTCGTTGTTGGTAACGAACTTGGCATTGTGCAGGTGCATCGAACCTTTGGTCTTAACCTGGATGCTGTTTTCAGCTGCTGCTGCAGATGCCGCACCACCGATGTGGAACGTACGCATGGTCAGCTGTGTACCAGGTTCACCGATTGACTGTGCCGCAATAACACCGACCGCTTCACCTTGGTTCACGATGTGACCACGAGCCAGATCACGACCGTAACACTTGGCACAAGCACCAAAGTCAGTATCACAGGTTACAGCAGAACGTACTTTCACCTGGTCTACAGAGAACTGCTCCAGGATTTCACACCACTTCTCGTCGAGCAGGGTGTTGCGAGGTGCCAGAATTTCATCTGTACCTGGCTTAAGTACATCTTCAGCAACAACACGGCCCAGAACACGGTCACGCAGTGCTTCTTTAACGTCGCCGCCTTCGATCACTGCAGTCATCAGGATACCTTCTTCGGTACCACAGTCGTCTTCAGTGATTACTACGTCTTGCGCTACGTCTACCAGACGACGAGTCAGGTAACCTGAGTTCGCAGTCTTAAGTGCGGTATCCGCCAGACCCTTACGAGCACCGTGAGTAGAGATAAAGTACTGAAGTACGTTCAGACCTTCTTTAAAGTTCGCGGTGATTGGGGTTTCGATGATTGAGCCATCTGGCTTAGCCATCAGACCACGCATACCTGCCAGCTGACGAATCTGAGCTGCAGAACCACGCGCACCAGAGTCGGCCATCATGTAGATGCTGTTGAACGACTTCTGGGTCTCTTCCTCACCGTCACGGTTGATAACGGTCTCGGTAGACAGGTTATCCATCATAGCCTTGGCAACCTGTTCGTTGGTTGCAGCCCAGATATCGATAACCTTGTTGTAACGTTCGCCTGCTGTTACCAGACCTGATTGGAACTGTTCCTGAATTTCAGCAACTTCTTCTTCCGCTTCAGCGATCTTGGTGTACTTGGCTTCTGGGATAACCATATCGTCGATACCAACAGATACACCAGACAGTGCCGCGTATGCGAAACCGGTGTACATGACTTGGTCAGCGAAGATTACAGTGTCCTTCAGGCCCAGCTTACGGTAACACTCGTTCAGCAGAGAAGAGATTTGCTTCTTGCCGAGACCTTGGTTAACCAGTTCGAATGGCATACCGTCAGGTACAACATTCCACAGCATGGCACGACCAACGGTGGTGTCTTTCATTTCGACGCGTTCGGTACGCTGACCAGCTTCGTCGATCAATACTTCACGGATACGCACTTTAACGCGTGCGTGCAGCTCAGCACTGCCGGTGCGGTAAGCTTTTTCTGCTTCCGCAGGACCCGCGAGGTACATGCCCTCACCCTTGGCGTTAATCTTTTCACGGGTCATGTAGTACAGACCCAGTACAACGTCCTGAGAAGGTACGATGATTGGATCACCGGACGCAGGAGACAGGATGTTGTTGGTAGACATCATCAGAGCACGGGCTTCAAGCTGCGCTTCGAGAGTCAGTGGCAAGTGAACCGCCATCTGGTCACCGTCGAAGTCGGCGTTATACGCAGCACACACCAGTGGGTGAAGCTGGATTGCCTTACCTTCGATCAGGATAGGTTCAAATGCTTGGATACCCAGACGGTGCAGGGTCGGTGCACGGTTCAGCATGACTGGGTGTTCGCGGATGACTTCATCCAGGATATCCCAAACAACTGCTTCTTCGCGCTCTACCATCTTCTTGGCAGCTTTGATGGTGGTCGCCAGACCACGAGCTTCCAGCTTGCCGTAGATAAATGGCTTAAACAGTTCCAGTGCCATCTTCTTAGGAAGACCACACTGATGCAGACGCAGGTATGGACCAACGGTGATAACCGAACGGCCAGAGTAGTCTACGCGCTTACCCAGAAGGTTCTGACGGAAACGACCCTGCTTACCTTTGATCATGTCTGCCAGAGATTTCAGCGGACGCTTGTTCGAGCCGGTGATTGCACGGCCACGACGACCGTTATCCAGCAGCGCGTCTACAGATTCCTGCAGCATACGCTTTTCGTTGCGAACGATGATATCTGGTGCAGCCAGATCCAGCAGGCGCTTCAGACGGTTGTTACGGTTAATTACACGACGGTACAGATCGTTCAGATCTGAAGTCGCGAAACGGCCGCCGTCCAGAGGAACCAGTGGGCGCAGATCAGGTGGCAGAACTGGCAGTACAGTCAGGATCATCCACTCAGGGTTGTTACCAGACTGAACGAATGCTTCAACCAGCTTCAGGCGCTTGGTGATCTTCTTACGCTTGGTTTCAGAGTTGGTTTCTTCCAGCTCTTCACGCATCTGTTCTGCTTCAGCAACCAGATCCATGTTTGCCAGCAGGGCTTTAACAGCTTCCGCACCCATACGTGCGTCAAACTCGTCACCCCACTCTTCCAGCGCATCCAGGTACTGCTCTTCAGCCAGCATCTGGCCGCGCTCCAGGTTGGTCATACCTGGTTCGATCACAACATATGATTCGAAGTACAGAATACGCTCGATATCACGCAGCGGCATGTCCATCAACAGACCGATACGAGATGGCAGCGATTTCAGGAACCAAATGTGGGCAACTGGAGACGCCAGTTCGATGTGACCCATACGCTCACGGCGTACTTTAGTCTGGGTTACTTCAACACCACATTTTTCACAAATAACGCCACGGTGCTTCAGGCGCTTGTACTTACCGCACAGACACTCGTAGTCCTTAACTGGACCGAAGATACGCGCACAGAACAGACCGTCACGCTCAGGCTTGAACGTACGGTAGTTAATGGTTTCTGGCTTCTTTACTTCACCGAATGACCACGAACGGATCATGTCTGGTGACGCAAGACCGATCTTGATGGCGTCAAACTCTTCGGTCTTATGCTGCGCTTTCAGAAACTTAAGTAAGTCTTTCACAATCGGCTCCTGTCAGGAGTTGACCCATGAAGGTGCCGCAAGCGGCACCTTCGAATTCACATACCGGTTAACGCGATTACTCTTCGTCTTCCAGCTCGATGTTAATACCCAGCGAGCGGATTTCTTTAAGCAGTACGTTAAAGGACTCCGGCATACCCGGTTCCATGCGGTGATCTCCGTCCACGATGTTCTTGTACATCTTGGTACGGCCGTTAACGTCATCCGACTTAACGGTTAGCATTTCCTGCAGGGTGTATGCTGCACCGTATGCTTCCAGTGCCCACACTTCCATCTCACCGAAACGCTGACCACCGAACTGAGCCTTACCACCCAGCGGCTGCTGAGTAACCAGGCTGTAAGAACCGGTAGAACGGGCGTGCATCTTGTCATCAACCAGGTGGTTCAGTTTCAGCATGTACATGTAACCAACGGTTACTGGACGCTCAAACTGGTTACCGGTACGGCCGTCAAACAGGGTCAGCTGGCCTGATTCTGGCAGATCAGCCAGTTTCAGCAGCGCCTTGATTGAAGACTCTGGAGCACCGTCAAACACTGGTGTGGCAATAGGCAGACCTTTGCGCAGGTTTTCTGCCAGGGTACGAACTTCGTCGTCAGTCAGTGTATTGATATCCACTTGCTGACGGGTCTCACCCAGCTCGTATACCTTCTTCAGGAACTCGCGAATCTTCGCCAGCTCTTGCTGCTCTTTGACCATCTTGTTGATCTTGTCACCGATACCCTTGGCAGCAAGGCCCAGGTGGGTTTCAAGAATCTGACCGATGTTCATACGTGAAGGTACGCCCAGCGGGTTAAGAACGATATCTACCGGAGTACCGGTTTCATCGTATGGCATGTCCTCAACAGGGTTAATCTTAGAGATAACACCCTTGTTACCGTGACGACCCGCCATCTTATCACCAGGCTGGATACGACGCTTAACTGCCAGGTAGACTTTAACGATCTTCAGCACGCCTGGTGCCAGATCATCACCTTGGGTGATCTTGCGGCGCTTGATGTCGAATTTCTTGTCGAAATCAGCCTTCAGCTCGTCGTACTGCTCTGCCAGCTGTTCCAGCTGGGTTTGCATGTCTTCGTTGTCCAGAGTCTGGGACAGCATAGACTGACGGTCCATACCACTAAGCTTGTCTTCGCTGTAACCAGCTTGTGCAAGCAGAGTACGTACACGCGCAACGATACCACCTTCGAGGATGCTGAATTCTTCAGTCAGGTCTTTCTTAGCCTGCTTCAGCTGCATCTCTTCGATTTCGAGGGCACGCTTGTCTTTTTCTACGCCGTCACGAGTGAAGACCTGTACGTCGATAACGGTACCAGATACTGAACCTGGAACACGCAGAGACGAGTCTTTCACGTCAGACGCTTTCTCACCGAAGATCGCACGCAGCAGCTTCTCTTCTGGAGTCAGTTGGGTTTCACCCTTAGGTGTTACCTTACCAACCAGAATATCGCCGCCTTTCACTTCAGCACCGATGTAAACAACACCGGATTCGTCGAGCTTAGACAGTGCTGCTTCACCCACGTTAGGGATATCAGCAGTGATTTCTTCTGGACCAAGCTTGGTATCACGCGCCACACAGGACAGTTCCTGGATGTGGATAGTAGTGAAACGGTCTTCCTGAACAACACGCTCAGATACGAGGATGGAGTCCTCGAAGTTATAACCATTCCAAGGCATGAACGCGATACGCATGTTCTGGCCCAGCGCCAGCTCACCCAGGTCTGTAGAAGGACCGTCTGCCAGCACGTCACCACGTGCAACAGGCTCACCAGGCATCACTGTAGGACGCTGGTTGATACAGGTGTTCTGGTTAGAACGGGTGTACTTGGTCAGGTTGTAGATGTCGATACCGGCTTCGCCTGGTACCAGCTCATCTTCATTAACCTTAACCACGATGCGAGACGCATCAACTGACTGAATAACACCGCCACGCTTGGCAACAGCAGTTACACCGGAGTCAATCGCTACCGCACGCTCGATACCTGTACCTACCAGCGGCTTATCTGCACGCAGAGTAGGAACAGCCTGACGTTGCATGTTCGCACCCATCAGGGCGCGGTTAGCATCGTCGTGCTCAAGGAACGGAATCAGCGATGCAGCCACGGATACTACCTGGTTGGTAGCAACGTCCATATACTGGGCGTGTTCGCGTGGGTGCAGACCGGATTCACCTTTGTGACGGGCTGTGATCAGTTCGTCACCGAAGCTGCCGTCTTCGTTCAGGGCTGCGTTAGCCTGAGCGATAACATACTGGCCTTCTTCGATGGCAGACAGATAGTCAATCTGGTCAGTAACAACACCGTCAACAACCTTACGGTATGGAGTTTCCAAGAAACCGTATGGGTTTGTACGTGCGAACACGGACAGTGAGTTAATCAGACCGATGTTTGGACCTTCAGGAGTCTCGATTGGACACAGACGGCCGTAGTGCGTTGCGTGAACGTCTCGCACTTCGAAGCCTGCACGTTCACGTGTCAAACCGCCAGGACCCAGGGCAGAGATACGACGCTTGTGCGTTACCTCAGACAGTGGGTTGTTCTGGTCCATAAACTGAGACAGCTGAGAAGAACCAAAGAATTCTTTAACGGCTGCAGAAATAGGCTTAGCGTTGATCAGATCCTGTGGCATCACGTTGTCGAGATCACCCAGGCTCAGACGCTCCTTAACTGCACGTTCAACACGTACCAGACCTACACGGAACTGGTTTTCTGCCATCTCGCCCACAGAACGGATACGACGGTTACCCAGGTGGTCGATGTCGTCCACTTCACCGATACCGTTACGGATATCGATCAGTTTACGCATCACGTCGATGATGTCGTTGTGCTCGAGGATACCTGGGCCGGTCATTTCTTCACGAACCAGGGAGCTGTTGAACTTCATACGGCCTACTGCTGACAGATCGTAACGATCTTCAGAGAAGAACAGACCGTCGAACAGTTGCTCGGCAGCTTCACGTGTTGGCGGCTCACCAGGGCGCATCATGCGGTAGATTTCTACCAGTGCGCTCAGACGATCAACGGTGCTGTCGACACGTACGGTGTCAGACATATATGGACCGTGATCCAGGTCGTTGGTGAACAGTACTTCAATGCGCTTGTGGCCAGCCTGAGACAGGTTAGCCAGGCTTTCCAGGCTCAGTTCCTGGTTAGCAGCAGCAATGATTTCGCCGGTGTCTTCGTTGACGTAGTCGCGGCTTGCAACCTTACCAACAATGTACTCAACCGGTACTTCAATGTGAGTAACACCGTCTTTGCTCAGCTGGCGGATATGACGCGCAGTGATACGACGGCCCTGCTCTACATAGGTCGTGCCATTGGCTTCGATGTCGAAACTTGCAGTTTCGCCACGCAGACGGTCTGGTACCAGCTCCATCACCAGAGACTTGCCTTTTACTTCGAAAACAACTTTCTCGAAGAACAGGTCAAGGATCTGCTCGGTGGTGTAACCCAGTGCACGCAGGATAATAGACGCTGGCAGTTTACGACGACGGTCGATACGTACGTAAAGCAGGTCTTTAGGGTCAAACTCGAAGTCCAGCCAGGAACCGCGGTATGGGATAATACGCGCGTTGTACAGAACTTTACCTGAGGAGTGGGTTTTACCCTTATCACTATCGAAGAAAACACCCGGGCTACGATGCAGCTGGGATACGATAACCCTCTCGGTACCATTGATAACGAAAGTACCATTGTCTGTCATGAGTGGGATCTCACCCATGTAGACTTCTTGTTCTTTGATGTCTTTTACTGTGCCGGCCGGTGCATCTTTGTCATACACAACCATACGCAGTTTTACACGCAGAGGGGCTGCATAAGTAACGCCACGGATCTGGCACTCTTTTACATCAAATACTGGCTCACCGAGACGATAGCTAACGTATTGCAGCTCGGAATTGCCATTGTAGCTCTGGATCGGGAACACAGAGCGAAAGGCAGCTTCAAGACCGTATTGCCCTTCTGGATCCTGCTCAATGAACTTTTCAAACGATTCAAGCTGGATCGACAGCAGATATGGCACGTCCAGCACTTGAGGACGCTTACCAAAATCCTTACGGATACGCTTTTTCTCGGTATAAGAGTAAACCATAGGGTTCCTCAGCTCGCTGATAAGTGACCCAAACTGTCCACATATGCCGGACAGTGACTTATAAACCACCGTTTATTGTAGTTTCCTGCCATCAAGGTAAGTGCTTGAAAACAGGAGAGTTACAGTGCCTAAACAGGGGGAAAATTCACTGTAGCCCTTTAGCGCAAAAAGGCCGGTGGCTATTTAACCACCAGCCATTAGCCTTTTCAGGCTAAGAAGCTAAGCAATAATTACTTAACTTCAACAACTGCACCAGCTTCTTCCAGATCTTTCTTCAGAGCTTCTGCTTCTTCTTTAGAAACAGCTTCTTTCAGAGGAGCTGGAGCGCCGTCTACAACAGCTTTAGCTTCTTTCAGGCCCAGACCAGTTGCGCCGCGAACTGCCTTGATAACTGCTACTTTGTTAGCACCAGCTTCTTTCAGGATTACGTCGAATTCGGTCTTCTCTTCTGCAGCTTCTGCAGCAGCGCCACCAGCTACAACAGCAGCAGCAGCAGTTACACCGAACTTCTCTTCCATCGCTTCGATCAGTTCAACAACTTCCATCACAGACATTTCTGCGATAGCGTCCAGGATTTGTTCTTTAGTTACAGACATGATAATTCTCTCTAAAATCAACGATTAGTTTAGTAAACCAATTTTGCAATTGGCTTATGCAGCTTCCGCTTCTTTTTGGTCGCGAACTGCAGCAATAGTGCGAACCAGCTTGCCAGCTGAAGCTTCTTTCATGCACATCATCAGACGTGCAATAGCTTCTTCGTAAGTTGGCAGGCTTGCCAGTACATCGTAGCTAACCAGGTTGCCTTCGAATGCGGCTGCTTTGATCTCGAAGTCTTTGTTCTCTTTAGCGAAGTCTTTGAACAGACGCGCTGCAGCACCTGGGTGCTCGTTAGAGAACGCAAGCAGAGTAGGACCAACGAAAACGTCTTGCAGACATTCGTAGTTAGTACCTTCAACTGCACGGCGCGCCAGAGTGTTACGAACAACACGCATAGAAACACCCGCTTCGCGAGCTTTCTTACGCAGTGAAGTCATAGCATCTACAGTTACGCCACGAGAATCAGCAACAACAGCAGACAGGGCACCGTTCGCAGCTTCGTTGACTTCAGCGACAATTACTTTTTTGTCTTGAAGATTTAAAGCCATTGGAAATGCTCCTGAGTTGCCGGGTTACCCCGGGTAAACATCACTTACTGCGAATGCAGCAAGCGCTATTACGGCGCAGATCCAAGATAGATAAAATCAATCATGTTCTGGCACCGTCTACGTAGGGTATTAAGTCCTTTCAGACACCTACGGTCTTGGACGAAGACCTGCGTACAGGTCTTGGCCATTTTCAATAAACGCTGAATTATAGGCTAACTCAGCGCTTAAGTAAATTGCTTATGCGTTGGTGTCCAGAGTGTTCTGGTCAACAGCAAGACCTGCACCCATAGTGGTAGACAGGCTTACTTTCTTAACGAAAGTACCTTTAGCTGAAGCAGGCTTCGCCTTCTTCAGAGCTACCAGCAGAGCTTCCAGGTTAGCTTTCAGCGCTTCAGCGTCGAAGTCTACCTTACCGATAGTGGTATGGATGATACCGTTCTTGTCGTTACGGTAACGAACCTGACCAGCTTTAGCGTTCTTAACAGCTTCAGCAACGTTAGGAGTTACAGTACCAACTTTAGGGTTTGGCATCAGACCGCGTGGGCCCAGGATGGTACCCAGTTGACCAACAACGCGCATCGCATCTGGAGAAGCGATAACTACGTCGAAGTTCATTTCGCCTTTCTTAACTTGGTCGGCCAGATCTTCCATACCTACCAGGTCAGCGCCAGCTTCTTTAGCAGCTTCAGCGTTTGCACCTTGGGTGAATACTGCAACGCGGATGTCACGACCAGTACCGTGTGGCAGAACAGTTGCGCCACGAACGTTTTGGTCAGATTTACGTGCATCGATACCCAGGTTAACTGCAACGTCAACGCTTTCTACGAACTTGGCAGTAGCCAGTTCTTTCAGCAGGGCGATAGCTTCGTTGATTTCGTAATCTTTGGTTACGTCAACTTTTTCGCGGATTACGCGCATGCGCTTAGTCAGTTTAGCCATGTGATTAACCCTCTACTACCAAGCCCATGGAACGAGCAGTACCCATTACTGAGCGCATTTTCGCTTCAACGTCAGCGCCAGACATGTCTTCTGACTTCAGTTCAGCGATTTCACGAACCTGTGCTTCAGTCACTTTACCAGCAACTTCTTTGCTTGGGTTGCTTGCACCAGACTTCAGGCCAGCTGCTTTTTTCAGCAGAACAGACGCTGGAGGAGTCTTAGTGATGAAAGTGAAAGAACGGTCTGCGTAAACAGTGATAACCACTGGGATTGGCAGGCCTTTTTCCATAGCTTCTGTACGAGCGTTGAATGCTTTACAGAATTCCATGATGTTCACACCGTGCTGACCCAGAGCTGGACCAACTGGTGGTGAAGGGTTAGCCATACCAGCTGCAACTTGCAGCTTGATGTAAGCTTCTACTTTCTTAGCCATTACTCATTTACCTTAATTTGGGTTCGAACGTCAGTCTTGTTCAGACCAACTCCCCGTCTAACGAAAGGGCGCGAAATTGTATTCGAATTTCGCGCCCTTGCCAAGACCTGCTGAACAATTATTGATCAGCTTTTTTCTACCTGGCTGAACTCCAGTTCGACTGGAGTAGCACGGCCAAAGATGGAGACAGAAACCTTCACGCGGCTCTTGTCGTAATCCACTTCCTCAACCACACCGTTAAAGTCAGCAAATGGACCTTCGGTAACACGAACCACTTCGCCTGCTTCGAATACAGTCTTGTGGACAGGTGCTTCGCTGGCTTTTTCCAGGCGTTGCAGAATTGCGTCTGCTTCCTTATCAGAGATAGGAGCAGGACGGTCAGAGGTTCCACCAATGAAGCCCATCACACGCGGTACATTACGCACCAGGTGCCAAGACTCATCGTTCATGACCATCTGAACCAGTACGTATCCAGGGAAGAATTTACGCTCGCTTTTACGGCGTTGACCCTGACGCATTTCGACCACTTCTTCGGTAGGTACCAGTACCTCACCGAAGTAATCTTCCATGCTGTGCATTTTGATGTGTTCGCGCAAAGATTGCGCTACACGGCTCTCAAAACCAGAGAAAGCCTGCACAACATACCAACGTTTCTTTGGAGCTTCGCTCATGAAAAATTACCTCACACGCCAGTAGCTAAAGCGACAAGACGAACCATGATGCCGTCAATGCCCCACAGGATCAGCGCCATGATGACGGTGACAGCTAGAACGATCAGCGTCGTTTGCGTAGTTTCCTGGCGTGTAGGCCAGACAACCTTACGCACTTCCATTCGCGCTTCACGAGCAAACGTGATCGCTGCTTTTCCTTTTTCTGTAATTGCAGCGACTCCACCTGCTGCAGCAACCAGCACTACTACGGCTGCAGCTCGGAGAACAACAGATACATCACTGTACAGGCTATTCCCTACTACGGCTGCAAGTAGCAGAGCAAATACAACAATCCACTTAACCACATCCATTGAACCTGAGCCTTGTGGATTTTCAGCGTTCGCTTTCATACATCCTACCTGAAACTAGTCTAAAGATTAGACGACAACAACCCCGCCTGGGCGAGGTATCAAAAGGCGTTGACAGTTCCAGCGGGGAACTGTGAAACCATCGTTCTGGGCTTGTGCTGTATGCAAAAACATCAAACAAATTCACAAGCGCAGAAAAAGGGCATCAAATGATGCCCTTTTTGCAGCCAATCCGTCAAATATTATTCAACGATCTTAGCTACAACACCCGCACCAACAGTACGGCCACCTTCACGGATCGCAAAGCGCAGACCTTCGTCCATCGCGATTGGAGCGATCAGGGTAACAACCATCTTGATGTTGTCACCAGGCATTACCATCTCTACGCCTTCTGGCAGTTCGATAGTACCGGTTACGTCAGTTGTACGGAAGTAGAACTGTGGACGGTAGCCCTTGAAGAATGGGGTGTGACGACCACCTTCTTCTTTTGACAGTACGTATACTTCTGATTCGAAAGTTGTGTGTGGAGTGATTGAACCTGGCTTCGCCAGTACTTGACCACGCTCAACTTCGTCACGCTTAGTACCACGCAGCAGAACACCTACGTTCTCACCTGCACGGCCTTCGTCCAGAAGCTTACGGAACATTTCTACGCCAGTACAAGTAGTCTTAGTAGTGTCTTTAACACCTACGATTTCTACTTCGTCACCAACGCGGATGATGCCTTGCTCAACACGACCAGTTACTACTGTACCACGGCCTTGGATTGAGAATACGTCTTCGATTGGCAGGATGAACGGCTTGTCGATAGCACGCTCTGGCTCTGGGATGTAAGAATCCAGGGCGTCAGCCAGTTCGATGATCTTCTCTTCCCATGCTGCGTCGCCTTCCAGTGCTTTCAGAGCTGAACCCTGAATTACTGGGCAGTCGTCACCTGGGAAGTCGTACTCAGACAGAAGCTCACGTACTTCCATCTCTACCAGCTCAAGCAGCTCTTCATCATCTACCATGTCACACTTGTTCATGAATACGATGATGTAAGGGATACCTACCTGGCGACCCAGCAGGATGTGCTCACGAGTCTGTGGCATTGGGCCATCAGTCGCAGCTACTACCAGAATACCACCGTCCATCTGTGCAGCACCGGTGATCATGTTCTTAACGTAGTCAGCGTGTCCTGGGCAGTCAACGTGCGCGTAGTGACGTGATGGAGTATCGTACTCTACGTGTGAAGTAGAGATGGTGATACCACGCTCACGCTCTTCTGGAGCGTTGTCGATAGATGCGAAGTCACGTGCTGAACCGCCGTATTTCTTAGACAGTACAGTACAGATTGCAGCAGTCAGAGTAGTTTTACCGTGGTCAACGTGGCCGATAGTACCAACGTTAACGTGCGGTTTCGTACGTTCAAATTTTTCTTTAGACATGACAGTCCCTCTAGGCACGGTATTTCGGTGGCGTTACGACCACACAACCAACAAAAAATTTTGTTGAGTATATATCAAACGGTTTGAAAAAGCCTTGGAGAGGGGAGAAGTGGTGCTGATACCCAGATTTGAACTGGGGACCTCACCCTTACCAAGGGTGCGCTCTACCGACTGAGCTATATCAGCACACGAAGAAGTGTGGAGCGGGCAGCGGGAATCGAACCCGCATCATCAGCTTGGAAGGCTGAGGTAATAGCCATTATACGATGCCCGCAGAACTCGTAGAGCTATTCAAACAATTTGAAACTGGTGGTGGGAGAAGGATTCGAACCTTCGAAGGCTGAGCCGTCAGATTTACAGTCTGATCCCTTTGGCCACTCGGGAATCCCACCTAATTTTTTTGGTGCCGGCTGCCGGAATCGAACTGGCGACCTACTGATTACAAGTCAGTTGCTCTACCAACTGAGCTAAGCCGGCGTAAGTGCTGCGCATTCTATGTCATGATTTTGGGGCTTGCAATACCCATTTGGAAAAAATCATTAAACTTTGGCACCTAACTGCACACAATTTACACAATCAGTTGCTAACTGATTATGATTTGCGCAACTTTATCAGTTTGCGGCTCTTTTCCTGTTTCGCGCAATACTGTATTGTCCTCAATCCTCGACAGTTATCAGGCCTTGGCAAATGAGTGAACACCTTACGCCTTATTTAATGTTCAACCGGGAGAAATGGGCAGAACTGCGCCAGTCCGTTCCAATGACGCTGAGCGAAGCTGACCTCCCTGGCCTGCGCGGTATTAACGAAAAGCTGTCGCTGACTGAAGTTGAAGATATTTACCTGCCTCTTACCCGGCTGCTCAACCTTTATGTCGGTGCCCGCCAGGGGCGAAGCCTGGTACTCAGCGAATTTCTTTCCCAGAAAGAGAACAAGGTTCCTTATATCATTGGCATCGCCGGCAGTGTCGCCGTGGGCAAAAGCACCACTGCTCGCTTGTTGAAAGCACTGCTTGAACGCTGGCCAGAACATCCAAAAGTCGAACTGGTGACGACTGACGGGTTCCTCTACCCCAACGCAGTATTGCGTGAGCGGGACATGATGAAACGGAAAGGTTTCCCTGAGTCCTATGACATCCGCCGATTGGTGCAGTTTGTCTCAGATGTGAAATCAGGTAAGAAACGCGTAGAAGCGCCCATATACTCGCATCTAGTCTATGACATTACGCAGGAAACTAAAGTCGTCGAACAGCCGGACATTCTTATCCTGGAAGGCCTGAATGTGCTGCAAAGTGGGATGGACTACCCTCACGACCCTCATCGGGTGTTTATTTCAGATTTCCTGGATTTTTCGATTTACGTGGACGCAGAGCCGGCCCTGTTGAAAACCTGGTATGTTGAAAGGTTTATGAAATTCCGCCAAGGTGCATTTATGAACCCGTCTTCGTACTTTCACCACTACACCAAGCTGACAAATGATGAAGCAGTCGTTACAGCCGCAGGTATCTGGGATGAAATCAACGGAAAGAACCTGTCAGAGAACATCAAGCCAACAAAAGAACGGGCTAACCTGGTTCTCCAAAAAGGGGAAAATCATCTGGTAAGTACGATCCGTCTCAGAAAGTAGTTCGGAATTTTGACCAGACAATGTCAAAGGCGGACTAGTCCGCCTTTCTCAATGAAATCTCACCACCGAGGAATGGGGTTAAGCCCTGCTCTGTTTCCAGCAGCAATGCACCTTGCTCATTGATACCCCGAGCAATTCCAACAACCTCCCTCTCACCCATCAGAAGGCGAACAGGGCGTCCGGCAAAGTTATCCAATTCATTCCAGGAATCAGTAAACCCTGACATTCCGGTAACTTCATACTTTTCCAGTGCTGCCTTGAGGTGGTTAATCAGTGTCGCTGCCAACTGGTTGCGCTCAGGCATGTCATAGCAAGCCTGAGACAGTGACGCCCATGGTTGGTTAACCACGGTTTCATCCACCTGCTGCATGTTAAGGTTAATACCCATGCCAATTACCAGGTGTGCAGCGTCTCCAGCCTGTCCTGTCATCTCGACCAGAATGCCTGCCAGTTTTCGGTCCTGGTAATAAAGATCGTTAGGCCACTTGACCCTTATTCCATCAGCCCCAAGTGCATTAAGCGCCTCGGCCACAGCAACACCAACAACCAAGCTCATACCCATCGCAGCTGCCATGCCGGCATCAAGCCGCCAGTACATGGAAAGGTATAAATTCGCGCCAAATGGGGAAAGCCAGGTCCGCCCTCGCCTTCCGCGTCCCGCCTGCTGGTACTCTGCCAAACAGACCGCACCGGAAGGCAACTGGCCAATTCGGTCAATGAGGTACTGGTTGGTTGAATCAATAATCGGTTGGAGATGGAGCTCTGGGGCATTCGACAACGAGGAAAGGGTCGCCTCATCCAGGAGGTCGATAGGCTGTGCCAACTTGTATCCCTTACCCTGGACCCGGAACACATCCAGCCCCCATGACTGCAATACTTTGATGTGCTTGCTGATCGCAGCCCGGGACATACCGAGCTCAACACCCAACTGCTCACCGGAATGAAACTGGCCATCAGCCAGCATCCGGATAAGATGGAGCCGGGGTTGATTTTCTTTTACAGGCATACCTTACCTTTCTCCACCAACTCAGGCAGTGTCGTTTCCTCTGCCATATCCATAAAGCGAACTTCATGCTCAAGCTGTACACCAAAACGCTGCGCGACAGACTCAACAACCTTCAAGGCAAGTCTAAGCACATCTGCGGACGTTGCATTGCCGGTATTAACCAGAACAAGAGCTTGCTGTTCATGTACTTTGGCACCGCCCACAGTCATCCCTTTAAGCCCCGCCTGGTCAATCAGCCAGCCTGCCGCCAACTTACAAGACCCTTCTCCTACGGAATAACATGGCATACCCGGATACTCAACGAGAAGGCACTCAGCCAGTTCTCGCCCTATTACCGGGTTTTTGAAAAAACTTCCTGCATTACCAAGTCTGGCGGGATCCGGCAGTTTAGACCGGCGGATATCGCAGACTGCATTGAACACATCCATCGGTGTCGCATTATCGTCAAGCGCTGACAACGCGCCATACCCCAGTTTAGGCAACCACAGCTTGCTGATTCTGAAACCCACGGCAGTAATAATGTACCCATCTTTCAGTTCATGCTTGAATACAGAATCCCGGTACCCAAACCGACAGGCTTCGGCAGGAAGTCTTTGAACTTCCCCTGATGCAATATTCAGCACATCCACATACTCACAGAATTCTTTTATTTCAGCTCCGTAAGCACCAATATTCTGGATAGGTGAAGACCCGACACAACCAGGGATCAGGGCCAGGTTTTCGAGCCCGGGCATACCTTGCTCAAGGGTCCAACGAACGAATTCATGCCAGTTTTCACCTGCCCCAGCATGCACCAACCAGTCATCGGTACGCTCTTCAACCTCAATCCCGCGTATACGGTTCAGCACCACTAACCCTGGGTAGTCGGAGCAAAACAGCATGTTGCTTCCCTCACCCAGAATTAACTTGGGCAGCGAGGCATACTGAGAGGACTGCCAGATTGAAACCAGCTCTTCGGCTGACTCTGCACAGATTATGTGCTTGGCATTTACCGCAATGCCAAAGGTATGGTGGGAGGCCAGGCTATTATCAGTCAACGTAATCATGCATGAATCGCAGCAAGGTATATCATTGGCCGATATACTATCTTATCCGGCAACTTAACGCAGTGTTTTCCAATGAGCTATTCCTTCCGTCCACTTGACCCGATCCGTCTGCCACTTATCCAGCGCTTTTACAAAAGCTATTATCCAAGTGGGAAAGCAAAACGGGATGAAGCCATTTGGACCGTCGAAAAAGACGGGCAGATTATTGGGTGTGTCCGCTTTCGCCAATTTGAAGAGGGTCAACTGCTGACAGGAATGGTTATCCAGCCGGACTACCGCCGAGCCGGGATCGCCAGCCAGTTGATGAAAGCCTGTGAAACACAGACAGCCAGTAAGCCTTGCTATTGTTTTGCCTACCCGCAGATTGAAGGTCTATATGCCAAACAGGGCTTTGTGGCAATTGAAGAGGGAGAACTTCCATACCCATTCAATGAACTTTTCATACGCTACAGCCAGGGAAAGAAAAAGCTGATACCTATGGTGCGTATTGCTTGCTGAATACACACAGCAACATGATTGAATCGTGGCGAATTCTGGTACAATAGCAGGTTTGAAATTGCATATCGTCCGGCAGACGTCGTTCTTGATAAAGAGGCAACAATGAGTTTCGCGACTGCAAAACGGCAACTTATCGATAACTTACCCGGTATTGCCCATGATCCAGCGAACATAGAAACCTTGCTGGATGCCGCATCCTTCAGGCAGCGCCTTCTTAAGGAAATCGAACAGGCAACCCAGCGTATCTACCTGGTTGCTTTGTACCTGGAAGACGATGACGCGGGTCGAAGCGTCCTTCAGGCGCTGTATGATGCAAAACAACGCAATCCATCTTTGGACATCAAGGTTCTTGTGGACTGGCACCGCGCCCAGCGTGGCCTGATCGGAGCTACCAAGTCTGAGGGTAATGCTGCCCTCTACCGGCAATATGCCGAACAGTACGAGCACAAAATAGAGGTGCTCGGTGTACCGGTTCGCAACCGTGAAGTATTTGGTGTATTACACCTTAAAGGCTTTGTTATCGATAACAAAGTTATCTACAGTGGCGCGAGCCTCAATAACGTATACCTTGCCCACAATGAGCGATACCGCTATGACCGCTACCATGTGATTGAAAACCAGTCCCTGGCAGACTGCATGGGCAACTTCATCACTGATACTCTGGTTGCCAGCGATGCGGTAACCTGCTTGGCCCAACCTGACCGCCCGGTGACCAAGGTACTCAAACCTGCTATTCGAGACCTGCGTGCAAACCTGTTGAAAGCGAACTACCACTACCAAGACCAACAGACCAACAATGGGCAGGTCTCTTTGGTACCTCTGGTAGGCCTTGGCAAACGGCATAATATCCTTAATACCTATATTGGCCACCTGATCGCTTCAGCAGATAAAGAGCTCACCATCTGCACCCCTTATTTCAATCCGCCACGCAGTATCCTGCGGGAACTTCGCAGGGCGTTGCGTCGTGGTGTCAAAGTTACACTGATCGTCGGCGATAAAACTGCTAACGACTTCTATATACCGCCAGAAGAGCAGTTTAAGACCATTGCAGCGCTGCCATACCTCTATGAGCAAAACCTGCGTAACTTTGCCAAGCGCAACGAATTCAACATAGCAAAACGCCAGCTGTGCATTCACCTGTGGAAGCACGATAACAACAGCTTCCACCTGAAAGGCATTTGGGTTGATAAACAATATATGCTTTTGACCGGGAATAACCTTAATCCCCGCGCATGGAAACTGGATCTGGAAAATGCCATTTTGATCCGGGATCCAAGTGAACTGCTCGAAGAGCAGCGACTGTCAGAGCTGGATAAGATTCTCGAGCACACACAGCTAATCTGCAGCTATAAAATGCTGCAAAAGCTAGAGGACTACCCCCTGCCGGTTAAAAAGTTGCTCAAACGCATCAAACGTATTAAAGCAGACCATATCCTCAACCAAATTCTGTAAACGGAAGAACAGGACGCTATCCATGTTGGCAAGTATTGACGTCGATCCACAGAAAACCTTCAGCCCACTGTGCCCAAATGAACTGCCAGTTACCGAAGGGGATCAGATTGCAGAAGCACTGAACAATCAGGCGAAGCTGGCAGCGTTTAGAATATTGACCAAAGATGCCCACCCGGCTAATGCCGTTTGGGTGGTTGATAACCACAGCGATATGCTGAAGCCGCTGGATTACGACAATGCAGACCAGACCTGGGTCAGCCATGCCGTACCGGGTACAGAAGGCTTTGAAACTATTCCAGGCCTGCCGGAGATAACTGAATATGATCACGTTATCTGGAAAGGCATCGAACCTGATATGCACCCTTATGGCGCCTGTTTCCATGACTTTGCCGGAAAACTCAGTACCGGTTTGATTGAATGGCTGAAAGTGAAAGGAGTAAGCCGAGTACTGGTTGGCGGACTTGCTACTGACTACTGTGTGAAAACCACGGCCCTGCAGCTACGCCAAGCCGGTGGGTTCGATGTGTGGGTAAATCTCTCCGCCTGCCGTGGTATCGCGCCTGATACCACGGCACAAGCCTGCCAGGATATGCGAGATGCCGGTATTCACGTCATTGACTCTATCAGTGAATTCCCGGCTTAACCTGCTATAAGAAAACCGCCATTTGTGCGGTTTTCTCTTATCTTCAATCAAATATGGATAACCTTATCTGCACCAAGCGTCCAGTCAGCTAGTTCAGCCAGCGTGCCAATTCGGCTTCCATCGCAAAGCATTCCATCGTTAATCCCTCTTGCTTCACAGCACGTCTTACAAAGCGCCACGGGTACACCCTGAGCAGAGAGAATTTCTAACATTTGCTGCAGGTTATAAGTGAGATCTGGGGTCACCTGCCCTTTGACTGCCCCAAATACCGCATCAGACATCAGAAACAGCTTAAGCCCAACTTCCTCATGTTCCTGATCTTTCAACGAAAGTGCTATTCGAAGTGTATTAAACAGCTTTTCCGTACCATAAGGTGCCGCATGGGCAACAATCAGAATTTTTTGCATCAGTATTTTTCCCAGAACAATTGCATTCGGCACAGTCTACGCCTGTGATAGGAAAGTTGTCTTTGATAACAGTCAGCACAATCTAGGGGAAATCTAGACAGGGAGGAGAAGCATTAAGCCTTTTAGGCCTTAATGGTGTTTCTTTTTCGCAGGCAGCAAAAGAACCTGCTGTTTCCAACAGGGTTTCTCAAGAAGTGGCGGACGGCTAGGCTTGCGTCAAGCGGGACTCTAGCCGAAGCCTCACGAGTCCCATACACAGGCATTTGATACAACGAAAAAAGCCCCGTCATTTCTGACGAGGCTTCTTAAGAAGTGGCGGACGGCCGGGCTTGCGTTCAAGCGGGACTCAAGCCGAAGGCTCACGAGTCCCGTTCACAGGCATTTGATACAACAAAAAAAGCCCCGTCATTTCTGACGAGGCTTCTTAAGAAGTGGCGGAGCGGACGGGACTCGAACCCGCGACCCCCGGCGTGACAGGCCGGTATTCTAACCAACTGAACTACCGCTCCGCAGCGATACTGTTTACCGAATAAAGTCTTATGGTTAGCTTGCTTTATCCAGTGTTGCCTTCATCTTCTCTTAAAGATGAAAACCAATTTAAAGCCTGGCGATGTCCTACTCTCACATGGGGAGACCCCACACTACCATCGGCGCTATTGCGTTTCACTTCTGAGTTCGGCATGGGTTCAGGTGGAGCCACAATGCTATGGTCGCCAGACAAATTCGGTACAATCTTGAAAGCTGATGTCTTCTAGCGTGTTCTCTTACACATTCAAGATGTTTGATTCTCTTGAGTACGCACAAAACCCCTTGGGTGTTGTATGGTTAAGCCTCACGGGCAATTAGTACAGGTTAGCTCAACGCCTCACAGCGCTTACACACCCTGCCTATCTACGTCGTAGTCTCCGACAACCCTTTAGGACACTTAAAGTGTCAGGGAGAACTCATCTTGAGGCTCGCTTCCCGCTTAGATGCTTTCAGCGGTTATCGATTCCGAACTTAGCTACCGGGCAATGCCACTGGCGTGACAACCCGAACACCAGAGGTTCGTCCACTCCGGTCCTCTCGTACTAGGAGCAGCCCCTCTCAATTCTCCAACGCCCACGGCAGATAGGGACCGAACTGTCTCACGACGTTCTAAACCCAGCTCGCGTACCACTTTAAATGGCGAACAGCCATACCCTTGGGACCGACTTCAGCCCCAGGATGTGATGAGCCGACATCGAGGTGCCAAACACCGCCGTCGATATGAACTCTTGGGCGGTATCAGCCTGTTATCCCCGGAGTACCTTTTATCCGTTGAGCGATGGCCCTTCCATTCAGAACCACCGGATCACTATGACCTGCTTTCGCACCTGCTCGAACCGTCATTCTCGCAGTCAAGCGGGCTTATGCCATTGCACTAACCTCACGATGTCCGACCGTGATTAGCCCACCTTCGTGCTCCTCCGTTACTCTTTGGGAGGAGACCGCCCCAGTCAAACTACCCACCAGGCACTGTCCTCACCCCGGATAACGGGGCCAAGTTAGAACATCAAACATACAAGGGTGGTATTTCAAGGATGGCTCCACGGCAACTGGCGTCACCGCTTCAAAGCCTCCCACCTATCCTACACATGTAGGCTCAATGTTCAGTGCCAAGCTGTAGTAAAGGTTCACGGGGTCTTTCCGTCTAGCCGCGGGTACACAGCATCTTCACTGCGATTTCAATTTCACTGAGTCTCGGGTGGAGACAGCGTGGCCATCATTACGCCATTCGTGCAGGTCGGAACTTACCCGACAAGGAATTTCGCTACCTTAGGACCGTTATAGTTACGGCCGCCGTTTACCGGGGCTTCGATCAAGAGCTTCATCCGAAGACTAACCCCATCAATTAACCTTCCGGCACCGGGCAGGCGTCACACCGTATACGTCTTCTTTCGAATTTGCACAGTGCTATGTTTTTAATAAACAGTTGCAGCCACCTGGTATCTGCGACTGCCTTCAGCTCCATCCGCAAGGGACTTCACCAAGGGCAGCGTACCTTCTCCCGAAGTTACGGTACCATTTTGCCTAGTTCCTTCACCCGAGTTCTCTCAAGCGCCTTGGTATTCTCTACCCGACCACCTGTGTCGGTTTGGGGTACGGTTACTGATAACCTGAAGCTTAGAGGCTTTTCCTGGAAGCATGGCATCAATGACTTCACCACCGTAGTGGCTCGACATCAGGTCTCAGCCTTAAGAGAAACCGGATTTACCTAATTTCTCAGCCTACACCCTTGAACCGGGACAACCGTCGCCCGGCCCACCTAGCCTTCTCCGTCCCCCCATCGCAGTTATCAGCAGTACGGGAATATTAACCCGTTTCCCATCGACTACGCCTTTCGGCCTCGCCTTAGGGGCCGACTCACCCTGCCCCGATTAACGTTGGACAGGAACCCTTGGTCTTCCGGCGAGGAGGTTTTTCACCCCCTTTGTCGTTACTCATGTCAGCATTCGCACTTCTGATACGTCCAGCACACCTTACAGTGCACCTTCAGCCGCTTACAGAACGCTCCCCTACCCAATACGATTAATCGCATTGCCGCAGCTTCGGTGTATCGCTTAGCCCCGTTACATCTTCCGCGCAGGCCGACTCGACCAGTGAGCTATTACGCTTTCTTTAAATGATGGCTGCTTCTAAGCCAACATCCTGGCTGTCTGGGCCTTCCCACATCGTTTCCCACTTAGCGATAACTTTGGGACCTTAGCTGGCGGTCTGGGTTGTTTCCCTCTCCACGACGGACGTTAGCACCCGCCGTGTGTCTCCCGGATAGTACTTACTGGTATTCGGAGTTTGCAAAGGGTTGGTAAGTCGGGATGACCCCCTAGCCTTAACAGTGCTCTACCCCCAGTAGTATTCGTCCGAGGCGCTACCTAAATAGCTTTCGGGGAGAACCAGCTATCTCCGAGTTTGATTGGCCTTTCACCCCTAGCCACAAGTCATCCGCTAATTTTTCAACATTAGTCGGTTCGGTCCTCCAATTGATGTTACTCAATCTTCAACCTGCCCATGGCTAGATCACTCGGTTTCGGGTCTAATTCCAGCAACTGCACGCCCAGTTAAGACTCGGTTTCCCTACGGCTCCCCTATGCGGTTAACCTTGCTACTGAAATTAAGTCGCTGACCCATTATACAAAAGGTACGCAGTCACCCAACAAGTGGGCTCCCACTGCTTGTACGTACACGGTTTCAGGTTCTATTTCACTCCCCTCACAGGGGTTCTTTTCGCCTTTCCCTCACGGTACTGGTTCACTATCGGTCAGTCAGGAGTATTTAGCCTTGGAGGATGGTCCCCCCATCTTCAGACAAGATAACACGTGTCCCGTCCTACTCGTTTTCACGCTAAAAGCATTGTCGTGTACGGGGCTGTCACCCTGTATCGCGCCACTTTCCAGAGGCTTCCACTAACACTTAAAACGCTTAAGGGCTAATCCGGGTTCGCTCGCCGCTACTGCCGGAATCTCAGTTGATTTCTTTTCCTCGGGGTACTTAGATGTTTCAGTTCTCCCGGTTCGCCTCGCTGCGCTATGTATTCACGCAGCGATACTGGCTTATGCCAGTGGGTTTCCCCATTCGGACATCCCAGACTCAAGTGGCTTTTACTGCCTTATCTGGGCTTATCGCAAGTTAATACGTCCTTCATCGCCTCTGACTGCCAAGGCATCCACCGTGTACGCTTAGTCACTTAACCATACAACCCGAAGGAGTTTCGAGTCATACGCGGACCAAGATTTGGTTTTCGCCGTACTCAAATTGAGTTGTGCTTAAAGCACTACCAAAACACTTGAATGTGTTTGCTTTGAGAACTTGTTTGCTTTCGCAAACAATCCAATCTTTCGATTGAATTACTAGTCAGCTTTCCAGATTGTTAAAGAGCATGTGTTTCGGTGTCTACAGGAGACAAGGAACCACTTTCTAAGGACACTTTTGCAAATGCGCTTAAAGAGTGGTGGAGCTATGCGGGATCGAACCGCAGACCTCCTGCGTGCAAGGCAGGCGCTCTCCCAGCTGAGCTATAACCCCATCGTGTTGCCTTAGATACCACTTCAACGAAGTGGTGGGTCTGAGTGGACTTGAACCACCGACCTCACCCTTATCAGGGGTGCGCTCTAACCACCTGAGCTACAGACCCATCTAAGCAATGATGCTCTCTTTACTTTTCGACCAGGCAATCTGTGTGGACACTCATGAAGCAGTTTAGGTAAGGAGGTGATCCAGCCCCAGGTTCCCCTAGGGCTACCTTGTTACGACTTCACCCCAGTCATGAATCACACCGTGGTAAACGCCCTCCCGAAGGTTAAGCTATCTACTTCTGGTGCAACCCACTCCCATGGTGTGACGGGCGGTGTGTACAAGGCCCGGGAACGTATTCACCGTGGCATTCTGATCCACGATTACTAGCGATTCCGACTTCATGGAGTCGAGTTGCAGACTCCAATCCGGACTACGACATACTTTCTGGGATTCGCTCCACCTCGCGGTCTCGCTGCCCTCTGTATATGCCATTGTAGCACGTGTGTAGCCCTACTCGTAAGGGCCATGATGACTTGACGTCGTCCCCACCTTCCTCCGGTTTATCACCGGCAGTCTCCCTGGAGTTCCCGACATGACTCGCTGGCAAACAAGGATAAGGGTTGCGCTCGTTGCGGGACTTAACCCAACATTTCACAACACGAGCTGACGACAGCCATGCAGCACCTGTCTCAGAGCTCCCGAAGGCACACTCGAATCTCTTCAAGCTTCTCTGGATGTCAAGAGTAGGTAAGGTTCTTCGCGTTGCATCGAATTAAACCACATGCTCCACCGCTTGTGCGGGCCCCCGTCAATTCATTTGAGTTTTAACCTTGCGGCCGTACTCCCCAGGCGGTCTACTTAACACGTTAGCTCCGAAAGCCACACCTTATAGGCACAACCTCCAAGTAGACATCGTTTACGGCGTGGACTACCAGGGTATCTAATCCTGTTTGCTCCCCACGCTTTCGCATCTGAGCGTCAGTCTTTGTCCAGGGGGCCGCCTTCGCCACCGGTATTCCTCCAGATCTCTACGCATTTCACCGCTACACCTGGAATTCTACCCCCCTCTACAAGACTCTAGCCTGCCAGTCTCAAATGCAACTCCCAGGTTAAGCCCGGGGCTTTCACATCTGACTTAACAGACCGCCTGCATGCGCTTTACGCCCAGTAATTCCGATTAACGCTCGCACCCTCCGTATTACCGCGGCTGCTGGCACGGAGTTAGCCGGTGCTTCTTCTGCAGCTAACGTCAAATGGTGCAGCTATTAACTACACCACCTTCCTCACTGCTGAAAGTGCTTTACAACCCGAAGGCCTTCTTCACACACGCGGCATGGCTGCATCAGGGTTTCCCCCATTGTGCAATATTCCCCACTGCTGCCTCCCGTAGGAGTCTGGACCGTGTCTCAGTTCCAGTGTGGCTGATCATCCTCTCAGACCAGCTAGGGATCGTCGCCTTGGTGAGCCATTACCCCACCAACTAGCTAATCCCACTTGGGCTCATCTCTGGGTGCGAGGCCCGAAGGTCCCCCGCTTTGGTCCGTAGACATTATGCGGTATTAGCTACCGTTTCCAGTAGTTATCCCCCGCCCAGAGGCAGATCCCCAAGCATTACTCACCCGTCCGCCGCTCGCCGCCCAACAACGCTCCCGAAGGATTGTTGTTGTCGCTGCCGCTCGACTTGCATGTGTTAGGCCTGCCGCCAGCGTTCAATCTGAGCCATGATCAAACTCTTCAATTAAAGTTTTTTCAAACCCGAAGGTTTGGCTCAATGAATACTGTTTATCTATTTTCATAGATAGAATTGACTGTGCCGATATTCCTTTTCAGGAATCTCGTTTGGTCACTCGATTCATTGAATAAATTCTTTATTCTGTTTCAACGAGTGCCCACACAGATTGCATGGTCAAATTGTTAAAGAGCGTTGACTTGTCAGCGTTGCCGCCGAATGTCGAGGCTGCGTATCTTACTCGCCTCCAACCCAAAGTCAAGAAGAAAATCTGAAGTATTTTCAAAGTCTCTTTTTGACTTCCCTCAACCGCTGACCCGAAGGTTTTGCGTTGAAGCGGGCGGCCATTCTAAACAAATCCAAAACCCTGTCAAGCAGTTGTTTTCAATTTGTTTTTGAAAGCTCCCGGAGCCTTCCCGTCACTGCGAAGTCGTTGCCTGTCCGCCGTGTCGGTGAGGCGGCATTATAGGGACTTCGATCTGGTTAGCAACCCCTTTTCTGCCATAATTGATCTGAATGGTTACTTTTTGCACCAATCACGATTTTTAACTCTGATTTCATTACTTTTGTTTACACTCTGGCAATCCATAAACAATAAAAGTAACATCATTGAGACAAAGGGAATATTGGGCTGGTATTTACCAGTAAATTTGTATAACAGCGATGTCTTGAAAATATGAAAGTTCAAAGCCGTTTAACAGTATTCGGGCTTCTCACTGCCGCCTTGGGATATGGCATTCTGGAAGCTACCGCTATCATTCAGTCACCCTCCATGGCGTTTGCGCTTGGAGCGGTTGCGTGTCTTGTCGTTTTGCTTGCCGCCTCTGATAACACCTCTGAGACAAAAGTTCGTCATACACCTTCAACCATGACTGACGATTCAAGTAAGACTCTTTATGTGGGGAATCTTCCATACAGAGCGAATGAAGAAGACGTAAAGAAGCTCTTTTCTGAGCATGGGCATGTCTTTTCTGTTCGCCTTATGAAAGACAGACGCACTGGAAAGAGAAAAGGATTTGGTTTTGTCGTGATGGCTGAGGGAGATGCTCCCCAGGCAGTTACTCAATTGGACAACAGCCAATATGGCGGACGTACTCTAAAGGTAAAAGAAGCCAACGAACCTAAAAATGGGTCAGAAGCTTAACCTTGCTGAGATGAAGTTCAGCCAGACTCACGTTTAGAGCCTGCTCTTCATAAACAGGGGCAGTACAAAATACCAAGCCCGGTCTCTTACCTGAGTCCGGGTTTTTATTAACATCTATATCAAGAAGCGAACCGACACGGCGAGCAATCGCTTCACCTGAGTCAACCAACGCAACCCCCTCGCCCATCACCCGGCTAAGCTCTTTACGTAAGAGAGGGAAGTGAGTGCAACCCAGTACCAACGCATCAACCTTACCGACAAAAGGCGAAAGTATCTGCCCAATCTCTTCGTGGTTGACCTTTTTACCGCGCAGCTTCTCTTCTCCAATTTGAACCAGCCGAGTAGAACCCACCTTAATGACGTCGCAATCCCATGCAAAGGCATCAATGAGCTGCTGAGTATAACTGCGGGAAACTGTTGCCGGCGTGGCCAGTAGACCAATGGATTTTTTCTTGCTGTAAGCAGCAGCCGGTTTAATGGCTGGCACTACTCCAACAACAGGAACAGTCAACTGATTACGAAGAGAGGGGAGGACAATGGTGCTGGCAGTGTTGCAGGCAATAACGACCAGATCCACATGGTGCTTACGGCACAGTTCCCCAACAATACCGCAAGTCCTGCTGATTAGGGTTTCCTGCGGCAACTCGCCATACGGAAAAGCGCCATTGTCGAAAGCGTAGATATATTCCAATCCGGAAAACGAAGCCCGAATCTCTCTATATATAGAAAGCCCGCCGACACCGGAATCGAAGATGAGAACTGTCTTACCCACGCCTACCCACAAAATCCAAACACAAAGTAGCTATCATACTGCGCTGTTGGTGAAATCGGAATCGGACAACCGATATTCCAGAAAATGGAATCTTCCATCACGGTTTATCCCACAGTCTTCAATAGACAGCGGCGAAGCAAATCCTGGCATATCCAGTACCAATGTATGGAATTCACCATCCTCACCACAAAGATCCACTCCGCCCGGCAACGAGCTCAGGAAGTCGGCATTGTACATTTCCCCACAGAAACGTCCGTCCAACTGCGTGGTATCAATGGTGCATACCCGGGTTTGAATACCGCGGTTGATAATTTCGCTGGCAAGTGATGCCGGTCGGGTACCCAACAGCGGGAATACCGGTTCCCAGCCTGCTGGCTCTATATAGCTTCTGCGGTAATCAGCAATGCCGTTACAGAACATATCCCCAAACGCAACCGCATCGATATCAACGCCGGATTGCCTGATACCTTCAACCACCAGCGACTGGTAAATGTCATTTGGTGGAAACACTTCCGGCAATGGAATAACAATCAACGGCAAACCGAGTCTGTCAGCCTGGGCCTTTACTACATTTAAAGGCGTATTCTGGAATGGCACGCCATCTCCGACATAGGTGGTATACAGCCCAACAACGTCATAATCCGGGTTCTCTTGGAGACGGAGCAAGGTCAACGCAGAGTCTTTGCCGGAAGACCAACTGATAATGGTTTTTTTAATCATAATTGAAAACAAAATCCCCCGTGATGACGGGGGATTTTCTATCTATCAGAAGTTATAACTTCCCGTAACAGAGAAGCTACGGCCAGTGCCCGAGTAGTAAGCACCCCAGTTGTTTACACTGGAGGCATATTTCTCATCAAAGGCATTATCCACCCGGACGTTAGCCTGCCAATTACCGCGGGTGTAATTGAGGGCAATATTTCCGAGCCAGTAACCTTTCAGCTTCGCTTTGGAGTTACTGTTGTCCCCATCCGGATAACGCGAGCCGGTGTAGTTACCTTCTATATATAGAGTCCATTCTGGCGACCACGCATAGGAGACATAACCAAGGCCGGTATTTTCTGATACCCACGATAGTTGCTTGCCTTTGTTGTCACCACCAGTAAATTCACCATCAATACGGTTATATTCAGCACCAATGGTTACTTCATCAGTGACATACCAGTCCCAGTTAACGCTACCGCCGTAGCGACGGGATTTATCCGCATTCACATTCGCACCAGGGAAAGAAGCTCCAGGAGGTGGGTTTGCATTGGAGTCATAAACAATTTCATCTTCCAGATCCAAGCGGTAAACATTGAAGCGCACACTTTGTGAGGCAAAATCAATATCCCACCCAGCTTCGATGGACTGCCCTTTTTGAGGTTTCAACCCAACAACGTCGGAAGGTGTAAATGCCTGTTCATCGACCTTGGCAAAACGGAAGCTCTGGTCATAGCGGAGATAAACCCGTTGGCTGTCATTAATGACATAGTTTGCCCCCACCTCAACCGCCTTGGCTGAAGCATCCAGTGATTGCCCCTGTGGATAGGTTTTTTTGTCACGCAGGGAATCATCAGCTTTCGCGTATCGAGCTCCCGCACTTAGAGTCAATCCAGGTAACACTGGATAGTCAAGCAAACCAAAAACACTGAACGTATTCTGGTCTGTGTCACGATCAATGGATGAGCTGAAATAATCGAATTTGGTATTCGAGGCATCTATTCCCAAGATCACATTGGCCTTACCATTCTCAGCATTAAACCCTCCTTCCATCTGGAGAGAGCCGAACCAACTCTTTGTCGTCTTGTTGTTTGGGCTACCCCAGCCCGTACCAGAGCCCGTTGTATTATCGTGAACAAGGTTGATGCTGAGATCCCACTGGGGCAGGACTTCCTGTCTGAACCCAATACGCGCCGCACGGGTAATTTCATGATGGTCATCATCGGGATAAGAGTTGTTCATCTGGCGAGGATCTTTTTTAAACTCCTCTTCAGTCAATGACCCGGCATACTGGCGATAGTAGTCGTAGTAACTTGCCTCAGCAAAAAAGTGGCGAACGTCATTATCAAACTGGATACGACCTAAAATACTGCCCGCCTGGCTTTCATTATGCTTTCGGTAATTGTCACTGTTGCGCTGGCTGCCGGAGAAGTAATAACGCCAATATTCATTAATCGGCCCAGCCACATTGGCGCTGGCTCCACGGGTATCAAAGCTTCCACCCTCAACCCGGACACTGCCGCCTTCTGACGTAGGCACTTTAGTGACAATATTGATCACACCACCTACAGCCTGATCACCATAAAGCACACCTGCACTGCCGGACAGGATTTCAACACGCTCAATTTGATTCAGGGGAATGGAGCTAATTTGAGGGGCGGAAAGGTCGAATTTGTTAAGCCGGCGACCATCAACCAATATCAACGTATTATGCGCCGCATTGGAGCCAGAAAAGCCGCGCAGCGAGAAAACCGGGCCGCTGTTTGTATCAGAGATTTGAATACCCGCTTTGCCGCGAAGTAGGTTTTCTAAGCTTGTAGCGCCACTGGTTTCAATATCATCCGCCGAAATCACACTGATATTTGCCGGAATATCAAGAATACTGTCGTTATTAACGCTGCGACCAATCACCACCATTGTATCTTCTGCAGACACATAGGCAGGGGCAAGCAGTGACGCCACGGCCACTGAAAGAAGGGCTTTTTTCATGCTGTACATCCTTTATTCGCGTAAAAATGTCCCGGCAGACACGTAATGCCGGGAGCACGGGCCGGTATTCGGACTCGAAAGCATGGGTAATCCCGCCTACTTGCAAAGACTTCCCGGAAAAATGGATAGGCGCCCATTCCCCAGTGTCTGGCTTATCAGCCTGATTGCGTTCGTTCTTTCTCACCGCTGCGCGTCAGTTGCGGATTTCCACCGCATTCCCTGTGACTCGTCATGGTCACGCCCAGTGCGGAGGGAATACTAGAGAGGCTTTAAAGGGAAGTCCAGTAACTAAAGGTTAACCTTTATGATGAGAATCGATTTCCGGGCTAAGCTGGACATACCGGGACAGATGAATAAAATCTGCGCTCTTACTTGAAATACGAGGTCATCATTATGACAGGCGAGATGTCAGCAGTTACTTACCAGTCGCAGCTGGATGAAAAAAGCCAGCGCTTAAGCGCGCTGTTTGCACAATACCAAGCCCCGGAACTGGAAGTCTTCACATCTCCTGAGCAGCATTACCGTATGCGTGCTGAATTCCGAGTCTGGCATGAAGGTGATGACCTCTACTACATCATGTTTGACCAAAAGACCAAGCAGAAGTACCGCGTTGACCAGTTCCCGGCAGCAAGCCGCCTGATCAACGATCTGATGCCCCTGCTGACTGATGCGATTAAACCTATCAAGGCGCTGCGCCACAAACTTTTCCAGGTAGATTTCCTCTCCACCCTGAGTGGCGAAGTGCTGGTATCACTGCTGTACCACCGCCAGTTGGACGAAGAGTGGGAAAAGGAAGCGCGTGCCCTCAAGCAACGCCTGAATGACGAAGGTTTCAACCTGGACCTGATTGGCCGCGCCCGTAAGCAGAAGATTGTGATCGACCGTGAGTTTGTGGTGGAAAAGCTGTCTGTCGACAACTCAACCCTGGTTTACCAGCAGGTAGAGAACAGCTTCACCCAACCAAACGCCACTGTCGCACAGAAGATGCTGGAATGGGCTATCGATTGTACCCGTGAAAGCGAAGGCGACCTGCTGGAACTTTATTGCGGCAACGGCAACTTTTCTCTTGCGCTGGCACGTAACTTTGACCGCGTACTGGCAACAGAAGTAGCCAAACCGTCAGTGGATTCGGCCCAGTACAACATTGCCGCCAACCAGATCGATAATGTGCAGATTATCCGTATGTCTGCGGAAGAATTTACCGAAGCGATGGAAGGTGTGCGGGAGTTCCGCCGCCTGGCTGATAGTGGTATCGACCTGAAGAGCTACAACTGCAACACGATTTTTGTCGATCCACCACGGGCAGGTATGGACGAAGGTACCTGCCGCATGGTGCAGGGTTACGACCGTATTCTCTACATCTCCTGCAACCCGGAGACGCTGAAAGAGAATATGGAAATTCTGTCTGAAACTCACCGTGTCAGCCGGTTTGCGCTGTTTGACCAGTTCCCGTTCACCCACCACACAGAAGCCGGTGTGCTGCTGGAACGCAAGTAAACACATTTAAGGCCGGGACAAAAGGAACAAAAAAGGGTCACTGCAACGTGACCCTTTTCATTGCCTGCAACAATCAGACTTCAGCTTCATCCGAAGATGGCACTTTCGGCTTGCGCTGGCTCATCTTACGGGCGACCCAGACCAACAGGGCCATGGTAATGATGATAGAAATAAAATTCCCGCCAAGCTCTGGCAACTGCACACGGATAAAGGCTGAATATCCGAATGCTCCCACCAGGAAGCAAGCGAAAGTGATCATTGGGGTTCCTTCCGTCATTGGCTGGGAAACGTGCTGCTGGTAGAAGCAGTAGACCGCCAGCACAAAAGCGAGGATCGGAAAGAGAGAAAACGGCACACCGCCAACAAACAGCGAGGCAAGTGACGCGCTGGCACAGACGCCGGCAATCACTGAGAGCACCAGGAATTTACGTTCTGACTTATATTGTTCCATGTGTCCACCTGAACAGGGTTAGTATGTTTCCTTGAGGGCTTTACGTTCGCGCTCCTTGTGGTACCAGTAGGCACCCTTCGCAAGCATACGTAGTTGGATAATAATTCGTTCAGCAAGTTCCGCCCTAGAGCGGCTGTCCATATCAAGCGCGTCAGCACCGGCACTGAAAACCAGGGTCACGCAGGCCTCCGCCTGATTATAGGCTTCTTCACCAGTCAGGTTAGCACGGGCTTCAAAATAGTCCGTCAGCTCTGCCACAAAATGCTGAATTTCCCGGGCAACGGCGGCACGGAATGCGGCAGATGTACCGGAACGCTCACGCAGCAAAAGCCGGAAAACGTTCGGGCTGCTTTCGATAAACTCCATGAAGGTTTCCACAGAGGTGCGCACCACACTGCCTTCGGTCGCAATCCGCTGGCGGGCCTGGCGCATCAATTGGCGCAACAACAGGCCACCTTCATCCACCATGGTCAGGCCAAGCTCATCCATATCCTTGAAGTGACGGTAGAAAGAGGTTGGCGCTATGCCTGCCTCCCTTGCCACTTCGCGCAGGCTGAGGTTCGAAAAGCTGCGCTCTGCACTGAGCTGACGAAATGCTGCATCAATCAGTGCCCTGCGGGTCTTTTCTTTCTGCTGAGCCCGAACGCCCATCGTGTTGTTTTCTTTCGAAGCCATCTACTGCCAACCAAAAAATTATTATCGGTGAATATCATACTGAAAAGCTGGGATAAGCTCAGCCCGGTGGGTGTATTTCCTTAAACAACGTGATCAGAGACGGCGTTCACAACAGCCCTGATTCCCGACATTACGCGAAAACGTTAATATAGCGCGATAATAATGTTGCGAACGTGATACAAGGGCCTAATGATTATGACCAAGAAAAACATGCCCCAAAACAACAATAAAGCACCTGCCAACCCGGATTACGATGTCATTGTAATCGGAAGCGGGCCCGGCGGCGAAGGGGCAGCCATGGGCCTGACCAAAGCCGGACTCAGTGTTGCCGTAGTTGAAAAGGAATCCACCGTCGGCGGTGGTTGTACCCACTGGGGGACAATCCCGTCTAAAGCCTTGCGTCATGCTGTCAGCCGTATCATTGAGTATAACCAGAGCCCGATATACTCCGGCGACCGACAAAGTCTCCACAGTACCTTCTCACAGATCCTTAACCACGCCCAGTCTGTTATCGGGAAGCAAACCCGCCTCAGACAAGGGTTCTACGATCGCAACAATGTATCTATCATCACAGGCACGGCCAGCTTTGCTGACAACCACACGTTGGAAGTTCTTCGTGCCGACGGTACCAAAGACAGGTTTACCGCCCGTTACTTTGTGATTGCCACCGGTTCGCGCCCTTACCACCCAAAAGATGTCGATTTCAGCCACCCACGGATTTATGACAGTGACTCCATCCTGTCCCTGAAGCATGACCCGCGCCACGTCATTATTTACGGTGCAGGTGTCATAGGCAGTGAATACGCCTCTATCTTCCGCGGCCTCAATACCAAGGTTGATTTGATAAATACCCGGGATCGCCTGCTGTCTTTCCTCGACAACGAGATCTCCGATGCCCTCTCCTATCACTTCTGGAACAGCGGCGTCCTTATCCGCAACGACGAAACCTTCGAGCGCATTGAAGGCACAGATGACGGTGTTGTCCTTCACCTTGAATCCGGCAAGAAGATGAAAGCCGACTGCCTGCTTTACGCCAATGGCCGGACAGGTAACACAGACTCCCTGAACCTAAAGGCAGTCGGGTTGCAGGCAGACTCCCGCGGGCAGCTTAAGGTTAACGACGGCTACCAGACCGAGGTGGAACATGTTTATGCTGTCGGTGATGTCATTGGCTACCCAAGCCTTGCCAGTGCCGCCTACGATCAGGGTCGCCTGATGGCCAACGCCCTGGCAACCGGGAAAGTGGAAGGCCAGCTTATTGACCATATCCCAACCGGCATTTATACCATTCCGGAAATCAGTTCTGTTGGCAAAACCGAACAGGAACTGACTGCCGCCAAGGTACCCTACGAAGTCGGGCGCTCCCAGTTCAAACACCTTGCCCGTGCCCAGATTGGTGGCTCGGAAGTCGGCAGCCTGAAAATCCTTTTCCACCGGGATACCAAGGAGATTTTAGGCATACACTGCTTCGGCGAGCGGGCTTCGGAAATCATCCACATCGGCCAGGCTATCTTTGAGCAAAAAGGTGAAGGCAATACTATCGACTATTTCGTCAACACCACCTTCAACTACCCAACCATGGCGGAAGCCTACCGGGTAGCGGCACTGAACGGCCTCAACCGCCTGTTCTGAAAACAATACCCCTGATACAACAAAGCCAGCTTCAACGCTGGCTTTGTCTTTGTCACAGGACGTATTGTCACACCCGGATAATACGGCTCCACGGCAGGGATTCATCTCCCAGCACAATAAAGTTTGGGTTTTCCAGTGTATCGCGTTCATTGTAAGTCAATGGGGCCAGCTCAGTGTCAAGGATACGGCCGCCGGCCTCTTCCACGATGCATTGGGTAGCTGCAGTGTCCCACTCCCCGGTCGGGCCAAGGCGCAGGTAACAATCCACGGCCCCTTCTGCCACCAGGCATGATTTCAGTGATGCAGAACCCAACGGAACAAGGTTGTAATTCCGACGCGGATCCAGACAGCCGGTGATAGCCTCAATGTTCTGGCGGCGGCTGATCGCAACTGACAGGGACAGGGTATCCTCTTCATGACTCATGGCAGAGATACGCATCGGGTCGCTCTCCGGTGTCGACTTCCAGGCCCCTTTCCCTTTGCAGGCGTAGTAAACCACACCGGATACAGGGCCATACACTACCCCCATAACCGGATGGTTGTTCTCCACCAATGCAATCACCGTGGCAAAGTCCCCACTTCCGGCGATAAATTCCTGGGTGCCGTCAAGGGGGTCCACCAGCCAGTACCGATCCCACAGGCGGCGTTCGGAAAGCGGGACACCGGCATCTTCTTCTGACAGCACTGGAATATCCGGGGTCAGGGTCATCAGACGGTCCATAATCAGCTTATGGGCGGCCAGATCGGCACTGGTTACCGGCGTCTGGTCTTTCTTGGTAAGCTGTTCAAACTGTCCGTGTTGGTAATATTCCAGGATCAATTGGCCCGACGCACGGGCTATCTCAATCACAGAGGGCAACAATTGGGCGTACGACATCGGTCAAAATTCCTCAGCGGTTTAGCTGTTTCAACGCCAACAATAACGCTGTAATACTTCTCGCCTCACAAAAGTCGAGATGTGAAATCAGCTCTTCTCCCTGAGCAACCGGCCAACGAACCACATCCAGTGGTTCAGGTTCATCCCCTTCCAGTTTTTCCGGATAGAGGCCTTCCGCCAGGAACAGTGTCATCCGGCTGGAAAAGTACCCCGGTGCCAGCACCACTTCTTTGAGCGGTGTAAGTTTGTTGGCACCAAAGCCGATTTCTTCTTTCAATTCCCGGTCAGCCGCCTGTGCCGGCTCTTCCCCGGGATCGATCAGTCCTTTAGGAAAGCCTAGCTCATAACTGTCTGTTCCGGCCGCATATTCGCGTACCAGCAGAAAATCACCACTTTCGGTTACCGGCACAATCATCACTGCATTCCGGCCCGAAGGCTTCATCCTTTCATAGGTGCGCTCTGCACCATTGCTGAACCTAAGGTCCAGCGCCTCAATTTGAAACAGACGGGACTTGGCAACAACCCGGCAATCCAGGATTTCGGGTTTGGTTTTGTTATACGCCATAGAGCTTTTCTCCCTTATCCGGCTGCAGGTGGAAAATGAATGGCGTAACGCCCCTCAGCATCCGGCTGTCCAAGCCATTGCAGTTGTTGTGATACAGATGACGGCAATGCCGGCCCTGGCTTAATCCAGCCATTGGCAGACACCTCCCTGGGGTTGGTAACTTTGACGTTCGCTTCACTCTCCAGGGCATCGGATTTCTGGTCAGCGGCAACGGTAATTTCACCGCCAGTGCAACCCAGTTTACCGAACACCTGCCCTAATGCCACCTCTCCTACCGGGACGATCACTTCGCTGTCGTTCCACACCAGATTGCCGTCGAGCACCCGGCAAAGCGGTTGCCCGGCCTGGAATTCACGAACGGTCAGGTCCACTTTGCCTTTGAGACTGAGCGGAACCATGGAAGGGATATAAGGACCGACTTTATCAGCCGGCAGGGACACCATCAGACGCTCGGCAAAAAGGCCATCGAGCCCATACCCAACCGTTCCACGCCCGGACAGGCCAATACTGCTGCCCTGACCAAAGCGAATATCCAGCGCACCCGCTCCTTTAAACAGGCGGGTAAAATCCACCTGCCAGTTGACCTGTCCCAGAGAAAGCTTGCCAACCTGGTTGTTGCTGACAGAAACCGACGCAACCTGACCGTCCCATACCGTGCCACTGATACCGGAAAGCTGCACGCCCTGAAGAGGCGGAAGGAGACGGTAAGCAACAGACGCCGGAAAGTGGGCAACCACGCTGATAACAAACACCAGCAGGAACAGCAACGAGGCCAGAATAATACGTTTTACACTCATCGAGGCCCCTTACACCTTGCTTAACAGCAACCGGTTCACGGTCACCATGCCATTTTGATCCCCGCGACTCAGCTCAAGGACATCTACCGTCACACCGTAGCGCACCGCCAGGTTGTCTATCCATGCCATAAGCTGGTTGAACGGTACCGGGCTTATTGCCACCTGCACCTGTTCGTTACGGGGCTGGATACGTTCAATCTGGATATTGTAAGGACGTACTGTTGCGGTAATGACCTGGTTCAGTGACAGGTTTTGCGCCGGGGCGCCGGCTCCGGTTGTACCACGGAGCGCCATAATGTCGTTGGCTTTGTTTTTCACCCAGACATCCAGTGACTTGGCCGCAGCCAGACGGGATTGGGCCTGAGTGGCCCGGTTGTTCATCGGTTCAATCACACCCCAGTAGGCAACCGCCACCAGGAGAAATGCGCCGCATACCAAGACCAGGTTACGCTCCCTGGCTGAAATTGAAGACCACCACTGCTTCATATTACGAGGCCCTCTTCAGTAGAAATATGCCGGTAATTTTCTCTTCCGAACGGTTGAGCTGGCCAAGCTCAGTATTAAAGTGTTCACTCAGTTTGCCTCGAAGGGTTTCAAATTCGCTGAAATCCTTGCCCGACGCCTCAAACTTGAGTTCCTGGCGTTCACGCTCAAAACGCAGGGACTCCATGGTCATACCCGGCACCTGAGCCAGAATGGGCTGAAGCTGGGAAAGCCACACCAACACTCCGTCATCTGACGACACACCGCCGAGGCGCTTGAGCTCATTGTTCATCTGGTTTTTGAGATAACTGGTGGTTGGGATCTTGCGAAACTGCGGAAGCACCTGACGGAACACTTGCTCGCTTTGCTGGCGCAGCGCAGCAGCCTGAGCTTCCATTTCAGACACTTTTTTCCAGTTCTCCACGCCCATCACAGCCAACAGAACCAGAGCAACAGCCACAGGCAACCGCCAGACTTTGAGCGATTTGATAACCGCAGACTGCTGGCGGTATGGCCCGCTCAGCAAGCTCACCCGGCTTTGCGCAGCACCCTCAGCCAGCAGCGCCATCACCATTTCCGGCTCTGCCGCATCCCACTCTCCGGGTATATTGGCTGGAACCGGGCTGTAACTGGTCACCTTCAAATCGGGCGCCATCCACGCATCCCGTGCATCCAGCCATACTGGAAGCATCGCAGCATCAGCGACTGTGCCGCCAAATTTCCCGTCACGGACGAGCCACTCTCCATTGAGCTCAGCAGCGGTGAGGCTCTCATCCACAAGGGGCAGCGCCAGCACGTCCGGCAACATTTTTTTGGGCTGGACACCAAGCTCCGCCAGAGTATCGAGCCAACGAGCCATCAGCCGGTGCTCAATCACCGCCACATGGCCTTTTTCGCCGTCACGCCCCAAGAGCGCGACATGGAGAAGATCCACATCCTGAGCCAGTTCTTCTTCGAGCAGGTACGGGAGAACAGTCTGTAACTGCCGGTCACTGCCTTTGGGGATGACCACCTCGGTCAGGGTGAGGGCATTGCCCGCCACCAGCACATTGAGGTCGCGCCCGGACAGGTAGTCGCCGAGCTCCGGCAATGCCGCCTCACCGGACAGGGTGCCGGAGGCAATCACCTCCTGCTGCGCAGCAGACCATACCAACCACGGGATGGGTGCCAACGCATCACTGTTCAGACGTATCGTCAGAATCTCGCTCACGCATTCCTCCAAATCGGCGGCGAACCGTTTCTATATTGCCGCCTTCGCCACGCGCCAACAGGGTGCGCAGCCGTAATGTTGTTTTATCCACCTCTATCAGGGCATCCAGCTCGAAAAAATGGCTGGTGACATCCAGGTGTGGTTTTATCTGCTCCCGGGCTTTTTCTTCCAGCGACGCCAGCGCCGGCTCAGCCAGGAAACTGTCAACATCATCCCAGCCTTCATAAGGCCGGCCCTCGATAAGCTCTTTGGCCTGATCGGTACTGATTGACGTCAGTGCAGCCAAAAGCGGCGCCTCTTCCTCAGTCAGGGTATTGATGTTCACGTTCAGTTTGTCAGATGGCACCGCACAGAGCATGGGCGCCACCTCATTATAAATTTTGGCACTGATGCCATTTATCGCCCGAAGCTCGGTATTGTCAGCAAGCGGGCCATTTGCCGTGACATAAGGTACTGCCTGGCCCTCATAATGGCTGTCTTCCACCCCGAGCGCCGTCTGGACCGAGTTATCACCGTCGACAAACTCCCAGACCGATGCTGCGGCCGTTTCTGCCTGGTAACCGTCAAGTTCCAGGTTTTCGAACAGTCGCTGCAGTACCGCCACTTCGTACGGCAACTGGCCGTTTTCCGGTGTGCCGACATTGTTCAGGGCATTGACGTTGTAGCACGCCTGCCTGTCATACACCGAGCCGGTAGCCGTACCCAAATCCAGCGGATAAGTCTGGTCTTTCACCGCCCATGGTTGGTTGAGGGTGACTTTGTCATTGTCCTTGAAGCTCTCTTTGAGCCCCACCTCTGCCAATGCTTCCACACCCTGGCTGTACCAAAATGCCTGTTGGTAGCGCAGCTGGCGTTCAGCCCGCTGGAAATTGACAAACAGCCGGTCAGACATCGCCACTGCCACTGTGGTCATCATGGCCACAATCAACAGCACGACCAGCAGGGCGACTCCTCGCTGGCGGGATCGCTCATCAGCTCTCACTGCCGTCCCCCTTTCGCACATAGTCCGGCAGCAGGTAGATCCTTTCGATCTCGCCGTATCCTTTCAGATCCATCCGAAGCTTTACCGCCGGGGGCATGGCATCCGCCTGATCCCATTCATCACGCCAGTTACCGTCCGCATAAACCTGAAGGGTAAACTCGCTCACCCCGTCCAGTACCGTCATCTCGGCAGGTTCAGCACCTGCCGGTGCATCCGGGTAAATCCAGCGCAGGCGTTCAAGCTTTTCATCTTTGAGCCGGTAGGCCACCCGGACCACTTCACCCCGGGGGAAACGGTTCTCGGGGTTACGCCAACCCGCACGGACAAACATCATCGCATCGTCATCGGAGTCGAGCAGGAATTTGCCCATCTTGATGAGCTTATTACCCGGCTCTTCACCGTTTTCACGAAACGGTCTGCCGACAATCTGGCGAAAATCGCTGTCCATAATCACCAGCGCCCGCTGCAGTTTCTGGAGCCGGTTCCCGACATCCCGGGTCTGGGCATCACTGCGCAGGACATTGTTCAACACCTGGTAAGCACTGAGGCTCAGGGTGGCAAACACCGCAATCGCCACCAGCACTTCTATCAGGGTAAAGCCCCGGTTTTTTTCACAACCGCCCGGGGTACGCGTATTTCCTCTACCCCGCAGGTACATAGGTTCTCACCGTGACCAAATTATTCTTTCGTTTTTCATCGGCTGCCACGCTGACATCCACAGCGCGCAGTTGGTTGGTGGCGGTTGCCACCGGCGTGATGGTCCAGTACCAGGTCTGGCCTGCCATCTCCGATTTGCCTTTTTGCGGGCCGGTCGGCACCCGGCCACTCAGCTTCACCAGGCTGAGCTGGTTGTCCGCGACCATCGCGGCAAAGGTTTTCTGCTCGAGGTAGCCAAGGGTATTGGCATTTTGCCCGGTTGCTTTCATCACACTGAGTGCGGCAACGGCAAAAATCGCCATCGCTACCAGCACCTCAAGCAGGGTAAATCCGCTGTGGCGTCCCATCAGGCATCGTCCTCATCAGGCTGTGCAAGGGTGTATTCCCCAAGCTCGTTGCCTTTGACTACCCACAACACTTTTTTGTCTTCCCGGAACTCAAGGCGAAACGGCGTCTGTTCCCCGTTTCCCATCAAAACAATCTGTGGCGGTTTGGGCTTTTCTTCCTGCTCGGCAAACATCTCGTCATCAAACAGGCCATCGCGCTCCCAAAGCTGGTCACCGCCATCCTCCCAGCTGAACGCATCCATGGTGAGCTCCAGCGACAACCCACCATCCAATTCAACCTGCTGGAAATAGCGGTCACTTTCGCGTTCCTCCCACCCTTTCGGGGTGAGGTACCAGAATGAGTATCCGTCCTTGTCGACCCGGATACCCAGATCCTTGCCTTCCATCAGCGACTGCTCGGAGAGCAGCCCGGCTAAATGGTAAAAGCGCGTTGCCTGTTCCCTGGCCTGTTCGTTTTTGCTCTCCGGCAGGGTCATGACCACCACCACGGCACTGAGGGCGAGGACCACCAGCACCAGGAGAATTTCGATCAGGGTAAAACCTGCAACACGCCGTGCCTGCATGGCTTACTTCAGATCCTGCATATTCCAGTTGCCGATATCCTGGTTTACACCTTCACCGCCTTCCTGGCCGTCTGCACCCAGGCTGAAGATGTCCACGTTGCCGTGCTCACCCGGGTTCAGGAACTGGTAGTCATTGCCCCAAGGGTCTTTGGGCAGACGCTTGATGTAACCGTCACTGCGGTAGTTGCGTGGCTCCGGGGAAGAACTCGGTTTGCTGACCAAGGCTTCCAATCCCTGGTCAGTGGTTGGGTACACAGCATTGTCCAGCTTGTACATATCCAGTGACTGTTCGAGGCTGCTGATATCGGTGACCGCTTTTTGCTGATCCGCCTTTTCTTTGTTGCCGAGCAAGTTTGGTACCACCAAGCTGGCGAGAACGCCAAGGATGACGATAACCACCATGACTTCAAGCAGGGTAAAACCTTGTTGTTTGCGTGCCTGCATTCGAAAAAACCTCCAATAGGACTTAACGGCTCACCATGTTGTTGAGCTCAATAATAGGCATCAGCGTGGCGACCACGATAAAAAGCACAATTCCTGCCATCGCCACAATCAGCAGGGGCTCAAAAATACCAAGGGCAACGGCAACCAGCGACTCGAAATCACGGTCCTGGTTATCGGCTGCCCTTGTCAGCATGGGTTCCAGTTCACCGCTTCGCTCACCACTGGCAATCATGTGCAGCATCATCGGCGGGAACAGGCGGGACTTTTCCAGTGACATGCGAAGGCTCACACCCTCACGCACGTTGTCAGAGGCTTCCAGCACCTTTTGTTTCACCCAGGTGTTGGTCATCACATCGGCCGCGACCTTCATCCCTTCCAGAAGCGGGATGGCACTGGAGGTACAAATCGCCAGCGTGCGGGCAAAACGGGAGGTATTCAGCCCCCGTGCCACCCGGCCAATCAACGGCAGCCGGAGTACCTGCCTGTCCCAGGCTAAGCGGTTTTTCGGGCGGCTGAGCAACCCTTTGGCCAGCATCAGCAACCCGGCGATCACCAGAAGGACAACCAGCCCCCAGTCCTGGACAAAATTACTCATTGTCAGCAGCACTTCGGTGATGGTCGGCAGTTTCTGGTTCATCTGGACAAACTGCCCGACAATTTCCGGTACCACGGTTGCCAGCAAAAAGGCCACCACTGCGACCGCGATCAGGGTCAGCATGGTCGGGTAGACCATGGCCTGGATCATTTTGCTGCGAAGGCGCTGGCGGTTTTCCACGTAGTCAGCAAGGCGGTTGAGCACGGTGTCGAGGTGGCCGGATTTCTCACCGGCGGCCACCATGGCGCGAAAGAGTTCGTCAAATACATGGCCGTATTCCCCCAAGCTGTCCGCTAGGGAATAGCCTTCCACCACCCGGGCACGAACACCGGTAACAAGGTTGCGGATACGCGGCTTCTCACTCTGGTCAGCCACGGCTTTCAGGCACTCTTCCAGCGGCATACCGGCCTGAACCAGCGTAGAGAGCTGGCGGGTAATCAGTGCCAGATCAGCGGTGCTGATACCACGTTGCAGGTTAAAGGTACGCTGGCTTTGCTGTTTTTCCTTTTCTCGGGTCAGGGTGACATCCACCGGCACCATGCCCTGCTCACGGAGCTGCTGGCGGACCTGGCGGGCATTGTCCGCTTCCATCACGCCTTTTTTATTGCGCCCCTTGGCATCCAGTGCCCGGTATTCAAATGCAGCCATTATTCCTCCCGGGTCACCCGCATCACTTCTTCAAGCGTGGTAACGCCACGGCGTACCTTCTCGAGGCCATCATCCCGGATACTCGGGGTATGGGCACGGATCTGGCGCTCAATCGCCTGCTCACCGGCTTCGCTGTGAATAAGCTCGCGTACGTCCTCGTCCACTGTCAGCATTTCGTGGATGCCGGTCCGGCCGCGGTATCCCTTGTTGTGGCACTCTTCACACCCGGCAGCGCGGTATAGCGTCAGGGGCTCATCCGGTGACAGATCGAAAATCTTCTTCTCTTCCGCATTGGCTTCGTAAGGCTGGCGACAGGTCGGGCACAAGGTACGCACCAGACGCTGGGCCAGGACACCAAGCAGGGAAGAGGAAATCAGGAAGGGTTCGATACCCATATCCCGCAAGCGGGTAATGGCACCGACAGCGGTGTTGGTGTGCAGGGTTGAAAGCACCAGGTGACCGGTCAGGGAAGCCTGGACTGCAATTTGCGCGGTTTCCAGGTCACGGATTTCCCCCACCATCACCACATCCGGATCCTGGCGGAGAATGGCCCGAAGTCCACGGGCAAACGTCATGTCTACACGCGGGTTAACCTGTGTCTGGCCGATACCGTCAATATCAAATTCAATCGGGTCTTCGACCGTCAGGATGTTGCGCTCGGCGCTGTTCAGGACCTGAAGCCCGGCATACAGGGTGGTCGACTTACCGGAACCGGTCGGGCCGGTCACCAGGATAATACCGTGCGGACGTTCAATCAGGTGGTTGAAGCTTTCGCGGTTGACCCCGGTCATGCCCAGGCTGTGTAGGTCAAGCCGGGTCGCGTTCTTGTCGAGAAGACGCAACACCACCCGCTCGCCGTGGGATGACGGCATGGTGGATACACGTACGTCTACCGCACGCCCGCCGATACGCAGGGAAATCCGGCCATCCTGGGGCACACGTTTCTCGGCAATATCGAGACGCGCCATAACCTTGATACGTGATACCAGCAGCGGAGCCAGTTTGCGGCTCGGGCTCAGGACCTCACGCAGCACGCCATCCACCCGGAAACGGATAGAGAGCGACTTTTCGAAGGTTTCGATATGGATATCCGAGGCACCTTCCTTGATGGCTTCGCCCAGCATGGCGTTGATGAGCTTGATGATTGGTGCATCGTCTTCGGACTCGAGCAGGTCTTCGCTCTCCGGCAGCTCTTCTGCCAGGGCAAAGAAGTCATCATCCGCACCGAGATCCTGCATCAGTTGCTGCGCTTCTGAAGAGTCGCGCTGGTAGAGCTCAGTCAGTTTGTTTTCAAATGCCGCTTCTTCGATTTTTTCCGGCACATAGCCTGTACCGAGAACGCGGCGGATCTCACTCAGGACAAGCGGTGTCGGCGCACCTTTGAAATAGAGGTGCCACTGGCTTTCGCGGCGCTCAACCAGCACGCCGTGCCGTTTGGCATAACCAAACGGCAGGCGGAAAGGCAACGCGGAGGATAGCACATCCATGGTCATGACCCTTTGCGGCCAAGTTCAGCCACCAGTGCGCGCACTTCCGCAGGCAGGGTACGGTCTTCGCCGTATTCCGGCAGTACCGGGGTCTTGGTGCCCGGCATCAGCGCCACATCTTCCTGCGCTTTGTAAAGCTGCTCCGCACGGATGTAGTTGTACTTGCGCTGGGTGACACCATCTGCCGTAATGCCGTCTCGGATAATGGTCGGCTTGATAAACAGCATCAGGTTCTTTTTCTCTTTCTGGCTGCTGGTCGATTTGAACAGGTTGCCTAGAATCGGAATGTCACCCAAAAGTGGCACCTTGGACTCACTTTCTGCTGTACGCTCATCGATCAGGCCGCTCAGTACAATCATCTGGCCGTCATTGACCATCACCGAAGTGTCGAGCTGGCGCTTGCCAAACCGCACATCAACCGCACCGTTGGCACCGAGTACGTTGGACACTTCCTGCTCAATGTTCAGAAGAACGGCAGTGCCTTCGTTAATCTGCGGGGTAATCTTGAGCTTGATGCCCACGTCCTTACGTTCAACGGTCTGGAATGGGTTGTCATTGTTCGAGCCGGTTGCCGAACCGGTGATGACCGGCACTTCCTCACCGACAATAAAGGAGGCTTCCTGGTTATCCAGCACCATCAGGCTTGGGGATGACAGGATGTTGGCTTCGTTGTCTGATGCCACCGCGGTGACCAATGCCGTCCAGTCACCTAGGGCGATACCGGCAGCAGCACCGTTCACGCCACCCAGCACTTTGGCCAGGGCATCAAAGGTGCCGGATTCAACTTCAGGCACTTGGGTAACATTGCCGTTGCTGTCTACCCGGGAAACCAGCTTGGTTTTGTCCTTGGTCTCTTCCTGTGCCACCACGTAAGAGCCAACCGGTACACCGGTGTTGGTAAACTGGATGCCGCCCCCTTCGAGCGAGCCCCATTGCACACCCAGGTTGGCTCCGTTGTTTTCTGAGACTTCAACGATCATCGCTTCAATCAGCACCTGGGCACGGCGGATATCAAGCTGGCTGATAACACTTTCCAGCGCACGCATGATATCCGGCGGCGCGGTAATCACCAGGGCGTTGGTCGCCTTGTGGGCGGAAATCTGCACTTCTGTTTTCTGGCCGCCCTGTCCCTGTCCGTTGCCCTGCTTCTCGGCAACCAGTTTGTCGGAAACACCCTGCAGCACATCGACCAGTTCTTCCGCATTGGCATAGCGCAGGTACACCACGCGGTTGTTACCCACTGTTGCCATTTCTCGATCAAGCTGGCGGATAAGTTTCAGGATGCGCTTCCGCACTTTCGGCTCACCGGACACCAATACCGAGTTGGTACGCTCATCAGCAACAATCTGCGGTTGCAGTGTCGGAGGGGCGTTTTTGGCATCCTGGGTTTTGTTGAGGGCATCAATGATACGAACCATTTCTGCGGCAGAGGCATACTTAAGCGGAACCACTTCCACTTCCTTGTCACCAGCCTGGTCGACGCGCTCAATAATATCTGTCAGACGGTTTACCACAGACGCACGGCCGGTCAGCATAATGACGTTCGCCGGGTCATAGTGAACCACGTTACCGGAACCGGCATTGTCCACCAACTGGCGTAATAAAGGAGAGAGTTCGCGGACGGAAACGTTCTTTACCGGTACGACGCGGGTCACCACTTCGTCGCCCTCAATGTTGTCTTTTTCCCCGACAACAGGAATGGCATCGGTTTTGGCATCCTTGTCCCGGATAACCTTGAGCACGCCGTTGTCCATTTCTACCACAGCAAAACCATAAACAGACAGTACACTCAGGAAGAACTGGTAATATTGTTCATCGTTGAGCACATCGTAGCTGCGCACGTTTACCTTTCCGCGCACCGCCGGGTCGACGATGATGGTTTTATTCAGGTTGCGTCCGACAATCTCAATGAATTCCTGGATGTCAGTCCCTTTAAAACTGGCACTGAACTCGGCGGCATTCACCGTAAAACTGTTCAGCAACAGGGTACCGGCTACCAGCCAGGCGCTTCGTTTTCCCCAATATTTCACACACTTCTCCCGCTCAGCCTAGGCTGTGGTTTATACCATTCGGATTCATTCTTTAATCTTTCTGACCAGCGAATGAATCCAAGTGGTATCAGAAACTGATATAGATTTCGTGGAGCTGCCCTTCCCGCTCTACGGTCAGGTTAATCTCAGTAAGATCGGACAGGCTCTGCCATAGCTGGCTCATCGCTTTCGGGTCGCGTAAGTCGCTCCCGTTTACCGCCACGGCCAGGTCGTTGTCTTTCAGGCCGACCTGGTCAAACAGGCGGCGGTCCCTTCCCGGGTTGACGCGAAATCCTTTGATCTCGTTGCCGTCTTTAACCTGGGAAAGGCGAATATACTTGAGCATGGATTGCGGATTGCTAATCAGCTCTTCTTTAATCTGGGCCAGGTCTTCTGCCTGGGCACCGTTATTCACTGAGGGTTTGTCAGCGGGTGCAGGTGTGCTTGCAGCTTGTTCGCTGTAAGGGATCCCCTCCAGCATCAGTGCTTCATCACGGCCATTGTTGCGGATGATCACGCGGTCTGTCTGCACCTGCTGCAAGGTAACGCGAGTACCTTCAATTGTTTCATCGATACCGTAGGTTTTTTGCTTGCCCCGGTTAGCGATAACCGCAAGGGCCCGGGATGGGTCTGTACTGGCAACCACACCTACAAGAGTCAGGTTCAGTTTGGTTTTCGGGGCGGTCTTGACCGGTTCTTTTTTAACAACCGGTGCCACTTTTTGCTGGTAGCGGCCGAAAAGGTTGGCATTTTGGATAGCAGAAAGCTGGTAAGCCGGGCCTTCATTGCCTGACTGCGCGGTAACAGCAGCCGGTTGCCAGCGCTGGGGCTGGAAAGGGGTTTCCATAAACTCCCAGACCAGCCGGCCGAGAATCCAGGCAATCGCAAGCAATAAGACCATAGATACCCAACGGGCCAGGCGCGCAGCCGGAACCTTGCGCATCCATCCCGAGGCAAAATCCGCCCCTTTTGTCCACCGTTGTGCAACTGTTTCCATGCTTCCCAAACTCTCTAACTGTTTGTCTTTTCTTTATCTAATAAGACCCGTGAACCGCCATCCCGTTCACGCAAATGACAATATTATCAAAATACACACCAACCTCAGACGATGATGTTAAAAACTGAGGGTACAAGTGTGCCATTGTCACACGGATATATTGAAAAAACGCTATCTCGCCACCATATATTGCTTTGAAAATGTGATGCTGATCGTGGCAGCCAATTGTGTTAGTTTACGCCAACCGCGCAAAAAGGAGGCGAACGTGCGACAAAAACACCCGTCCCCGAAAGAGAGTTCAGGCGCTGTAAGACTGGATAAATGGCTTTGGGCTGCCCGTTTTTACAAAACCCGATCTATCGCCCGGGACATGATCGATGGCGGAAAGGTGCAGTATAACGGACAGCGCACCAAACCAAGCAAAATTGTTGAACTCGGCGCAGAGATCCGGCTTCGACAGGGTCACAGCGAAAAAACCGTGACCATCCTGAAAATCTCTGAGCAACGACGGGGCGCCCCGGAAGCGCAAACACTCTATGAGGAAACCTCAGAGAGCATTGCCCGTCGCGAGCAGGATGCAGAATTGCGCCGTTTGCATGCACAGAACCCGGCGCCGGATGCCCGTCCTGACAAAAAACAGCGCCGTGACCTGATTAAGTTCAAGTACACCAACAACTAATTTCAGACAGCAGAGATATATCTGATGGCAAAAGACAGCTTGCACCGTTATCTGTTCGACGGTATCTCCGTTCGCGGAGAAATGGTTCAGCTCAGCGATACCTACCAGCGTATGCTGGAAGGACACAACTACCCGGCTCCGGTACAGCGTTTGCTGGGTGAGCTGCTGGTAGCAACCAGTCTGCTGACTGCAACCCTGAAGTTCGAAGGCTCTATCACTATCCAGCTACAGGGTGACGGCCCGGTTTCCCTGGCAGTGATTAATGGTAACCACAACCAGCAACTGCGCGGTGTTGCGCGTTACAGCGGTGAAGTGCCGGAATCGGAAAAAGTGTCAGACCTGATTGGCAAAGGCCACATGGTTATCACCATCGAACCTGTAAAAGGTGAACGCTACCAGGGCGTCGTCGGCCTGGAAGGTGAAACCCTGGCTGAATGTATCGAAGGTTACTTCGCCAATTCAGAACAGCTGAAAACCCGCCTGTGGCTACGCACCGGTAATGAAAGCGGTCGCGCTCAGGCCGCGGGCATGATGTTGCAGATCGTCCCGGACGGTAAGGGTGACGAAAACGGCTTCGAACACCTGGTCCAACTGACCGAAACTGTGAAAAATGAAGAGTTGTTCGAACTTGAAGCTGAAGAGGTGCTTTATCGCCTTTATCACCAGGAGACCGTCCAACTGTTTGATCCGCAGGCAGTGGAATTCATGTGTGGCTGTTCCCGTGACAAAAGTGCAGCAGCCATTGTGTCCCTGGGACGTGATGAAGCCGACACTATTCTGGCAGAAAACGGCAACCTGACCCTGCATTGTGACTACTGCAATGCAGATTATGTGTTTGATAGCATTGATGTAGCAGCACTTTTCGAAAATGGTGCTGTTGGCTCAAATCAGGTGCACTGATATTTCTTGTTAAGAAATAACCCTTAAGTATTAGCAAAAAGCCGGTCTGACGACCGGCTTTTTTTTGATCTTTGTCATGTATGTTTCTTTTGAATTTTAATGGGTTGCCAACGCTTAATTTTGAATAATTAATAATTCGTTGCGGGTGGTTTTAATGGTTCACATAACGGTAAAATAAAGAGCTCAAATTGGCCACAATAAATTACAAAACCTTAAAAAATAAGTGGTTAATTTTTGAATCGTCTCTCTGAATTGTTTTATTCAGGTTGTTAGCATGGTCGACAGTGAAACAATAACATCTTACCCAAGGAGCACCTATGACTGTCATGAGCAGCGAAAAAAAGGTAGCAAAGGCAATTGATTTAACGCGTTATGGGATCACAGGGACAACAGAAATTGTACGTAACCCAAGTTACGAGCAGCTTTTTGTTGAAGAAACCAAGCCTGGCCTGGAAGGCTATGAGCGTGGTGTGGTCACTGAACTCGGTGCCGTATCTGTAGACACCGGTATCTTTACTGGACGTTCACCTAAGGACAAGTTTATTGTCCGCGATGAAACTACCCGCGATACAATGTGGTGGTCAGATCAAGGCAAAAACGACAACAAGCCACTTTCTACCGAAGCATGGAATGACCTCAAAGAACTGGTAACCCACCAACTTTCCGACAAGCGTCTGTTCGTTATCGACGGTTACTGCGGCACCAACGCCGACACCCGTCTGTGCATTCGCGTGATCACTGAAGTAGCCTGGCAGGCACACTTCGTTAAGAACATGTTTATCCGTCCTACCGAAGAAGAACTGGAAACTTTCGAACCAGACTTCGTGGTGATGAACGGCGCCAAGTGCACTAACCCTAAGTGGGAAGAGCACGGCATGAACTCTGAAAACTTCACTGTCTTCAACCTGACTGAAAAGATGCAGCTCATCGGCGGTACTTGGTACGGCGGCGAGATGAAGAAGGGTATGTTCGCAATGATGAACTACTTCCTGCCTCTTCAGGAAATCGCATCCATGCACTGCTCTGCCAACATGGGCAAAGAAGGCGACGTTGCGATTTTCTTCGGCCTGTCTGGTACCGGTAAGACTACCCTGTCTACCGACCCTAAGCGTGAGCTGATCGGTGACGATGAGCATGGCTGGGATGACGAAGGCGTATTCAACTTCGAAGGCGGCTGCTACGCGAAAACCATCAAGCTGTCCAAAGAAGCTGAGCCAGACATCTACAACGCAATCCGCCGTGACGCACTGCTGGAAAACGTGACTGTACGTGGCGATGGCTCTATCGATTTCGATGACGGTTCAAAGACTGAGAACACCCGTGTTTCTTACCCTATCTACCACATCGACAACATCGTTAAGCCTGTGTCCAAGGGTGGCCACGCACAGAAAGTTATCTTCCTGTCTGCTGACGCCTTCGGTGTACTGCCTCCGGTTTCCAAGCTGACTCCTGAGCAGACCAAGTATCACTTCCTGTCAGGCTTCACTGCTAAACTGGCTGGTACTGAGCGTGGTATCACCGAGCCAACCCCAACCTTCTCTGCTTGCTTCGGTAACGCGTTCCTGACGCTGCACCCAACCAAGTATGCGGAAGTTCTGGTTAAGCGTATGGAAGCAGCTGGCGCTGAAGCATACCTGGTTAACACCGGCTGGAACGGTTCAGGCAAGCGTATCTCTATCAAGGATACCCGTGCGATCATCGACGCCATCCTCGACGGTTCTATCGAGAGCGCGAAGACCAAGAACATCCCTATCTTCAACCTGGAAGTGCCAGTATCTCTGCCAAATGTGGACGACGAGATCCTGGACCCACGCGATACCTATGTGGATCCACTGCAGTGGGAAAGCAAGGCTCGCGACCTGGGTGAGCGTTTCGTGAAGAACTTCGCTCAGTACACTGACAATGAAGAAGGTAAGGCACTGGTTGCTGCGGGCCCACAGCTCGACTGATTAAGCACCTGACCTTACTGAAGAAGCCCCCTTTTTTGGGGGCTTCCTTTTTCTTTTCTTTCTGTGTGCTTGAATACCCTCAGCTTTTACGCCACTCTTTGGTGGGTTAAAGGAGTCTAAGCATGCGCTACCTGGTTCGGTTTCTTGCGATTTATCTGGTTATCCTGCTCCTGCTGGTTGGCAGCGGAATAGCCCTGTTGCACACTCCCTATGGCCTCCCGGTGGTTAAAAAAGGCTTCCAGTTGGTCTATGGCATCACCTTCAACGCCAGTGAACTCCACTACCGAATCAATGACCCATGGCATGTTTCCCTGCGGGATGTTTCTGCCTCCAAAGACCTCCCGGCTGAAGCCAACAACCTTTCCCCTACCTTTTCTGCCCAGCGACTGGATGTGTGGTGGAACCCGGAAAGCCTGCTGAAATTCAGACTGATTTTTGATGCAGTGATCGCAGACGGCACCACGCTGTCGACTGAACAAACCCTGCCGGTCTCAAGCAATATCCTGATCCGCAGCCTTGCCCTTAACCGTGCAGACATTTCCGGTGAGGCTGTCTCTGTTCACCAAGGCCAGGTCCAAATCGACAATTGGCGCTATAAAGGCAAGTCCCTGGGTGATTTTGAAGGCAAGTTCCGCCTCACAGCCAAAACGCTGAACATCCATGGTGAAGACATTACTAACGTACTTGCTGACGGCCGGCACGATAAGGGTGACTGGCGGTTTGACACACTCTCATTTGACTGGGAACAGGCCAGTGTCAGCGCCACCGCTGACATCGGCAAGAGCAAAGTAACAGTTGAACAGCTCACTCTTTCCGACGCACGCTGGCAAAACCGCCAAGCACTCAATGAGCTCTCTGCCTGGCTGAGCAAACAGCTGACCCAGTACAATGTCAGCCTTATCCGGGTTGACCTCCTTAACACCAGCCTCGAAATGGACGGGCTGTCAGTCAATGCCCTCAACCTGTCTGCAGACAACCTGGTCGTCAATCAAGGGAAGTTTGATATCTGGCACCAGCAGGATGCCCGGCTTTCCTTTATGGCGGACAACATCCTTATCAATAACTGGCTGCTGACCAACCCTATCACTGAAGTGTTTGCCTACCCCGGCCAGCTTGATGTAGACGCATCTACCGGGTTATTGGACGGTTTTGTCAAAGTAAAAGGCAGCCTGACTGAAAACGATATTGCGCTGGATTCCCTGGTGATCAACGGCGTGAGCTGGGTTGCGGAAGAACCCGAGATAGCGTCACTGACCGGCTACTGGAAACAACTCAAGCAAATCAACATCAGCCAGATGGAAATCAACAATTTAAGCCTGCTTTGGCCGCAGATCGGTTTCCCGGTGCAAATAGCGGGCCTGAGTGCTGACGGTAAAGATCTGGCCGCTGAGCCGGCCAAGCGATTTGGTCTCTGGCACGGAGACCTGAATGCCTCCGCCAGTTATATCAGCCTCAATAAGGTTCTGGTTACCGAACCTTACCTAGAGACATCTGCAGCTAACGGGAAATGGCGCCTGAACCAACTGTCACTGCCGTTTAAAGATGGCCTGATGACAGTGTCCGGGCGCATCGATTACAGCAACCCGGCACATCCTTGGGCTCTGTTCGGGGAAGGGCTCTCTGTCCCGGCGGCAACGCTTCGCCAGTGGCTTAAAAAAGACTTCCCGCTTTCCGGTGAACTCGACATGACATTCAACGCCAACGGTCTCGCTGCACAGCAAAGCAGTTTCAATTACAGTGTGACCGGACAGTTAGATATTGAGCCGCAAGCCGTAACCATACAGCTCCCGGCAGGTGAAAGCACCAAAGGTTGGCTGGAGAGCAACCCGTGGCTGCACCCCATTGCAGCAGATTTCAATGCAGGTGATCTGGGCAGCCAACATATTCCGCTTAACATTCCGGCATTTTCACTGCAGATAGACCGTGGCCGCATTACCTTGCCAAAGGTCACAATAGATGCCAACAGCCAGCCTATCCAGGTTTCCGGGAAATGGGATTTGGTAGGAGAAACCGGCAGCCTGTCAGTGAACTAGGTCTGGCTGGCTGCTCAGTCAGGGGGCAACCAGGGCCAGCTGAACCTGAGGAGATTCCTCACCCGGCAACAGCATGTAAGTACCGGTAAATGTCGCCGCCTCGGTGTCACCGCTGTACAGGGTGACATCCATTTTTACCCTGGCTTTACGGCCATGGGCCAGGCGGTCAAGGTCACCGCTTAAACTGTCCAGCGTCACCACTGCACGTGGCCTTTCGACAATCGGCTTTCGGTAACGGATATGGCTGTCCGCCAGCATAATTTCTGCTGTCAGTCCCTGTTCTTTCATCATCAGCCAGATCATTCCCCATCCGGTCAATGCAGCCAGGCTGAAAATACTGCCTGCAAACATCGACTGGTGGGGGTTGAGGTTGGCATTCAATAACGCCGCCGTTTCGAACCGGTAGCCGGTATACTGGCTAATCTTCACCCCCATCTTTTCGCTGATAGGGATTTGGACAACCCAGCGTTGCTGCAGCTCCTGGCACCATGCAGGATGGCGAAGTACACCCGCCATGGCATCGAGGTGTTTGATCATCTGCTGGTGCCGGGTGGTGCCGCGCTCTTCCGTCAGCTCACCCATGTCCTCGAAGCCGTTTTTCTGGTAAAAGCCGACCGCATCTTCTCTGGCATTACACACCAGCCGTTTGGCACCTTCCTCTATCGCCAACTGCTCCAGCGCATGCAAAACCAGTGTGCCGAGACCTCGGATTCGGTACTCCGGCGCAACAGCCATATACCGGATCTGTCCGTCACAATCAGGATTTACATACAGCCGGCCAGCCGCAATCGGGCGACCCTTGCTGTCAACGATCATCCGGTGGCATGCACCGGCATCATAAGCATCACGCTCGGAGCCGGGAGGCATCTGCCACGGCTTTCGCAGCATCTCCCAGCGGAAGTGGAAATACGCATCCAACTGCTGTGCTGTTTCCGGTGTAACCAGGCGAAACATGCTCAACCCTCCCTAAACGTGGCAACCCGTTGTTGCCACTTCTCCGGTGATAATGGCGCACCGGTTCGCCTCGAAAACGTCCGGCCTTAACAGGCCGGACTGAAACCTGCACCCTGAGGTGGTTTGGGTATATACACTACTAAACTTGCAGCCAGAATGTCACGGGCCCGTCATTGACCAGCGAGACTTTCATATCAGCGGCAAAGCGGCCGGTTTCCGCTTTCATACCGCTGGCCCTGCAATATTCGACAAAGGTTTCGTACAGACGTTCCGCTTCCGCCGGTGGCGCGCCGTTGAAGCTCGGGCGCATCCCCTTGTTGGTATCAGCCGCCAGGGTGAACTGGGAAACCACCAGCACATCACCACCGGCTTGCTGAACATTGAGGTTCATTTTCCCGGCTTCGTCTTCAAACACCCGGTAACCCAGCACTTTTTCATGAAGTCGGTGGGCTTTTTTCTCATCGTCACCCTTTTCCACGCCAAGCAGGACCAGAAGGCCCTTGCCAACACTGCCTGTGATTTCACCATCGACGGTGACATTTGCCTCACTGACCCGCTGGATCAATGCAATCATTTCTCGAGCTCCTTATCGTGCATCTGGGTGTTTTCATCATGTTGTACAGCTTGTGGAGCGTTTAGATCATCATGACCCAAAAGCTCGGAAAGCTGATCATCCTGCCGGGCCTCGTCTTGAATTTCCCCCAGCGTCGCAGTCACTTCCGCCCCCAACAGCACAATGCACCAGCTGAAATAAACCCACACGAACAGAATCGGGATCACAGCCAGCGCGCCGTAAATCAGCTGGTACGACGGGAAGTGCGTCACGTACATGGCGAAGAGCTTTTTACTCAGCTCAAACAGCAGTGCAGCTGTCAGTGCCCCGGCCAGCGCATGACGCCAGCGCACCGGGCAGTTCGGCACCAGGGTATAGAGGCCATAAAACGCAAAGGTAGTCAGGATAAACGGCATCAGGCGGAGGAGCGAGCTCTGCATGCCAGTAATCATTTCGTTTTGCAGGATACTTAACGAGGTAACATACGAACTCATGGCCAGACTGGTACCTACCAGCACTGGGCCCAGTGTCAGTACCATCCAATACAGCGAGAAAGAAGTTACTGCCGGGCGTTTCTGTTTGCAGCGCCAGATATAGTTAAGGCTCTGGTCAACGGCAGAAATCAGCATCAGGGCGACGACAAACAGAAAGAAAACGCCAATCGCTGTCATCTTGCCTGCATTGGCAACAAACTGGTGCAGGTACTCCGACACCACCTCCCCGGCTGCCGGGACAAAGTTCTCAATCACAAACTTTTGCAGCTTCTCTCCCATTCCGGCAAAACCGGGGAAAGCGGAAAGCGCCGTCAGCAGGACAGTCACCAGCGGAACCAGAGAGAGCAGGGTCACATAAGCCATGTAACCCGCACTGACGGTAAGCCGGTCGTGACCAATACGTTTTAGCAGATGCCGGGTAAAGGACGTGCACAAGTGCCATGCACGGGTAAGCTCTGTCTTGTTTCCGTTCACGGGATAAGCCATAGTCAGTTTTTCAGAAACACTATGTTACTAAAAAGGAGCTTTGCATGCGCTACTTACCCGTTGTCGGGCTGGTGCTCTTAACCCTCACCGGCTGCCAGTCAGCTTATTACAACGCCATGGAAAAAGTGGGCATCCACAAGCGGGATATCATGGTTGACCGGGTGGAAGCAGCGGCGGAATCCCAGGAAGAGGCCCAGGAGCAATTCACCAGTGCCCTGGACAGCCTCAAAGCCCTCACCCATTTTGACGGCGGCGAGCTGGAAGAAATGTACAACGAGGTCAACAGCCAGTACGAAGCGAGCGAAGATGCGGTTGAAGATGTGCAGTCACGCATTTCCGCAGTGGAAGACGTTTCGGATGCCCTGTTTGCCGAGTGGGAAGACGAACTGTCACTTTACAAGAGTGCCACCCTTCGCCGCGACAGCGCCCAGAAGCTCAAAATAACCAAGGCGCACTACGAGTCCATGCTGCGGGCGATGAAGCGTGCTGAGGCCAAAATGGTGCCGGTACTGGATACCCTTCGCGATAACTCCCTGTACCTGAAGCATAACCTCAATGCAGCAGCCATTGGTTCACTGAAAGGGGAATTTGCCAGCCTGGAACGTGATATCCAACAGGCTATCCGCCAGATGGAGGCGGCTATCCATGAGTCCAACCGTTTCATTAAGACGTTGAAGTCTTAATTTTGCGACAGAGCTGTGAAAATCAGCCGTTTATAGTCGGGATGTGCGTTGACGGCAGCCGCAAGTTGCTGCCTGAACCCGATATCACCAAATAAACGGAGAACAACAAATGGGTTTTATCAGCTGGATTATTCTTGGTCTGATTGCAGGTATCCTGGCTAAATGGATTATGCCAGGCAAGGACGGTGGCGGTTTTATCATGACCGTTGTTTTAGGTATTGCCGGTGCCATTGTGGGTGGCTGGGTAGGCTCTCTGGTTGGCATAAGCACAACCGGCGGATTCTCAATCGGCGGTATTTTTATGGCGACCGTAGGTGCGTTGATTATCCTGTTCATCTACAACCGCTTTATCCGCAGCTGACCATTCAGCCTTACTGGCGATACCTGCCAGCAAGAACTCAGGGTAATAAAAAACGCCATCCGTCAGGATGGCGTTTTTGTATCTGGCTGGAAGACCGGATTACTTAGAGCGGCTTGCGCGCTTACGGTCGTTCTCAGTCAGCAGCTTCTTACGAAGACGGATGCTTTCTGGAGTTACTTCTACCAGTTCGTCATCGTCGATGAACTCCAGAGCCTGTTCCAGGGTGTAGTTCAGTGCAGGAGTCAGCACCTGAGCTTCGTCAGTACCAGATGCACGTACGTTGGTCAGCTGCTTACCTTTCAGGCAGTTAACAGTCAGGTCGTTGTTACGGTTATGGATACCAACGATCTGGCCTTCGTACACTTCGTCACCGTGCTTGGTGAACAGGCGTCCACGCTCTTGCAGGTTGAACAGTGCGTAAGTCAGTGCCTTACCGGTTGCGTTTGAGATAAGTACGCCGTTAACACGCTGGCCGATTTCGCCGCCTTTGTGTGGACCGTAGTGATCAAATGTGTGGTACAGCAGGCCAGAACCAGAAGTCAGGGTCATGAATTCAGTCTGGAAGCCGATCAGGCCACGTGAAGGCATCATGAAGTCCATGCGCACACGGCCCTTGCCATCTGGAGACATGTCAGTCATCTCGCCCTTACGCAGGCCGATTTTCTCCATCACACCGCCCTGGTGCTCTTCCTGAACGTCGATAGTTACCGTTTCAAACGGTTCCATCTTCTGACCATCTTCTTCTTTGATGATTACTTCAGGACGGGATACTGCCAGTTCGAAGCCTTCACGACGCATGTTTTCGATCAGGATAGACAGGTGAAGCTCACCACGGCCTGATACGCGGAAACGGTCCGGGTCATCAGTTTCTTCAACGCGCAGCGCAACGTTGTGTACCAGTTCCTTCTGCAGGCGCTCAAGGATGTTACGTGAAGTCACGAACTTACCTTCTTTACCTGCGAACGGAGAGGTGTTTACCTGGAAGGTCATGGTAACAGTTGGTTCGTCAACGCTCAGTGCAGGCAGGGCCTCAACAGCGTTAACGTCACAAATGGTGTCAGAGATCTTCAGTTCACCCAGGCCAGTAATTGCAACGATGTCACCGGCATTTGCCAGATCAACGTCGTGACGCTCAAGGCCCATGTAGCCCAGCACGCTGCCAACTTTACCGTTGCGGGTCTTGCCATCAGCACCGATCACAGTCACTTGCTGGTTTGGCTTAACGCTACCGCGGGTTACACGGCCAACACCGATAACACCTACGTAAGAGCTGTAGTCCAGCTGAGAGATCTGCATTTGCAGAGAACCGTCAGTATCAACGGCTGGTGGCGCTACGTTATCAACGATAGCCTGGAACAGTGGTTCCATGTTCTCGCCGGTTTCGCCTTCTTCCAGCGTCGCCCAGCCGTTCAGTGCTGATGCGTAAACTACCTGGAAGTCCAGCTGGTCGTCAGTGGCACCCAGGTTGTCGAACAGGTCAAACACCTGATCCATAACCCAATCAGGACGTGCACCCGGACGGTCAATCTTGTTGATTACAACGATTGGCTTCAGACCGTGAGCGAACGCTTTCTGAGTTACGAAGCGAGTCTGAGGCATTGGGCCGTCTACAGCGTCAACGATCAGCAGAACAGAGTCTACCATTGACATGATACGCTCTACTTCACCACCGAAGTCGGCGTGTCCCGGGGTGTCAACGATGTTGATGCGGTAGTCGTTCCAGGTGATGGCAGTGTTCTTCGCCAGAATAGTAATACCGCGCTCTTTCTCGATGTCGTTCGAGTCCATCACGCGCTCTTCGTGCTCACCACGAGTTTCCAGCGTACCTGACTGCTGCAGGAGCTTGTCCACCAGGGTAGTTTTACCGTGGTCAACGTGCGCGATAATCGCGATATTTCTCAGTTTTTCAATCTGTGGATTAGACATGAAGTTTATTCACTCACAGGGTGTAGCGTCATGATCTGCCGCCACCGGGTTTAGAATTGGTCGATAATGTAGCAGATTTCACAAATTTTCCCAGCGAAACCCGCATTTCTGACGAGAATATTGAGGAAAAAAATCAACTATTACACGCTAACCTTGTGAGCGGCTTCAATTATTACCCCATTGACTTATTTTGCTGCGCATCGCCAAATGAGATTGCGTTATTTTGGGGCACTCAGATCAGGAAAGGACCTTGATGCACCAAATTGGAGCCTTGATGCACCAAATAAGTGCATAAGTTTGTCATCCCAAAACGCATTTCAGCTTTGAGCCCTTTAAATACATGAGGTTATGTTTTTGGCACACTTTTGGCATTTGTATAGCCAGGTAGAAAAGACGCCACATTATTAGCGTTACCTCAAAACTTTCTGGCGCAGCCATTTGAATCTGTGTTGCTTCGCCAAATACTTTGACACCGGAGGTTAGTTACATGTCAGTAGAAAACGTTCTGTCGCTGATTCAGGAGCACGAAGTTAAGTTCGTAGACCTGCGTTTTACCGATACCAAAGGTAAAGAGCAGCATATCTCAATTCCTGCCCATCAGGTTGACGCTGATTTCTTCGAAGACGGCAAAATGTTCGACGGTTCTTCTGTAGCCGGCTGGAAAGGCATTAATGAGTCAGACATGGTGATGATGCCGGATGCATCAAGTGCCGTACTGGACCCGTTCACTGAAGAAACTACCCTGAACATTCGCTGTGACATCCTTGAGCCAGCAACCATGCAGGGCTATGACCGTGACCCACGCTCAATCGCCAAACGCGCAGAAGATTACATGCGCTCTACCGGTGTTGCTGACACTGTACTGATTGGTCCTGAGCCAGAGTTCTTCCTGTTTGACGACGTGAAGTTCGCAACTGACATGTCCGGCTCTTTCTTCAAGATTGATGATGTTGAAGCAGCATGGAACACCGGCAGTGACTTTGACGGCGGTAACAAAGGTCACCGTCCAGGCGTTAAAGGCGGTTACTTCCCGGTAGCACCTGTTGACTCTTCACAGGACATCCGCAGTGCCATGTGTCTGGTGATGGAAGAAATGGGCCTGGTTGTTGAAGCCCACCACCACGAAGTGGCAACTGCCGGTCAGAACGAAATCGCGACCCGATTCAACACCCTGACTACCAAAGCGGACGAAATCCAGATCTATAAGTATGTCGTTCACAACGTTGCTCACGCGTTTGGCAAGACCGCGACCTTCATGCCTAAGCCACTGGTAGGTGACAACGGCTCTGGTATGCACGTTCACCAGTCTCTGGCAAAAGACGGCGTTAACCTGTTTGCCGGTGACAAGTACGGCGGCCTGTCTGAAACTGCCCTTTACTACATCGGCGGTATCATCAAGCACGCTCGCGCCATCAACGCATTTGCTAACCCGGCGACCAACTCTTACAAGCGTCTGGTTCCTGGCTTTGAAGCACCTGTTATGCTGGCATACTCTGCACGTAACCGCTCTGCGTCTATCCGTATCCCAGTGGTACCAAGCCCGAAAGCACGCCGTATCGAAGTACGTTTTGGTGACCCAGCAGCGAACCCTTACCTGTGCTTCGCATCCATGCTGATGGCTGGCCTGGACGGTATCAAGAACAAGATCCACCCTGGCGATGCAATGGACAAAGACCTGTATGACCTGCCGGCAGAAGAAGCAGCGGAAATCCCAACTGTTGCAGAATCTCTCAAGCAGGCACTGGACTGCCTGAGCGAAGACCGTGAGTTCCTGACTGCAGGTGGCGTATTCTCTGATGACTTCATCGATTCATACATCGCCCTGAAGTCTCAGGATGTTGAGCGCATCCAGATGACCACTCACCCACTGGAGTTTGAACTGTACTACTCAGTTTAATCAACCGGTTGCGATTCCCATCGCATATCAAAGAGCCCACCATTCCGGTGGGCTTTTTTGTGCTTGCTGAGCCGATTGGCCGACATAGAATGAAGCCATACCTTCAAGCGCTCACGAGCAAGGACAGTCATGATATCCCGTACCTCGAGGGCACAGCGCGCTTCCCTGATTGCCTTCATTTCAGTAACCATCATTGCCCTGACACCGGTACACGCCATTACGGTCTATACCTGGAAAGACAGCAAAGGTGTTACACACTACAGCGACACCCCTCCGGAAAAAGGGCGCAGTGATAAATTGCACTATAACAGTGCAGGCGCAGCGCCTGTCAGTTCACACCGTCCCCCAGCCAAAGAGATACAAACAGGGATTTCCGCCCGCCTTAACAAGGACGAAGCCCCAAAAGCATCATCCGTTATTCTCGCAACCCCCAGCGACCAGGAAACCCTGCGCAGCAACAGCGGTGATATCTCCCTCAGTGTCTCCCTGGATGCCCCCTTGGGTAAAAACCAGGCTCTCCAGGTCTACCTCAACAACCGCCCTTCAGGCCCACGCTCTACGTCTCTCCAATGGCAACTTACCAATGTTGATCGCGGTAAACACAGTATCCGGGTAGCACTTCTGGAGAACGGCAAGGAAATTGCATCGACACCTTCAGTGACTGTGTACCTGCACCGAGCCAGGGTGAAATAGCCCAGTGAATGCCGGGCTTGCGAGCCCGTCACAGGACGGAACAGATCTCCGTGCATCATCCGGGGGAGTCAGAGTACACTTAATGCACCATATTAGTGCAACAAGGATGAGCAATGACGGCTATGGAAAATAAAGCGCTGCTCGACAACCTGATTACAGCTGTCCTGGTGTTAGACGGCGAACTCAAAGTCCGTTACGGCAACCCCGCTGCCGAGCAATTGCTGTGTGTGGGGCTTCGCCGGTTGTCCGATGAGCCGCTGACCCAAAGTATCCAGCACAGCTCTATCGACCTCAATATGGTCCAGGAAACCCTTACCCACGGACAGAGCCTTAACGACAGTGACGTTACCCTGGTCATCGATGGCCAGCAGCGCAAGGTTGAGCTCAGTGCCAGCCCGATCCGCTGGGAAGGCCAGACCATGATGCTGTTGGAGCTCAAGCCCATCGGCCAACAGCAGCGGATCAGCCAGGAGCTCAGCCAGTATGCCCAGCAGCAAGCTGCCAAGGAACTGGTTCGCGGGCTTGCCCACGAAATCAAAAACCCGCTCGGTGGGCTGCGTGGCGCTGCACAATTGCTGGAAAAGATGCTGCCGGACCCGTCGCTGACCGAATATACCCAGATCATCATTGAGCAGGCAGACCGGCTGCGCAACCTGGTTGACCGCTTGCTGGGCCCGCAACGGCCGGGGAAAAAGGCACCGGGAAACATCCATGTAGTGCTGGAGAAAGTACGCCAGTTGGTAGCACTCGACAGCCCCGGCAACATTGAAATCTGCCGCGATTACGACCCAAGCCTGCCGGAGTTTGATATTGATGCCGACCAGCTTGAGCAGGCCCTTCTGAACATTGTCTCCAACGCAGCGCAGATCCTCCAGCCACAGGGAGGGGGCGAAATACTGTTGCGTACCCGCACCTCGCACCAGGCCATTATCCATGGCCAGCGTTTTCGCCTGGCTGCGCGAATCGACATCATCGACAACGGGCCGGGGATCCCGACGGAGTTGCAGGACACGCTCTTCTACCCCATGGTGACCGGGCGGGAAGGAGGCACCGGGCTCGGGCTGTCCATTTCACGTAACCTCATCGACCAGCATCAGGGAAAAATCGAAGTTAACAGTTGGCCGGGACACACTGAATTCACCATATTTCTTCCAATTAAAAAATAACAGGGGAACGTCATGAGCAAAGGGGCAATCTGGGTCGTCGACGACGACAGTTCAATCCGCTGGGTTCTGGAAAAAACCCTCAGCGCCGCCGGCATGCGCTGTGAAACCTTTGCTGACGCTGACAGCGTAATGCAGCAGCTTGACCGGGAAGTCCCTGATGTCATCCTGTCTGATATCCGAATGCCCGGTACATCCGGCCTCGAACTGCTTCGGGTGCTGCAAAGTGACTTCCCCACCCTGCCAGTCATCATCATGACAGCGCACTCCGACCTGGATGCCGCAGTTAACGCCTACCAGGAAGGGGCATTCGAGTACCTGCCAAAACCCTTTGATATCGACGAAGCCGTTACCCTGGTAGAAAGGGCCCTGGCCCACAGCCAGGAACAGAAACGCAACCGGAGCGGGAAAACCGAACAGGTTGATACCCCGGAGATCATCGGGGAGGCCCCGGCCATGCAGGAGGTGTTCCGCGCTATCGGCCGCCTGTCACGCTCTTCCATTTCGGTTCTGATCAACGGTCAGTCCGGTACCGGTAAAGAACTGGTTGCCCATGCCCTGCACCGTCACAGCCCAAGGGCACAGAGTGCCTTTATCGCCCTTAATATGGCCGCCATCCCCAAAGACCTGATTGAGTCAGAGCTGTTTGGCCATGAAAAAGGGGCATTTACCGGGGCCAACCAAATCCGACAAGGCCGGTTTGAACAGGCCAACGGCGGCACCCTGTTCCTTGATGAGATTGGCGATATGCCGCTGGATGTGCAGACTCGCCTGCTGCGGGTGCTCGCTGACGGACAGTTTTACCGGGTGGGAGGACACTCCCCGGTGAATGTTGATGTGCGCATTATCGCTGCAACCCACCAGGATCTGGAAAAGCGGGTCCAGGAAGGTGATTTCCGGGAAGACCTCTACCACCGCCTCAACGTCATCCGGGTACACATCCCGGCCTTGCGTGAACGCAGGGAGGACATACCGAAACTTGCCCAGCATTTCCTGTTGCGGGCAGCCAAGGAGTTGGGGGTTGAAGTGAAAACCCTGAGCAAAGAAACCGTCGACGAGCTCATTCACTTTGAATGGCCGGGTAATGTGCGCCAGCTTGAGAATACCTGCCGCTGGCTGACCGTTATGGCCAGTGGCAAGGAAGTCCTCCCGGAAGACTTGCCGCCTGAGCTCAGCCGCCCGGCCACTGTCACGCCGTCCGAAGAACTTGCAGGGTGGCAGCAAAGCCTCTCAGGGTGGGCACACGACGCACTCCGTGAAGGCAAGGACAACCTGCTCAGGGATGCCCTGCCCGAGTTTGAACGAATCCTGCTGCAGGAGGCGCTGCAGTTTACCCGAGGCCACAAACAGGAAGCGGCAAAGCTCCTTGGCTGGGGACGAAACACACTCACTCGTAAACTCAAAGAGTTACAGATCGACGATTAATTTATATTTTATGCGTGAAAAGTGTACCCACCGTCTAATTTTGGGATATTTGATATACAACTCAATGCACTAAGTTTGTATCTTGTTGTCACTTATACCCAAATCGGTTCAAAGAGGTAGCGGGAAGGCAATGGGCCAGAAAAGGTTGCTGTCTATGCGCATGGCGGTCATGCTGCCTATTCTGGTGGTGCTTGGGTTAACGATGTTAACCATGGCTGCAGTGCAATATTCCAACACCAGGGATACTGCCCGGCGCGTCAGTGCTGACCTCCTCGAGTCCTACACCAAAGAGATCTCCCACGACCTCGATATCTTCCTTGGCGTCCCCTTTAATACCAACGCCTTTTTTGCCCAACGCCTCGGTGATCTCGACATGCTGCGAGGTAATAGTGACGACACTGCCCTCCAGTTTATCGAGTATGTCTTCGCGCCTATGCTGCAGGGGATGCCGCAGGTCAGCTACATCGGGTTGGGGAGTGCCGAAGGCCAGTACACGGAATTTCTGATTGGGGAAGATAAAAACACCAACATCACCAATGCGTTCCGGGCTCATCGCAGCGAATTATTTGTCTTCCCGGAAAGTGACCGTGAAATTACCCGGCTTAATGCTCCTAAGGGTTTTGACCCCACCCAACAGCTCTGGTACCGCGAGGTAGCCAAAGCAATGGTCCCGACCTGGATACAGGACGGTGACACAGCAGATAAAAACAACGCACTGACCATTACTACCGCTGCACCGGTTATTCGGGACAACCGGCTGGTAGGCGTGTCAGAGGTAACCATTGAACTGAGCTCCTTCAGTGACTTTCTCTACCAGCAAAACTTTACTGACGGCAGCAGCCTTTTTATCCTCGACAGCCAAAAGCGCCTGCTCGCCTACGGAAACCCGGATTACCCTCACATCCAACTGCTGGAGCCTGCCTCTCTCAGCCCAGACCCCAATGTACAGGCAGTGCTGTCACAATTTGCCCGTTTTGAGAACGATAAATCTGCCGATGAAAAGATCTGTACCCCTTTTGAACTCGTTGACGAAAAGCAGGGGATTCTCCACGCCAAAGTCACCCCCTACTATCTAGAAGGTGACAGCAAAAACCCGTGGTACATTGCAGTGGTTATTCCTGAAACACGCTTACTCGGGGATCTGACATCCACCTACCGCATTGGCCTTCTGACCGTATTAACCGTTTCCGGGCTTGGATGCCTAATCGCATACTCCCTTCTTCGCCGACTGACCCACCCGATTGCTGATACTGCTAAGGCAGCCGCACGGCTGGCCTACGGCGATCTTGATTTCCGCATCCAGCGGGAGATGAAAATAAAGGAAACGGAGGCTCTCAAGGAAGCCTTCAACCACATGGGTGACCAGCTCAAGCACTCTTTCAATATGCTGCAGGAGCAGGTGGATTTCGACATCCTGACAGGGTTGTACAGCTACCAGGGCCTAATCCGACACGCCCGGGCAAGCAGCAGTACCAAAGGGGCGCTGATACTGCTGGGCCTCAACCGCTTCCGGGATATCAACAACAATCTCGGCCTGAAAAAGGGTGACTATCTGCTGGGTCAAATTGCCGATCGCCTCAGCATTAACCTGCCATCACGCCACACCCTGCTAGCCCGTATCGGCGGGGATGAATTCGCCGTGTACTGGCCGGAGGCCGGAAGTGCCGACCAGGCGTTCTCGGTTACCGAGAAGCTGCTGGCTACGCTGCAAACCCCGTTCACTGTCGGTTCAAGCAACATCCAGCTGTCAGCCAATGCCGGCGTTGTGATTGGCGTATTGTCAGATACCGATATGATGGACTGGCTGCGCTATGCCAGCCTGGCACTCAGCCGGGCAAAAGCGACGGATGCCGGCAATTACTGCCAGTTTGAAAAATCCATGCTGGCCGAATCCCTGACCCAGGCACAGATGCTTGGCGAACTTCGCATGGCGATAAACAGCGATGAGTTTGTTGTCCACTACCAGCCGGTCGTTGACCTCAAGGACTACCGTCTGTGTGGTGCGGAGGCCCTGGTACGCTGGCAAAGCCCACACCGGGGGATGGTGCCGCCGGGAGATTTTATCCCGTTGGCAGAAAAGCATGGCCTTATTGCCGAAATCGGCCTGTGCGTACTGAGAAAAGCGACGTTCGATACCGCACGGCAAATCGAACAGGGGCAATGGCCAAAAGATTTCCAGCTTCATGTGAACCTTTCCGCCCGCCAGCTGGTGCATGATGATTTCATCATGCGGCTTGAAGATATCCTGATGGCCAGCGGCCTGAAAACAGCCAACCTCACGCTGGAAATCACCGAGACCCAGATGATGGACAACGGAATGAAGTCACACCAGACCCTCGACCAAATCCGTGCAATGGGGATCCGGGTTGCCATTGACGATTTCGGTACCGGCTACTCATCCCTTTCCTACCTGCACCAGATGCCGTGTGACAGCCTCAAAATTGATCGCAGTTTTGTGGCAGCCGTGAATGTCAGTGAGACCAACTACAACATTGTACGTGCCATCATGGCCATGACCCAGGGAATGGAAGTCCATGTGGTAGCCGAAGGCATTGAAACTGAAAGGCAGGCCCAAACCCTTGCCAGCCTGGGTTGCCACTACGGCCAGGGTTATCACTTTGGCCGCCCGGTCCCGCTGCATGAATGGCATTACCATGAACCGGCCCAACAGCATTAGTAACTATCGTGCAAATTTGTGACGTTACATTGTTTTTTCACAATCTGTGCTACTGACGTCACGCTCCTTTGTTCTTATACTGGCCGACCAATGCGGAATAGCCAATCGAAGGAGCGCAATTATCATGATCACCCGTCACCTGCCGCTGACCGATCTTCACCGTCACCTCGACGGAAACATCCGTGCCCAGACTATTCTGGAATTGGGGCAACAATTTGGCCTGGCCCTGCCGGCTGATAACCTTGCTGATCTGCGCCCACACGTACAGGTTGTGGAAAATGAGCCAGATCTGGTCGCTTTCCTGTCCAAGCTCGACTGGGGCGTCGCTGTCCTTGGCGATCTGGATGCCGTTCGCCGGGTCGCTTATGAAAACGTAGAAGACGCCCTCAAAGCACAGATCGACTACGCAGAACTGCGCTTCTCTCCTTACTATATGGCGATGAAACACCAGCTTCCCCTGCAAGGCGTGGTTGAAGCCGTCGCTGATGGCGTTGATGCCGGCAGCCGGGAGTTTGGCGTAAAGACCAACCTTATCGGTATTATGAGCCGCACCTTCGGCACCGACGCCTGCATGCAGGAGCTGAACGCCCTGCTGGCATTCAAAGACAGGCTGGCAGCCATTGACCTTGCCGGAGATGAGCTCGGCCAACCGGGTACCCAGTTTATTGAACACTTCAACAAGGTCCGCAGTGCCGGCCTTCGTGTTACCGTACACGCTGGTGAAGCAGCCGGTTCAGAGAGTATGTGGCAGGCAATCAGGGAGCTGGGTGCAGAACGCATCGGCCACGGCGTAAAAGCAATCGAAGATCCGGCCCTGATGGACTACCTAGCCCAGCACCGTATCGGTATCGAGTCATGCCTGACCTCGAACCTCCAAACCAGCACCGTTGCAGACCTGACTTCACACCCGGTGAAAACTTTCCTGTCGCACGGCATCCTGGCCACCCTGAACACTGACGATCCTGCAGTGGAAGGGATTGAGCTTCCTTACGAATATGAAGTCGCAGCCCCGGCCGCCGGCCTGACTCAGGAACAAATTGAAACGCTGCAACGCAACGGTCTTGAAATGGCCTTCCTGTCAGACTCAGAAAAAGCCGAGCTGGTTGCTAAAGCCGCAGCGCGAGCATAATTTAACCAGGTTTGATTTTGGTCAGGACCGGTGGTTGTCATACTGACATAAAATGGCGTCGCACTTTTCAGGTAAAACAGGGGGCAAGTTCCAGGCAACCCGGTAAACCACCCCAATTTGGAGACGAAATGTTCGACGCCCTGCTCTCAGCCACTGAACTGGCTGCCACTTCCGGCTCCGGCCCCTTTGTCGCCGGTATCCTGGCCCTGCTGCTTACCTCTGTAAGCGGCGGATATTAGAAACAAAAAAACCGCAAAAATGCGGTTTTTTTGTTTTGGTACCACAGGTTTTATATAACCCGCGAAAACTGCTGCTGTCTGGCCCGGTCACGGAGGTAGGTGTCAAAGCACATACAGATGTTACGTATCAGCAGGCGGCCACGAAGCGTAATGCGGATTTCCTCTTCATTCTCTTCCACCAGCCCATCATTGATAAAGCACTGCAGAAGTTTTATGTCTTCCGAGAAATAGTTGTCGAATTCCAGACCAAAACGCGTTTCGATGGCTTTCTTGGACAACGAGAAATTACACATCAGGGTCTTGATAAGTTCACGGCGGATCAGGTCATCCTGCTCAAGCACCAGCCCTTTCCACAGTGCGTGGTGCTGCTCGTTTACCTGCGCGTAATAGTGCTTGAGCTCTTTCTGGTTCTGGGCGTAGGTATCACCAATCATTGAAATTGCGGATACGCCCAAGCCCAGCAGATCACAATCACCCTGGGTGGTATAGCCCTGGAAATTACGGTGCAACTCGCCATTTCGCTGCGCCACCGCCAGCTCGTCCTGTGGCTTGGCAAAGTGGTCCATACCAATAAACTGGTACCCGGCTCCGGTCAGGGTGGCAATAGTCTCCTGTAACATGGCCATTTTTTCCTGGGCTTGCGGGAGATCTTCATCGTGGATTTTACGCTGAGCGGCAAACAGTTTTGGCAGGTGTGCGTAGTTGAACACTGACAGGCGGTCAGGATCCATTTCCAGTACTTTTTCCAGCGTCAGAGCGAAGGAAGCCGGGGTCTGTTTCGGCAGGCCGTAAATCAAGTCCAGGTTCACGGATGTGAAGCCCAGCTCCCGCGCCCGAATCAGCAGGCTGCGGATAAAGTCTTCGTCCTGCTCACGGTTAACCAGCTTCTGTACTTCTTTATTGAAGTCCTGGACACCGATACTCATGCGGTTGAAGCCTTCGGCCCGCAGGTGGTCCACCATATCCAGCTCAATTTCACGCGGGTCAACTTCGATACTGATTTCAGCATCAGGCGCAAAATCGAATTCCTGGCGCAAAAGGCCCATCAGGCGGGAGATCTGTGCTTTGGTCAGGAAGGTAGGTGTACCGCCGCCCCAATGAAGCTGGGACACCTTGCGACCGCCCATAAGAAACGCCCGCTGGCGAATTTCAAGCTCAAGCACATCCAGGTAATCATTGGCTTTGTGCTGGTGCCGGGTGATCACCTTGTTACAGCCACAGTAATAGCAAAGCTTGTGGCAGAACGGGATATGTACATAGAGCGACAGGGGACGCTCAGGGTATTGGGTGCAGGCCATATCGAATTCAGCCGAGGTAAATGCCTCATGGAATTCGAGGGCTGTCGGGTAAGAGGTATAACGCGGGCCGGAGTAATTATATTTTTGGATTAATTCCTGGTCCCAGATGATCTGTTGAGACGACATGACTACACCCAATCTTGCTGACAATTAAAGAAACCGGCCGCAGTGCTTACTTGGCCTTCGGCTCGGAGCGGATAGTCTGCCACATTCCCTGGCAGTTTGTAGAGTGGTTCCCGGTATGGGCTGCTCGAATTGCCGGACGGATCATAACCAACCCGGCAATTTGAGCTACAGGAGTTGCCTAACTGGCAAGAATATGGGCATCTTCCGGCCTGAAGCCGGTAAACGCCAGAATTTCACCCAATTCAACCTGAATTGCTTCAGCCAGACGCGCTTCAGCTTTCATGCGTTTGAGATCTTGTTGCATACGCTCTTTTTTAGGCAAGGTCTTGCGGGACTCTCCCCGGTCGAGGTCTTTCACTTCATCATAGAGCTCATAAAGCGCCGGATAGCGCTGCGGAAACTCTATGCGACGTTCACCCTGCAAGTGATCCATGATCATATAGAGGCGGATAGCGGCCTCTGCAAGGTCACATTGCTTTTGCTGGGCTGCAAAGGCAATCACATTGACACTTTCAATGATCTTGTCGTTACGAGCAGAAATCGCGTCATCCATCGCCTGCTTTTGCAGTTGGTTCTGGCGGCGCAGTTTCATCAGAAGTGAACCGGCATACACAGACAGACCGAAAATAATCAGGCCGCCGGCAACCAGCATTAACATCACCGAGGTTTGCAAGACTTACTCCTTGTCCCAGCTGTTTTCATCAAAACGGTCAAAGGTATCCAGCAGGTCATTGTCTGACTGGTGAGCCTTACCTTTGGTGTTGTTCTCTGATTCAGCTTCCTCTGCCTCATCGTAAAGACCGAGTTGCTTCATCAGTACTTCAATACGGTCGAGCTTTTCATCGACATAAGACTGCAAGCCGGCACCCAGGCGCTCACCGTTTTCGATACGGCCAAGCAATACGTGCAACTGGGCATCATTTTCCAGCATCGCCAGCTCTTCTTCAGCATTCATGCGGCGCTGTTTCTTCGCTTCGGCAGATTTTGGATGCGGCTTGGCTTCCACAACCAGTTGGATTGGCTTCTTACTGCCAAGGCGCGGATCACGTTGCTGGCGGGTCTTTGCCGCAGCAGCGGTTTCAGCTGCTGAATGGCGAGAGCCGGCTTTGTGGCCCTTACGCTTTTTCAGCTTTTTCATCATGCGGCTGGCCAGCTCGTCATTTGACGGCGCACGGTCATCGTAGCGGGCCGGGCCTTCAGAACCAGGGCGACGGCCCTTTCTTTTACGGGTCATGCTTGTACCTTCTTTAATAACATGACGTCATCTGCAGCGAACTCCAGCTGGAGTCCGTCACGCTCTGCCAGAAAACCAAAGGTCTCCCGGCTGAAGAAACTGACGTGAGTTGGGTCGTTCTTGTAGTGCCAGCCAGCAAATGCCTCTGGGCTGCGCACCAGTTTTGTCATGATGGCCAGCCAACCTCCCGGTTTGACCAGACTCATCAGTAACTGCCACTCTTTTGCTGGTGTATAAAAATGTTCAATGGCTTCCGTGCAAGTCACGAAATCATATTGGGTATCCAGCAATTGAGTGTTCGGCGCATAGTAGGGATCATAGCCAACTGTCGGGAAACCAGCCTGTGTCAGCATCTGACAAAGTGCAGGTCCCGGTCCGCAACCAAAGTCCAGCCCTGAAACACCAGCCAGGTTTTCCTGCCGGAGTTTTTCCACGAGCGGTGCAGCCAAACGGGAGAGAAATGTCTGATAACCGGGGTCATCAGGGCAGTTCTCATGTTGATCGTAGACCGCTTTTTCTTGCTCTGGGGTCAGACGGGATGCGGGATCGGCAATCACCAGCCGGCAGTTGCCGCACTGGAGGTAACTCCGCTTCCTGTCGCTGTGGTAGGGGGAGAGGTTCGCCCCATGACACAGAGGGCAATTGGACATATTTCGATCTCTGCGCGAAATGGCGGCACTGTAACAAAAAGGCAGGAAAGAAAAAAGCGGCAGGTATCAACCTGCCGCTAACATCGTTCTTGAGAACGTATTCTGTGACGTCTTATCCTTAACGAAATACAACTTCCCGGTTCAAGTCCATCTGTTTAGTACGCTTCCCTGAAAGTTTGCTGTTCTTCACCACCCTGGTGACGGTTGGCAATCCTTTTAGCTTCCTTGTATTCCTGTCATCCCTAACAGGGCTTCCCAGCACATGTTTCATTCCAGAAACTCATTCGGCCATCCTTGCCCGGCAGAGACTCCGCACTGCCGCTCTTCCTTAAGGCCTTGCCTGGCGTTCCTTAACTCCCCTGTCCCAAGACAGTCCTTCCCGGACCCGGTCCTTCTGTATCCTTCGCGCTATCCTGCGCCGCCATCCTGGCTTTTCCTGTTCCTTCGCCAACTCCCTGTCGACATGTTTAGTCTAGATAAAGTAGCTTGAAGAAAAACCTTTTCAGCTCACATTGTTATGTTTGTTGCACTCAACAAATCTTTTAACAGCATGAATTACAAGGAAGTTAAAAATTTATCCCGCTGCGAATTCAGTGAAATCCGTTGCATTCTATGGCTGATCTCTTACAGGCAGGGTAAGAAAAGAGGAACTGCGGGAGATGGACGTCTGGCATAAAACAGCGAGGGCAGCGGTAGCTGCCCTCAGAATTCGCGGTTTGATGGCACTTTGGATATTAGTGCAAGCCACCAAGGTATTGGGACAGGGCAGTTATTTCTGCATCTGACAGTTTGGCAGCGACAGAGCCCATCATGCCATTCAGGTCGTTGTTACGCTGACCATCCCGGAATTTGGTTAACTGAATCTGGGTGTACTCCGCATGCTGGCCGGAAATTTTCGGGAAGCCCGAAGATGGCGTACCGTTACCCCGTGGGCCATGGCAAGCCACACAAGCCGTAATACCACGTTCAGCATCTCCGGCAAGGTAAAGCTGCTTACCAACATCCAGTGAGTTTTCAGGCGTTGTTCCCTGAGACATTTCCAGGGAAGCAAAGTATGCGGACAGATCGGCCATATCCACTTCAGACAGCGGGGCAGCCATGCCACTCATTACAGGATCATACCGGCCTTGTTTACCACCACTGCTCTGACCGAGCTTAAACTCAATCAGCTGCTTTTCCAGGTAACGAGGGTGTTGTCCGGCAATCTTGGGATATTGGGCTAAAGCACTGTTACCGTCAGCACCGTGGCAAGCGGCACAAGTTGCGGCTTTGGCTTTCCCAGCCTCTACATCTCCTTGGGCCATAACACTGCTGCTGGCAAGGAGGGTCATTATCAGCGCTAATTTCTTCATGACATTCCATTTATAATTATCAAGCTTCCAGAACCGCTCTTTCATGGTAACAACATGGTACAATGAGCGACCATAAGCCGAGCACGGTTATTTTACACAATTTCACATAAAAGTAATTAGCCGACTACATAAAGTCGAGATGGAGTTAACAGTGAATTTTCCACTTAACTATCGCCAGACGCACTTCATTACCAGTGCCCCGGATATCCGTCATCTTCCGGATGATACCGGTATCGAAATCGCGTTTGCCGGCCGGTCAAATGCAGGTAAGTCGAGTTCACTTAACCGATTGACAGACCAGAAGAATCTGGCGAAAACCAGTAAGACTCCCGGCCGTACTCAGCTCATCAACCTGTTTAAGGTTACGGATGAATGCCACATTGTGGATCTCCCAGGATATGGCTATGCGCAGGTTCCCCAGGAAATGAAGCTTAAGTGGCAAAAAGCACTGGGTGAATATTTGCAAAAACGTGAACAACTTAAAGGTTTGGTTGTTCTGATGGATATCCGCCATCCAATGAAGGATCTCGATCAGCAACTCATTTATTGGGCAGTGGAATGTAACCTGCCAGTTCTTGTTTTGCTGACCAAGGCTGACAAGCTGAAAAGCGGTGCACGCAAGAAGCAACTCACCATGGTTCAGGAAGCCGCTCTCGCGTTTTGTGGCGATGTCCAGGTAGAAGCTTTTTCGTCTCTTAAGGGTATTGGAGTGGACAAAGTTCGCGCCAAACTGGACCAGTGGTACCAGGCCAACCTGATCACGGAAGTGTTGGAGCAGGAAGAAACGGCAGAACCTGACGAGGGCACCGAATAAAAATACCCCACCTGTCAGTGGGGTAAAGGGAGAGAAATCGGAGGATAATCATCATAGTTATATTTAAAGTGTTGATGATTATCCTGTTTCATGCAAGTTTGCCATATCCCACCTTCCCGCCTACTGATTCTTTCGCAATACCTGCTTTTACGTCTCCCCTCTAACCGCTTGTATTCACAATTCTTATCTTTCCTTCCGGATGCTTATTTGGTGTAAATAAAAAAGATTTCAGCTATCTCGCCACCGATTGTATGTCTTTGTAAGGAAATTTCAGAAAACAGCAGGTAAAAAAATACCGACCAGAGAAGGTCGGCATAAATACAAGGGGTTACCGCGCTGGCGATAGATATCTATGCCAGCATGGCTAAAAAAATGAACAAGAAGCACTGACTATTATACGTACCACCTGCCAATATTAAAGTATTTACTCTAATTTTATTTTGATTCTGCCTGAGCTCACACAATCCAAGTGGCCACCGTGATTTTCAGACATAAAAAAAGCCCCAGTCACTAACGACTGGGGCAGCTGATTCAGCCAAATCCAATAACGTGAAACAAAAGGTCTGAAAGATAGAACATCTTACCTCTGTACCCTACTTGGTCTAATTTAACCCAACAGGTAACAGAAAGAAAGCTTATTTCGTAATTTTATTTCAATAAGTGGTAATAAAAGGATATAAGCCGTTGACGCCAAGGGCTTTATTTATGAATAAAAAAAGCCGGACTTTGCCGGCTTTGGTTATTTATTGCATTTTTATTAACAATTAATGGGCTTGATCCCAGTTATCACCGCGACCGGCATCCGCAATCAATGGTACAGACAGCAGAGCTGCACCTTCCATTAATTTCCGTACTTCACTTTCAACTTTGTCAACCAGCGACGATTTCACCTCAAGAACCAGTTCATCGTGCACCTGCATCAGCATGCGAGCTGTACCCGGCTCCTGTTGGAGCAGCCACTGATCCACCAGCACCATGGCACGTTTGATAATATCTGCAGCCGTCCCCTGCATCGGCGCGTTGATTGCCGCACGCTCGGCAGCCTTACGGCGCATACCGTTGCTGGACTTGATATCAGGGAGGTGCAGGCGACGGCCGAACAGGGTTTCAACGTATCCCATTTCAGACGCCTGCTGGCGGGTTTCTTCCATGTAACGTTTCACACCAGGGTAACGCTCAAAGTACAGGTTCATGTAGTCCTGAGCTTCACCACGCGGAATCCCCAACTGGCGTGACAGACCGAAAGCGCTCATACCGTAGATAAGGCCGAAGTTGATTGCCTTGGCACGGCGGCGCATTTCAGACGTGACGTCTGAAATGTCCAGACCCATCACTTCTGCTGCAGTGGCAGCGTGAATGTCCTTACCGTGGCGGAATGCATCCACCAGTGCATCATCGCCGGAGAGGTGCGCCATAATCCGCAGTTCAATCTGGGAGTAGTCGACAGCCAGGATGGTATAGCCTTCGGGGGCGATAAATGCCTGCCGGATCCGGCGGCCTTCATCATTACGTACCGGGATATTCTGCAGGTTAGGATCGGTTGATGACAGGCGGCCGGTAGCAGTGACGGCCTGATGGTAGGAAGTATGGACTCTGCCGGTTTCCCCATTCACCATCTTTGGAAGCTTGTCAGTATAAGTCGACTTCAGCTTGGCAAGGCCACGGTACTCAAGGATAACCGCTGGCAGCGGGTAGTCCAGTGCCAGTTCCTGCAACACTTCTTCATTGGTAGAAGGAGTCCCGGAAGGTGTTTTCTTCAGTACCGGCAGGCCCATTTTCTCAAACAGGATAGCCTGAAGCTGCTTTGGTGAGCTGAGGTTAAACTCTTCCCCGGCAATATCGAACGCCTTGCGCTCAAGCTCATCCAGCCGGACTGCAATTTCCTGAGACTGCTGGGCAAGCTTCATACTGTCAATCAGTACACCGTTGCGCTCCATCCGTGACAGTACAGGTACCAGAGGCATTTCCACCTGTTCAAAAACGATCTTCAGGTTTTCATCAGCCTGTACTTTTGGGTTCAGCGCATTGTGCAGGCGAAGGGTAATATCAGCATCCTCTGCAGCATATTCAGCAGCTTGCTCCAGCGGGATCTGGTTGAAAGTCAGCTGCTTCTTGCCCTTGCCGGCAATTTCTTCAAAACTGATGCACTTGTGCTGGAGGAAACGCAGCGCCAGGCTATCCATGTCATGCCGGCCGCCGACACTGTTATAGACATATGACTCCAGCATAGTGTCAAAGGCGATACCCCGCATGTTGATATCGTAGCGGGCCAGTACGCTGGCATCGTATTTCAGGTTCTGACCGACTTTCAGTTTGGCTGGGTCTTCCAGCCAGACCTTCATTTCAGCCAGCACCCACTCGCGGCTGAGCTGCTCCGGTGCATCGACATAGTCATGTGCAACAGGCAGGTAAGCCGCTTCACCTTCTGCGACAGCAAAGGAAACGCCTACCAGGTTGGCAACCATGTAATCCAGACTGTCAGTTTCGGTGTCGAACGCAACCAGGGACGCTGAATTGAGCTTGTCCATCCAGCGGCGGAAATCATCTTCTGTCAGGATGGTTTCATACTTGCTGCGGTCAATGGCAGCAGGCGCAAAGGTATCACTCGCGCTATCGGTGGCACTGCTTGCAGACGCAAAAGAAGCTGCCGCAGCCGGTGCAGAAGTCGCAACTGAGGTACCGCCATCAAGTTGTTCCGCCAGCCAGCGTTTGAAGTTCAGCTTGCCATAAAGGGCAACCAGGGTATCGCGGTCTTCTTCGCCTTTACGCAGTTCTTGTGGAGTAACATCAAGCTCGACATCACACTTGATAGTAGCAAGTGCATAGGAAAGGTAAGCACCTTCGCGGTTATCTTCGAGCTTCTTAGCCATGGTTTTGGAGCCACGGAAACCGAGCGGGGCAATCTTGTCCAGGTTGGCAAACAGCTCATCCAGACCACCGATACCGGTAATCAGCGCCGTTGCGGTTTTCTCACCAACGCCGGGCACACCCGGAATGTTATCGACCTTGTCCCCCATCAGAGCCAGGTAGTCAATCATATGCTCTGGGCCAAAACCGTACTTCTCCTTGACCCCTTCTACATCCAGGACGATATTGGTCATGGTGTTGATAAGCAGAACATTCTCATCCACCAACTGCGCCATATCCTTGTCACCGGTACTGATCAGAACCGGCATCCCGGCCGCTGATCCCTGACGTGCCAGGGTACCAATTACGTCATCTGCTTCCACCCCTTCTATCATCAGGAGCGGCAAGCCCATTGCCTTGATAATTTGGTGCAGCGGTTCGATCTGGCAACGCAGATCATCCGGCATGGGTGGACGGTTTGCCTTGTATTCCGCGTACATATCATCACGGAAAGTTTTGCCCTTGGCATCAAAAATGACTGCCACCTCAGACTGAGGGAACTGACGGATCAGGCTGCGCAGCATGTTGACCACGCCGTATACTGCTCCGGTAGGCTCACCATCGCTGTTGGTGAGATTAGGGGCTGCATGGTACGCACGGTAGAGGTAGGATGAACCATCAACCAGGATCAATGGATTTTCTGGAATCGTTGCCATAATTAAACTCGGTTACTGATGAGCCCGGGTGACCCATCGCAGTACGCTTGGAATTTGATTGGCTACTAGCATGCCATGTAGAGGGGAATCTGTTAACCGGATGTTTGTTCACAAACTCTTCCACCCTGTGGATAAGTTTGTTGGTAATAATTTTATGAATCTTAGGCTTTGTTTGAAATTTACTCTGATCTTATTTTTATATCCTTTAAATTCAAAACTTTAAATACAGATCAATGATCTTGATCAGGATCGCTCACCGATCCTTTATTGTGGAAAAAAATACAGAATCCACTCATTACATCATCATAATTGCTAGATTTTTGTTCTGTGATGTATCTGGATTCAGTGTTTTTTTCGTGCCTTTTTTGCATTCAAGACGAGGAAATAAAAATGAAAAACATAGCGGTAATTTTGTCCGGATGTGGTGTATATGACGGTTCAGAAATACACGAAGCTGTCCTTTCCCTGTTGGCGGTTGAGCAAAACGGCGCAAAATGGCAGTGTTTTGCCCCAGATATTGCCCAACACCATGTGGTTAACCACCTGACAGGTGAAGAGATGGATGAAACCCGCAATGTGCTGGTTGAGGCAGCTCGTATTGCCAGAGGCAACATCCGTGATGTGAAAGAGCTGGATGTCAGTGAGTTTGATGCCTTGCTGCTTCCTGGCGGGTTCGGCGCAGCCAAAAACCTGTCAAATTTTGCCTTTGAAGGCTCTGCACATACCGTGAACCCGGATGTGCTGGCTGCTTGCAAGGCCTTTGCCCAGGCAAACAAGCCAGCGGGTTACATCTGTATTTCACCGGTCATGATCCCAGCCGTGTACGGTGAAGGAGCCATGGGTACCATCGGAACTGATCATGAAACCGCATCTGCATTCAGTGTTATGGGTGGTGAGCACGTTGAGTGCCCGGTTGATGGCTTTGTTGTAGACCCTGCACGAAAGGTGCTTTCTACTCCGGCATATATGCTGGCTGGAAACATCAGTGAGGCGGCAAGCGGCATTAATAAACTGGTGGCCAAACTGGTAGAGATGGCTTAATGGCCCTAGGCCAGGGATGGCGGCACAAAAGAAAAAGCGACGTGTAAACACGTCGCTATAAGCTGAATTTTGGACCTTCGGGGGAAACCGTCGCGCCCTAGCTTTAATACACTGGAAGCAATGTGAGCAATGTCGTGCCATCAGAACCACTCTCGGTAGGAGGTGTCCCTGAGTGCGAGTTAATAATAACCATTCTCATTATCATTGCACAACCCCTAAATGAGATCTTTTTCCATTTAATTTTCGTTACTCATTTAAATCAGGTGTTTAACAAAATGTAAGCGGTAGTCCCCTACCCCGTCTTTTTTCTCCAAATGTTCAACCTGGTACCCATTATTCAGCAGCATGCAAAGCATGGCGGTAAACCGGTTACGGGATTTAACCCGGATTTCTTTGTATCCCTTTTCTTTTGCCCATTGCTCTTGGTGGATGAGCAGCATATTTGCAATTCCCTGGCGCCGCCCTTCCGGTACAACCCCACCCAGCCAACTGTAAAAGCAGTCATCATCCAGCTGGTAACCAATTTTGACGCCCAGCAACTCTCCGTCTTTCTCCGCCACCAGCACAAGGTTTGGCCGGCGTCCAATCCGTTGCCTGAGGGACTCAACGGTTTCCCCCCGGCAAAACTCGCTGATGCGGCTCAGCACCTGGACCGCTTCTTCGAAATCAGTACTGCGTATTTCCATGGGCAAACTCCAAAAAAACAAAAACCGGCATTGCGCCGGTTTCGAAATCATTTAGTAGCAAACGGGATGGGAACGTCTCACATCCTGTCCTTCGGCCTCATTTTTATTTTATCTCAGAAGCCATAACTTGCCCGCTTTGCTGTGAAACTGTGGTAATACGGCGAATGATCATATTGAGCAGTACGCCGTAAATCGGGACAAACAGGCCAAGGCTGATCACCAGTTTGAAGGTGTAATCCACCAACGCGATTTCTGTCCAGCGCTCTGCCATAAAGGCATCTGGGCTTTTGTAAAACGCAATGGCGAAAAAAGCCACGGTATCACTGGCATTACCAAAGATGGTCGAGCACGCCGGAGCCACCCACCACTGTTTCATCTGGCGCAAGCGGTTGAACACGTGGATATCGAGGATCTGGCCCAGCAGGTAAGCCATAAAGCTTGCCACCGCGATACGGAATACAAACAGGTTAAATTCTCCCAGCGGCGCCAAGCCCTGGTAACTTCCCTGGAAAAACACCACAGAAAGCAAATAGGAAATAACCAAAGACGGCAGCATCACCAGGAAGATAATACGCCGGGCCATACCAGCCCCATAAATACGGACCGTCAGATCTGTTGCCAGAAAAATAAACGGGAAAGTAAACGCCCCCCAGGTGGTGTGGAAACCGAAAAGGGTAAACGGGAGCTGAACCAGGTAATTGCTGGACGCGATGATAAAGAGGTGGAAAAGTACCAGGTAACCCAGAGCCTTACGCTGCTGAGCAGGGGAAAAAGTCTGCATGTCAGAACCTTTTTGTTAATTGGGGGTGAGGGAACCCAAATTTCATCTTCAGGAGAAATTCAGCTAAACAGCCGCCTTCTCCCGCCAAAGGGCGATGATTATACATTAATCGATTTGAATGTTAAGACAGTGGCGTACTTTCAAAGTGTTGCTAACGGTAAACCGCTGAGCTATCAGCGTTTACCAAGCCAACCCGCCAGAAATGCCAGTTCTTCCTGCCCTGTTCCATCCAGGGTTTCCAGCCACATTGAAGTACTGTAATGCTCGGCGCGGAGCATCAGACGGCAACCTTCAAAATCCACCAGCCAGCTGTGTAAATCCGCATCGGTCTGGGCTTCGGTTGCGTGCGCCCCAATCACTGAAAGAAAACCAGCCATCAGGGCCGGTGCGTTGTCGAAATCCAGCTCCGGTATTGTCAGAACCAAGCGGCCTTCATCCGGTTTAAATTCCAGGGAGGAAAAAGAAAAACTCATCGTGCACTCCATGCGCCAGGGCTACACCCTGCCTAATCACCCATGGTCAGGTGATCTTCAATCAAGTCGAGGAAAGCCTCGCCATACCGATCCAGTTTGACCTGCCCCACACCGTTCACCGCCAGCATTTCTGCCTGGGACGTCGGCAACATCTCCGCCATTTCGATCAAGGTGGCGTCATTGAACACCACATAAGGCGGGATATCATCCTCATCAGCGATTGCCTTACGCAGCTTACGCAACTTGGCAAACAGCTTCTTGTCGTAATGGCGGCTGCCGATCTTGTCTGCCCGGGTACGCTGGCTGAGCCCCAGCCGTGGCACCGCAAGCTCCAGAGACAGTTCGCCGCGCAGTATCGGGCGGGCCTGTTCAGTCAGCTGGAGCACTGAATTGCGGGCAATGTTCTGCATCAGGAAACCACGGTGGACAAGCTGGCGGATGATACTGACCCAATACTCGTGGCTCTCGTCCTTGCCGAGGCCCCAGGTTGAAAGCTTGTCATGGCCGTGATCCTTGATGCGCTGGTTTTGCATCCCGCGCAGGACTTCCACCACATAGCCGATACCAAAGCTCTGGTTCACCCGGTAAACACAGGACATGGCTTTTTGCGCCATTTCCGTACCGTCAAAGCGCTTTGGCGGATCGAGGCACACATCGCAGTTGCCGCAGGCGTCATGGCGGTATTCGCCGAAGTAATTGAGCAGCACCTGCCGTCGGCAGGTCTGGGCTTCGGCGAAAGCTGCCATGGCATTAAGTTTGTGACTTTCAACCTGCTTTTGTGGGCCTTCCGGCTTTTCATCCAGGCAGCGGCGCAACCAACCCATGTCTGCGGGATCGTAAAGCATCATCGCCTCAGCCGGCAGACCGTCCCGCCCGGCACGTCCGGTTTCCTGATAGTAGGACTCGATATTGCGCGGAATGTCATAGTGAACCACAAACCGCACGTTGGGTTTGTTAATCCCCATGCCGAAAGCTACCGTTGCAACCACAATCTGGACATCGTCACGCTGAAAGGCTTCCTGCACCCGGGCGCGCTCGTCGGCACTCATCCCGGCATGGTAAGCCGCAGCAGCAAAATGGGTTTCGCACAGCTTCTCGCACACCTGCTCCACCCGTTTCCGGCTGTTGCAGTAAATAATGCCGCTCTGGCCTTTCAGACCGGTAAGGAACTGAATGAGCTGGGCCTGGGGTTTGTGTTTTTCCACCAGGGTATAGCGGATATTCGGGCGGTCGAAGCTGCCGAGGTAAATATAGGGGTCGGCAAGTGACAGACGGGCTAGGATATCAGCCCGGGTAGTTTCATCTGCGGTAGCAGTAAGCGCCATCACCGGAACTGACGGGAATCGCTCCCGAAGCTGGCCAAGAGCGGCATATTCCTTGCGGAAATCATGCCCCCACTGGGAAATACAATGCGCCTCATCGATGGCAAACAGGGCGATGTTCAACGAGTCGAGGCGTTCCAGGAACTCTCGCATCAATGCCCGTTCAGGGGAAACGTACAGCAGCTTAATGTTACCGGCGTGCAGATCACGAAGGGTCTGGCTGAGGGCTTCCGGTGTCATGGAGGAGTTCAGGCAGGAGGCGGCAACACCGTTGGCCGCCAACTGGTCTACCTGGTCTTTCATCAGGGAGATAAGTGGTGAAACCACCACGGCCACGCCGTCGCGCACCAAAGCCGGTATCTGGTAACACAGTGACTTGCCACCGCCGGTCGGCATGATCACCAGGCAGTCTTTGCCTTCGATCGCCGCATCCACGACACCTTTCTGGCCTTCACGGAATGTCTGGTAGCCGAAGACCTCCCTCAGCACGGTTTCACCGTCTTGGAACGCCGGGGAATTTGTCAGTTCTTCGATACAGGACATGCCGCCACTCTAGCCATAAAAACAGCCGCCCATTCTACCCGCGCAGGGTTGTTCCGCCAACCGCAGCCGGTGGAAAAATGTGCTGGGATTTCCACGACCTCCTCCATATACTGACTAGTCCATCAACTGTTTTTAACGGAAAAAAACAGTAAATCAATAATAAGAAGGATTTTCCCGTGACCGACCAGAACCAGACCCGGCAAGGTGTATTACTCGCTCTGGGTGCCTTTACCATGTGGGGAATTGCCCCCGTGTACTTCAAGGCAATCACGGAAGTGCCGGCACCGGAAATCCTGGCTCACCGTGTTATCTGGTCATTTGTTTTTCTCGCCGCCATCATCTGGCTGACCGGAAATGTAAGCTCGCTGAAAACATTGGTTCGTTCGCCAAAACGCCTTGGGCTTCTGGCGATCACTTCCCTGTTTATTGGTGCCAACTGGCTGGTGTTTATCTGGGCGGTTAATAACAACCTGATGCTGGATGCCAGCCTTGGGTATTACATCAACCCACTGATCAGTATTGTGCTTGGCATGCTGTTCCTTGGTGAGCGGTTCCGTCGGTTACAGTGGTTTGCAGTGTTACTGGCAACAACCGGCGTCGTGGTACAGTTAGTCACTTTCGGTTCTCTGCCGTGGATTGCGCTGTTCCTTGCCGGTTCGTTCGGTACTTACGGGCTCCTGAGAAAGAAAATACGTGCCGATGCCGCAACCGGGCTTTTTATCGAGACCGCAGTGCTGTTACCCGTTGCGCTTATTTACCTGTTCGGCATTGCCGACTCCCCAACCTCTGATCTCTCTGGCAACAGCACGACGCTGAACCTGCTGCTTTTTTCCGCCGGCATTGTCACCACCCTGCCGCTTTTGTGCTTTACCGGTGCGGCTACCCGGCTCCGGCTTTCCACGCTGGGCTTTTTCCAGTATATCGGCCCGAGCCTGATGTTTATCCTCGCTGTCGCGTTTTACGGCGAGCGCTTTACCGCTGACAAGGCGACAACATTTGTATTTATCTGGCTGGCGCTGATCATCTTCACTTACGATGCCTGGCGAAACCGGCCAAAACATGGATGAAAAGAAACTTCCCCTGAAATTGTCTGAAAGGAGCGATACCAAACATGACTGATGCGCAGGTGCTTTTTTCGCTGGCCGGTATCTTTATCGTGGCGCTGGCAAGCCCGGGACCGGATTTCGCCCTGGTGGTACAAAATTCTGCCCGGTACGGGCGGCAGACAGGCGTCGCTGTCGCTCTCGGGCTGGCGGTGGGGATTGCCATCCACGCGACCCTCAGCATTTCCGGCATCAGCCTTTTGGTTCACCGCGACCCAACGCTCTATAACGTGGTCCAGATTGCCGGAGGCGCTTACCTTTTCTGGCTGGGGACAGGTGCATTGAAAAGCGCACTGCGAAGCCCTGACTCAGGCGTAACAAAGACGGCAGCACAGCTTTCCACGCACCGGGAGGCGTTTGTAAAAGGGCTAACGACCAACCTTTTTAACCCCAAGGCGCTGGTGTTTTTTGTCAGCCTGCTCTCTACCCTGATTCCGGCAACCATGTCTGGCCCCGGCCGGGTAAGTGCCATATTCCTGCTGTTCGCTATGGGGTTTTTCTGGTTTGCCATGCTGGCGTCGGTTCTGACCACCCGGGCAATTCAGCAGCGCCTGCAACGAATAACCCGGGTCATCGATGCGCTCACTGCTCTGGTTTTTTGTACTGCCGGCGGCTCAATACTGTGGTTTGCCGTCTCATCCCTGTAACCGGGCGGCACATCCTTACGCATTTCTGACATCATCGCGGTGACATTACTGACCCATAAGCGCACAATGATATTCCAGCGCCAACCATCATAAGCATCTATAAATTGGCGTATTTCAACAAAGGAGATTTTCATGCGTAAGCACTTTGCGAAAACGTCGGCCTGTGCGGTACTGGCTCTGGCATTGCCTTTTACCTCCCTGCCTTCGTATGCATTCAGCCTGGATGACCTTGGCGGTATCGTGAAAGAAGTCGCCGGCAGCAGCGAACAGGCGCAGGCCAGCTCCCCGCTGGTATCTGCACTGACTGATCAGGTTAAGGGCCTGTCCGGTGAACAGGCTGTGGGTGGCGCCGGTGCCCTGCTGGCCCTGGCACAGAACAGTCTCGGTGGTGAGCAAAAGAATGAACTGGGTAAACTGATCCCTGGCATGGACAGCCTGATGTCTGCCATACCCGGCGGTCTGGGTGACACCATCAAGAACATGGATACAGTAAACAGTGTATGCAACATGCTGGGCATTGATCCGGCTTTGGTTGCCCAACTGGCACCGGTAGCCCTTCAATTCCTTGGCCAGCAAGGAGCCAGCCAGGGCTTGCTGAGCTCACTGGGTTCTCTGTGGCAGGTTGAGAAATAACCTTCCCAGTCTGGATACAAAAAAGCGGTGGCTCCAGGGCCACCGCTTTTTTTTGGGGGCTTATGCCATCGGCTCCAGTTTCGCGTACTGGGTCACCAGCCACTTGATACCCTCACCGTTGAAAGCAACCTGCACCCGGCTCTGGGCACCACTGCCTTCAAAATTGATGATGGTACCCTCACCAAATTTCGGGTGTTTTACCCGCTGGCCAAGGTTAAAGCCCGTCTGGTTAAAGTTGTTGTTGACGGTTTCCTGGCTGAAACGCCCTGCCGCTGTAGCCGGGCGTGAAACCTGGGCGCGCATCCGCACTTCTTCCAGGCAGGTTTCCGGCAGTTCGCGGATAAATCGGGACGGCCGGTGGAACATGTCCTTACCGTACAGGCGGCGCATTTCCGCATGGCAGATGTAGAGTTTCTGCATCGCACGGGTCATGCCTACATAACAGAGACGGCGCTCCTCTTCCAGGCGGCCAGACTCTTCTGACGACATCTGGCTCGGGAACATCCCTTCTTCCACCCCCACCATGAACACCAGCGGGAACTCCAGGCCCTTGGCACTGTGGAGGGTCATCAGCTGAACAGCATCATCAAACTCATCAGCCTGGCCTTCACCGGCTTCAAGTGCGGCATGGGAAAGGAATGCTGAAAGCGGTGTCATACCTTCGGCTTCTTCCGGCACCTCAAACTGGCGGGTTGCAGTGACCAGTTCCTCAAGGTTGTCGATACGAGACTGGGCTTTTTCACCTTTTTCCTGTTCGTACATGGTACGCAGGCCGGAGTTGCGGATCACCGCATCGGTCTGCTGGAACAGCACCATCTCGCGTGTTTCGTCTTCCAGTGCATCCACCAGTTCGACAAACCTGCGCAAGGCGGTGGCAGCACGGCCAGCCAGGACCTGCTCGTTCAGGAGCTGGATACAGGCTTCCCACATGGTAGTACCACGGTCACGGGCAGCCAGACGCACGGTTTCCAATGTCCGGTCGCCGATACCACGGGTTGGGGTATTCACCACACGCTCGAAGGATGCATCATCGTTGCGGTTGGCAATCAGGCGAAGGTACGCCAGGGAGTCCTTGATTTCCTGGCGCTCGAAGAATCGCATACCGCCGTATATCCGGTACGGGAGCTGGGCCTGGATAAGCGCCTCTTCCAGCACACGGGACTGGGCGTTGTTACGGTAGAGGAAGGCTACATCGTTGAGTGCGCCGCCCTCATCCAGCCAGGATTTCACCCGGCCAACCACAAAACGGGCTTCATCCAGCTCATTGAATGCGGAATAGACCGAAATGCGATCGCCTTCGGACCCTTCCGTCCACAGGTTCTTGCCAAGGCGCTCACTGTTGTTGGAGATCAACTCATTGGCGGCATTCAGGATATTGGCGGTAGAGCGGTAGTTCTGTTCCAGGCGGATAGTCTGGGCATTGGTGAACTCGTTCAGGAACCGCTGGATATTCTCAACCTTGGCACCGCGCCAACCGTAAATGGACTGGTCGTCATCACCGACAATCATCACGTTGGCCTGGGTACCGGCTATCATCCGAAGCCAGGCGTACTGGATGTTGTTGGTGTCCTGGAACTCGTCCACCAGGATATGGTGGAAACGGGCCTGGTAATGCTCACGGATATGTTGTTTGTCACGCAGCAGTTCATGGCAGCGCAGTAACAACTCGGCAAAATCCACCAGCCCGGCACGGTCACAGGCTTCCTGGTAGGCACTGTAAATACGCAGCCAGGTTCGTTCTGCGGGGTCAAAGGTATCGATATGGTGGGCACGCAAGCCTTCGTCTTTCTTGGCATTGATATACCAGGACGCCTGGCGCGCCGGCCAGTGTTTCTCATCCAGGTTCTGCGCCTTGATGATACGTTTCAACAGGCGTTGCTGGTCATCTGAATCGAGGATCTGGAAGTCCTGCGGCAAGTTGGCATCCAGGTGGTGAGCACGCAGGATCCGGTGGCAAAGGCCGTGGAAGGTGCCACTCCACATCCCGGATGCGGTGCCCCGGGTCAGGTCTTCAATACGGTGGCGCATCTCTGCTGCCGCCTTGTTGGTAAAGGTCACCGAAAGGATAGAGAACGGTGAGGCCTGCTCCATTCGCATCAGCCAGGCAATACGATGAACCAGCACCCTGGTTTTGCCACTGCCGGCACCGGCCAGTACCAGGTAGTTGCCAAGAGGCGCGGCAACGGCTTCGCGCTGTTTGTCGTTCAGGCCATCAATGAGATCTGTTACGTCCATCGTATTTCACTGGTTATTTATACACAGGTTGAAAAGTATAACCGATCGGAAGGGGAAAAACGCGCGGAAAATAACCCATCAAGATCATCCTGTTACCAGCCGAATGGCGAAAAAATCCAATATTTTCCGTACCAACGTGAAAGTTTTCCGGGGGAACATCTATCTTTTAAACTGAGAGCGCCAACACACCAGTAACGCAGGCGCAACTCTATCGCAACACACAACTATGAGATGAGAGGGAAAATCATGAGTAAGAAGAACTTTGCTGTTGCTGCCGCGGTTACCGGCTTACTGGCTCTGGGTGCAACCACTTTGACCACCGCTCCTGCCCATGCGGCTGAAAAAGAAAAGTGCTATGGCGTTGTGAAAGCAGGCAAGAATGATTGTGCGACAGCCAGCAGTTCTTGTGCCGGTACGTCCAAAACTGACGGCCAGAAAGACGCCTTCGTAATGGTACCAAAAGGCCTTTGTGATCGCCTGGCGGGCGGTTCTAAAACTGCAGGCTAATTTAACCGCCAAACCAAATAAGGGAGCACTGTTATGATCCAGACTGATCACATCGCCAAACCGCAAAAGCCAGTCGGCGTCGGTCTGCGTGCTCCCCATTTTGGTTATTTTTGTGAGCAAAAGCCGGATACCGGCTGGCTCGAAATCCACAGTGAGAATTTCTTTCGTGTGGACGGCGCACCGAGGGAAACCCTTCGCCATCTCAGAAGCCACTACGCGATCAGCTGCCACGGTGTCGGCTTGTCTTTAGGGTCTGTCGACCCGGTAAACCGCCAGCACCTTAACTCGCTGGTCAGCCTCGTCAACGAAATTGAGCCTTTCCTGGTATCTGATCACCTGAGCTGGAGTTCGGTGGACGGGCAGTATTTCAATGACCTGCTCCCACTTCCCTATACCGAAGAAGCCCTTGAGGTGTTTTGCCGCAATGTGCTTGAAGTGCAGGATGCCCTTAAAAGGCCGATTCTGGTGGAAAACCCGTCCAGCTACCTTTCCTACAGCCATTCCACCATCAACGAGTGGGATTTTCTGGTTGAAGTGCAAAAGCGCACCGACTGCGGGCTGCTGCTGGATCTGAACAATATTTACGTCAGTGCCTTTAACCACGGCTTTGACGCCCAGGAATACCTTGCTGCTATCGACCCGGCCACCGTCGGGGAGATCCACCTTGCCGGGTTTACCGTCAAACAACTGCCCCAGGGGGAAGTGTGGATAGATACCCACAGCATGCCGGTCACCGACGGGGTATGGGCATTGTACCGCCAATGGCTGGAAACACATGCCGCCGCTCACAACGTCCCCCCGACACTGATTGAATGGGACCGGGACTTGCCCGAGCCACAGGTTTTGCTTACTGAAGCCGACAAAGCAAAGGCCATCATCCGGGAAACATGCGCAGTCACGGAAGGAGATGCAGCATGAACCCCTCACCTTCCCTTTCCGATCTCCAACGGGGATTTGCAGATGAATTGCATTACCGCCCGGCGGCTTTGCCCGTTCAGGATGGTGTGGCAGATGCTGACGGGTTGCTTCAAATCTACCGCAACAACTTTGTCATCACGCTGACGGAGTGCCTGGAGCTTGCGTACCCGGCATGCCAGAAACTGGTTGGTGAAGAGTTTTTTGAAGCCGTTGCCCGCCGCCACATACTCTCTTACCCGTTAAGTACAGCATCTGTTTCCGACTACGGCGAGGGCTTTGCCGATACCCTTGCCGGGCTGGAGGCCGTTACCTCAAATACCCCATATCTCCCGGATCTGGCCCGCGTTGAATGGATGGTCTATCGCCTGAGCCAGTTCCCCTGGGCCGCCAACGAGTTTCCTTTTGACCTGCTGCAACAGGTACCGCCGGAACAGATGGGAGATTTGCACCTTGTCCCATCCGGCCTTGTCGGCTTGGTTTCAGCCGAATATGCAGTCGGCGATCTCTGGCAGTGGCTGCAGCACGGGGAAGGAGACCCTCCGGCACTTTCACCCGGCCAGCACCTGGCCGTGATCCGGCGGGAGGACGGCATAGGGTTTGCCACCCTGACAGGCACCGAAGCGCAGCTCCTTGCCGCCTGTTATCAGAATTTAACCCTGGGAGAGATACCGCAGGACTGGCTGTCTGCCCTGGGACCTTTGGTTGAAAAACAACTGCTCTGCAGTTTCCGGCTAGATGCTGAATAATAAAATGGAGTACACCATGTTGAACCTGGTTGTGAGAATTGATGCGCTATTTAAAGCACCGCTAACGGCGCTTGCCCCGGTAATCCTGTTGATCGCCCGGCTGTGGGTCGCGTGGGTGTTTTTCAATTCAGGGCTTATCAAATACAGCAGCTGGGACAGCACCCTGTACCTTTTCGAGTATGAATACCAGGTTCCGTTACTGCCTTGGCAACTGGCAGCTTATTTGGGAACAGCCACCGAACTTATCGTCCCGGTATTCCTTGCCCTTGGACTGCTCACAAGGCCATTTGCGGTCATTTTATTTGTCTTCAATATTATCGCGGTGGTCTCCTACCCGTTACTTTGGGAGAAAGGGTTCTTTGACCACCAGATGTGGGGCTGGATGTTGCTGATGGTCGCTATCTGGGGACCCGGCCTGTTGTCACTGGATGGCGTGATAGAAAAGAAAGCGGACAGTTAAAGCAAACCCAACAACGCTGATATCTCCCCGATTTCAACGTCCGGCAGCACAGCAACCCTTTGACCTTTAAGCTGCCGGTTATTTTTGTGGTTGTACCAACATGCCCGGAAGCCCGCTTTCCGGGCACCCAATACATCTGAAACAAGATGATCCCCCACATGCACAATCGCACTGCCCGGTAACCCCAGAGCCGCCTCTGTTTTCTCAAACATATCGGCAGCCGGTTTTGCCGCCCCGTCAAAGCCGGCCTTGAACGCAAAATCAAAATAAGGAGCCAGGCCGATGGCATCGATATCCACGTTACCATTGGTGATCGCCACCAGCGGGAACACTTTCCTGAGCGCTTCAAGAGTCTCAAATGTTTCACGGGGAACATCTACCCGGCTGCGCTCAGCCAGAAAATAGGCCACGGCCTCATCGGCCAGATCTGCCGAAGCCTCACCGGACAGACCCGCCGCCAAACCCGCCAGCCGCAGTTGGTGACGCCTGGATTCAGTCACATGGAAACGCCTTGCCGGATCTTCTGCAATGGCCTGAACCTTGAACGCTTTCATCTCATTGCAAGAAAACGCTGAGAACGCCGGGTTTCGGGCTTCCAGCCAATCCGTCAGCAGTTTTTCAGCACGGATAATCACCGGCACGTTGTCGTACAGGGTATCGTCCAAATCAAAGCTGAGTGCCTGAATATCGCCCAGAGCGCGGTAAAATCGCATGCGTTCTCCTGCCGGCTGCGCCGTTATTTCTTGCGGGCCCGTGGGTGGGCTTCATCATACACCTTGGCAAGGTGCTGGAAATCCAGGTGGGTGTATACCTGGGTGGTCGAAAGGTCAGCATGGCCCAAAAGCTCTTGCACGGCCCTAAGGTCGCCGCTGGACTCCAGCATATGGGTAGCAAAACTGTGGCGCAGTTTGTGCGGGTTGATATGGCTGTTTACCGACTGCTTCTGCCCCCATTCAGCCATACGTTTTTGGACGCTGCGGTGGGAAATTCGGTTGCCAAGCTTGGAAACAAAGAGGGCATCCTCAGGGCCTTTAAGCAGCAGGTTGCGCACTTTAAGCCACTTAAAAAGCCACTCCTGTGCCATTCCGGCAAAATAGACCAGGCGTTCCTTGTCACCCTTACCAATCACCCGGAGCTCACCGCTGCGCGCTTTGACATCACGGACATCAAGGTTAACCATCTCCGCAAGGCGCAAACCGGCTCCATACATGAGCTCCATCATCGCCCGGTCTCGTACTGCGAGCGGATCATCCTCGTTGACGTCCATCAGTTGGTTAATTTCATCAACATCAAGGTTTTTCGGCAGTACCTTGCCTTTGCGCGGGGCTGAAACCCCCTTGGCCGGGTTGGCCGGGAGTTGCCCGGCTCGTACCATGTAATCGAGAAAGCTGCGAAGGGCGGACAGGCGCAGCGCAATACTGCCGGGCTTGAGCCCCTCCCGCTTGGCCTTGGCCGCAATCTGGCGTACCCAGGTTGCATCCACGTCCTGCCACTGCTTTACGCCTGACTGAACGAGGTATTCCACCACAGCAGTCAACTGTTGCTTGTAATTGCGCTGGGTCAGCAGGCTGAGGCCACGTTCATCAATTTGGTAGATATAGAACTTTTCCAGCGGGGTGATCAGTGATGCTGGAAGGCTCATGGCGTTTCCTGCCGGGTTGCCAGCCGGACCAGAAGACGGGACAGCCGGTCGAGAAACAGGGTATCCATGCTTGGCTGGAAATGGCCGCCATCATCACTGGCAAATGCCAGTACGCCGAGCTCCTTGCCCTGCAAAAGAGGGATCAGGGCATAACTCCCTAACTGAGGGGCGTTGGCAAAAAAATGCTCACCCTCAGCCTGGCGCAGGCGGCCAAGGTAACAGTGGTTACCGGCAAAATGGTTGGCACGCAGGGATTCAAAGCGTTTGCGATCCAGGCTTCTTGCACCGTCAGCATCAAAAAGACGCAGGCTTACCCTGAGCTTGAGGGCGGCAGCGAGTTTGTTGAGAGCGGCTTCTGCTGCTTCCAAGGTCTCCGCATCCATCACCGCCAGTTCACACTCAGTGAAGTGACGGAACAGCAATTCATTACGGCTGGCCTGGGACATCAATGTGGTAATGTCCTCCTCCAGATCGCGGATACGATCGCGGAGCCGGGTCATCTGGATTTCCACCAGGGAAACCGAGCCACGCTCTTCGTGGGGAATACGCAACTGCGCCAGCAACTCAGGCTGGCGCAGGAAAAAGTCGGGATTCTCGCGGAGAAAGGCGGCTACCGTCTCTTCATTGAGAGGAACCGTCTCCAACTCTCCGTACTGGCTGATATCCGTCATAGTGTCAGTTGTCCGTCAAATACATGGGTTGCGGGCCCGGTCATGTAAAGCGGCTTACCCGGCCCCTGCCACTGGATCTGCAAATCGCCGCCCGGCAGGGTAACTTTCACATCGCTGTCCAGGATCCCCTGGACAATACCGATAGCCACAGCGCCACAGGCACCGCTGCCGCATGCCTGGGTCTCCCCGGCGCCACGCTCATATACCCGAAGTTTAACCGCTTTTCGCGAAATTACCTGCATGAAGCCGACATTTACCCGTTCAGGGAAGCGTTCATGGCTCTCAACCAGGGGGCCAAGGCCCTCCACATCCGCAATGTCAACGTCATCAACCACGGTAACACAATGGGGGTTGCCCATACTTACCGCACCGACCAGCAAGGTACGGTCACCTGCCGGCAGCAGGTAGGTTTTCTCCTCGCTGTTGGCACGGAACGGGATCTTGCCCGGGGTGAAAACCGGCTCTCCCATATTGACCCGTACCTGGTTGTCTTCGTTGACCTTGAGGGTCATGCGGCCGGCCGAGGTGGTCACCACAATGCTATGTTTGTTGGTCAGCCCTTTCAGGCGGACAAAGCGGGCAAAGCAGCGTGCGCCATTGCCGCACTGTGCCACTTCACTGCCGTCGGCATTGAAAATCCGGTAGTGGAAATCGGCGTCCGGGTCATAAGGCGGCTCAACCAGTAACATCTGGTCAAAGCCCACCCCCTGATGACGGTCGGCCAGGCGCTTTATCATCTCTTTCGAGAAGAAAGCATTTTGAGTCACACAGTCAACAACAACAAAGTCGTTACCAAGACCGTGCATTTTGGAAAATTGAACCTGCATCCGACCTCTTTATTCCGGAATAATGCTTTCCTGTTGCCACAATTGTGACAGTTCTTCACGCTGGCGGATCACGTGTACTTTATCGCCGTCCACCAGCAACTCTGCCGCCCTGCAGCGGGAGTTATAGTTGGACGACATTGCAAAGCCATAGGCACCAGACGATCGCACGGCCAGCAGGTCGCCCTGCTCCAGGACCAATGCCCGGTCCTTACCGAGAAAATCACCGGTTTCACACACCGGGCCAACCAGATCGTAGATCTGCGGCTCTCCTTCACGGGGGGCAACCGGAACAATGTCCTGCCAGGCCTGGTAGAGTGCCGGGCGCATCAGGTCATTCATTGCTGCATCGATAATGGCAAAGTTCTTGTGTTCGTTGTATTTGAGGAACTCCACCCGGGTCAGCAACACACCTGCATTGGCTGCAATTGCACGTCCCGGTTCAAAAACCAGTTCCAGCGTGGGATGGTCTTTCAGGCGGCCAAGCAGCGCACTGGCATAGTCCGCGGGCAGTGGCGGCTGCTCATCACTGTAGGTCACCCCCAGCCCGCCACCTACATCAAGATGGCGGATCTCAATGCCCTTGCCCTCAAGGGTTTCAATCAACGCCAACAGACGGTCAGTGGATTCAACGAAAGGGCCGAGCTCTGTCAGCTGGGAACCGATGTGACAGTCGATACCACACACTTCAAGGTTTGGCAGGCTGGCTGCATAGCCGTAGACTTCTTCCGCCCGGTCGAACGCAATACCGAATTTGTTCTCTTTCAGCCCGGTCGATATATAAGGGTGGGTTTTGGCATCTACATCCGGGTTAATACGCAGGGACACCGGCGCCGTCAGGTTCATATCCCCGGCCACCTGGTTGAGGCGGTCAAGCTCAGGTTCAGATTCCACATTGAAACACTTGATGCCAACGGACAGCGCACGGCGCATTTCTGCTGCCGTTTTCCCTACACCGGAGAAAACCACTTTGGCCGGATCGCCCCCAGCGGCCAGCACGCGTTCCAATTCTCCCTGGGAGACGATATCAAAACCTGAACCCAAGCGGGCCAGCACATTCAGCACGCCGATATTGGAGTTGGCTTTCACCGCATAGCAAATAAGGTGCGGGTGATCGGTCACCGCATTGTCGAAGGCATGCCAGTGGCGTTCCAGCGTCGCGCGAGAATAGACATAAAGGGGCGTGCCGTACTGCTCGGCCAGTGATGAGAGTGCAACGTCTTCAGCAAAGAGTTCGCCACTTTCCTGATAATTAAAATAGTCCAATGTAGTGCCTTCCCTGATAAATCTGTTTTAAATGGCTGAAATTACATAAGTTAGCCTTGGGGCAATCACAACCGCTAGGGTTGTGGTTGCTCTTGCGGCTGATCTTGCGGCGGCTGTTCATGTGGATAGTACAGCGGGCCTTGCTGTCCACAGCCGGAAAGCAGGGTTGATCCTGCCAGTAGTGCCATCAGAAAAATACATTTACGCATAGTATTGCCAGTGATAAACATAGCGATGCCCTCTATAATCGCACCAAGAAATTGAAAAGCAATAGGACGCAAGGGATGAACAGCGCTGAATACCACGAGAAAGTCGAAGAAGTCTTTTCTGCCATCGAAGAAGGCATTGATGAGTCCGGTGCAGATGTTGACTACGAAACCTCAGGCAACGTACTGACCCTGGAGTTCGACGACCGCAGCCAAATCATCATTAACAAGCAGGAAGCCATGTCTGAAATCTGGCTGGCATCCCGCAGTGGCGGTTACCACTGCAGCTGGAAGGATGGCGACTGGCGTTGCAGCAAAACCGGCCTGACGTTTATGGATCTGGTTAAACGTGAATGCAGCCTGCATGCAGGTGAAGAGGTGGACTGGTAAATCCCAGCCACAGGATCGATAAAGGCCGGGTATCCGGCCTTTTCACTTTCTGTGCCTAAAGGCAGTGATACCCATTGGATTGTTTCGCTGGTCATTGTGACCGGATGCATTACTTAAATGAGTGCATCATGGTCGCCGCACTGGTTTCCGGGCGGCGTGGCAGACGCTCACTTTTGTAAGGGATCACCTGGGCACTGCCGGTATCGGTATGCACGATATCGTAAAACTGTGGCAGGTTGAAGTTCACGCTGTGTGAGTTGGTGTAGCTCAGCCGGTCCTGTGCAGACGTGTAGAAATGGCTCAGGCTCTGCACCATTTCATCTTTGTTGCAGCTGTGCTGGCGGTACACTTCCACCCGGTTGTTCTCATCCAGGATATAGATATTGAGCCCACTCTCCGCGCTTTCGAAGAAGAACTGGATAAGCCCTTCACTGGCATAGGCATCCACGATCTCCGGCGGGTGGATCATCTCATCTTTGTCGAGGAACAGCAGCGGCGAGCCGGTCAGCTTGTTGGTGGAAATACAGCGGTAGAACTCCACTGAGTTTTCCAGCTTCTGTACCGATACTCCCCGGCGCTCGAAGAACAGGCCATAGGTCTGGGCACCAATCTTCAATGCCTTGAAACGGCGGCGCTTTTCCAGCTCTATCGGCTTAAGGCGCATCTCGATACACTCGGCAACCAGCTGGTAAACCAGGTTACGGATAAGCCCGCGCATTTTCTTGGAGTAGCAGAACACATCCACCGATTCAGGCGGTATCGCATCCTGGTGCATCTTGCCCAGCATGGTCTTCAGCGCATCCAGCATTGCCCCTTCACCGCTGAAGTGCAGCGTACGGATCTCATTCCACGAATTGCGGTAAACCAGATCCACACTGCCGACCAGGCAGTCCTGGTCTTCGCCGTAACTGAAAATGTCACTGTTCTTGAAATCAAAGCGCAGTGAATTCTGGCGAAGGCGCACTGTCGGGTCATCTTCCAGGTTGACATAAAGTGCCAACTGACGGATTTCACACGGGCTTGCCAGTGCCTGCGGACTTGGTTTAGGGCGCAGTATAGAGAAGGTATTGCGGATGTCACTGACCAGCTGGTAGAGCTTGTCGAGGTCAACATCTGCATCCCGGACCACGGTATGCAACTGAGTCGATTCTGTCAGCAGTCCGTTAAAGAACGCCCATGCAACCAGCTTTGACAGGTAGCGGTTATGTTCAAGCGGGGAACGCCCGATAATATCGACCGGCTTCAGTGACTGCTTGTAAAGGTACCAGCCCGCCGGGTTGGTACGCCCTTCCGGCACCTGGATAAAAGACAGGTCCGGTTCATGGAGATCGGGGGAGATCTGTGGGTTAAGCAGAGTTACCTTACCCGGCAGTACCTCAAAGGCAGCATAGAGCTTACGGGCCAGGATACTGATGTCTTCCGGGCTGATGGCGGAGGTGATGTCATTGCGGCGCGCAAACCGGATAAGGTTGCGGTAGCTCAGCATCAGGGCATCAAGCAGCTCGTTGTGCATCACCTTGACGTCTTCGACCTTCCAGTGGCGACGGCTGTCGAGCAATTTGAGCTCATCTTCCGACCAGCCCCACTCCACGGTCAGCTCTTTCAGCACATCGCGACGCCAGGGCACGGTTTCACCGGTTGGCTTGCGGGAAAGCTTCTCGTGGGTTTTGAGGTAGAAGCAGCGGCGTACCAGCTCAAGGCGGCGTTCATCACCGATCATCTGGAGATAGCGTGTCACTTTCTCCAGCATCAGGTAATAGGCGTCACAGTGGTAATCTTCCAGGCTGCCGGCAAAGAAGCGGCGTTTGCCGTCAACACTCAGGAGCTGCGTATTCGGGTATTCCCAGGAATAGGCTTCCAGCAGAATCGCCTTAAGCACTGACTTGTATGGTGAATCAATGCTTTTATACAGCTGCCAGAGGCTGGCACCGAAGTACTCTTCTGCCGGGATATTTGGCAAGCCGCCAAAATCAATCCAGTCATCCCGGTTGAGCGAACCGGCTTCACAAAGCTGCTCGACATATTCGTCGTAGCAGGCTTCCATCTCTGGCGGCACCATGTACCACAACAGATGGAGACCCGCGAGGTGTACCGCTGAACGGTAGAATTCGTCCAACAGCAACCAATGCTGGCTGGAACCACAGTTATCACCGGTCATTGCCTGGGCAAGGTTGTGGCGGAAACGGTTTTCACACACCACAAAGAAGTTAACTTCTACCCCTTTCGAAAGCGCCCAGTCAGAAGCAAGTGAACACTTACTTTCCAACGCATCACGTGCATCGGAATCCATCCATTCCCGCACACACACCCAGACATCCAGGTCACTGGTCTGGCTTTGGCCAAGCGAACCGGTACTGCCCATGGAAAACAATCCCATGATCGGGCACTGTTCGCGGGTAAGGGTTAGTTGTGGGATGGAGATATGGCCGGAAGTCAGGGCACTGTCGGCAATGAAATCGAGCTGGGCCGGCGTCGGGGAATAGTCGGCAATACCTTGAGGAACGGAACCGTCCAGGTAACCGGGAATCGCCGGGTGGTTGTAATGCAGAAGCACCGGCAAAATGTCAAAAACCCTTAACGCCTGGGTGCTCAGCGCAGCTCGGGCGCGCTCGGCTCTCAGCCTGTTAAAGGTTTGTATCTGTTGAAACTGCTGCTTGAAATAGTCTTGCAAGTTAAGCACCCAGATACGGTGACATCCCTTTCATTGGAAATGGCACCCAGCTCAAAGATTAGGCAATAAAAACGTGATCAGTTTAACAGTTTTTCGCCAAATCGCCAAGAGAGACGCTTCCATGTGAGCAATGTCTCTCTTTGCTGACTATAAGCGCCTTTGGTCAAAGTCGCAACGTTATTGCTACCTAGATCGCATTATTCATTGGTCTAACATTCGGTGAGAGTGATCACATTTTCGTAGCAGTTTCCCTTACACATTATGGGAATTCACCCTTTGATGACGAGGGGTTTGTGACCAAAACGGCTTCCAGTGGTAGGATTAGCGAAATAGTTCGCCATAACGGATAACAGCATGACAGATAACCCAATTCGCATTGCGACCCGCCAAAGCCCTCTGGCGCTGTGGCAGGCCAATTTTGTAAAGGACGCCCTTGAATCCGCTCACCCAGGACTTGTTGTCGAACTGGTTCCTATGGTGACCAAAGGAGACATCATTCTGGACACACCGCTGGCCAAAGTTGGCGGAAAAGGGTTGTTTGTTAAAGAACTGGAAGCCGCCATGCTGGACGGCCGGGCAGATCTCGCGGTGCATTCCATGAAGGATGTACCGGTAGAGTTCCCGGAAGGGCTCGGACTGGTCACCATTTGTGAGCGCGAAGACCCCCGTGATGCCTTTGTTTCCAACAAATACAAAACCCTGGATGAGCTGCCTGAAGGCTCAGTGGTGGGCACCTCGTCCCTGCGCCGCCAATGCCAGTTGATGGCACTGCGCCCGGATTTGGAAATCAAGTCCCTGCGCGGTAACGTGGGCACCCGCCTTTCCAAGCTTGATAACGGCGACTACGACGCTATCGTTCTCGCCTCTGCAGGCCTTAAACGCCTGAAGCTGGAAGACCGTATCGCCTCTCTTCTGGAGCCGGAAGTCAGCCTGCCAGCTGTTGGTCAGGGCGCTGTCGGCATTGAGTGCCGCCTGGATGACCTGCGTGTCCGCACCCTGCTCGAGCCACTGTCCGACGCCAATACCACTATTCGCGTACAGTGCGAGCGTGCAATGAACACCCGTCTGGAAGGCGGTTGCCAGGTGCCAATTGGCAGTTACAGCGAAATCCAGGGAGACAAAATCTGGTTGCGAGCCCTGGTTGGCGAGCCGGATGGCAGCAAAATCGTACGTGGTGAAGTCACCGGTCCGATTGAAAAAGCGGAAGAGTTGGGAACTGGCCTGGCAGAACAACTGCTGGCTGAAGGCGCAAAAGAGATACTTGAGCGCCTTTACAACGACGCACCATGACCATCCTGGTCGTCCGCCCCTCCCCGGATGCAGAAGCCCTGGCCGAACAGTTAGGGCAAGCCGGGTACCGCGCACTTGCCCACCCCCTGTTGACCACGGGGGAAGGGTGCGAGTTTGCTGAAGTCCCGGCCCGGCTGAAAACGCTGCAACCCGGCGATGCGGTTATTGCAGTCAGCCCCAATGCCGTCAGCTATGCCGCTGACGCTCTCAGGCAAGCAGGGGATTACTGGCCAGCAGACATTAACTACTATGCTGTCGGGCAACGGACAGCCAGCGTTTTCGCCCAGGAAACCGGCAGGATGGTGGCATCGCCCAGCAACAGCCAAACCAGTGAAGGCCTGCTTGGCCTGCCGGAGCTTGCTTCAATGCAAGGCAGGCGGGTGGTTATTTTGAGGGGGAACGGTGGCCGGGACCTGATTGCCAGAACCCTTTCAGAGCGCGGCGCACAGGTGGACTATTGCGAGTGCTATCAACGTATCTGGCTAAGCAATGATTTATCATCCGAGTGCAATCAGTGGCATTCACTGGGCATCACTACGCTTGTTGTCACCAGTGGGGAGCAGTTGGCTCACCTCTTCAACAATGTGACACCCGAACAGCAACAATGGTTGGTAACCTGCCATTTACTCATACCGAGTGCAAGGATCGCCAGCCAGGCAAAACAACTTGGATTTTCACAATTAACCCAGGTTGAAAGCGCAGCCAATACTACGCTTTTCAACACCCTGCGCGAGTTAATGCATAAAGGGACCATTCATAATGACTGACAAAAAAAATAATCAAGGCAATGCCAACCCTGCTTCCGGCGATGCCCAGACCAAGGATGCCAAGACCGAAGAGGTAACCGTGAGCAAAGAACAAAGCCCGAAGAATTCTGATAAAACCGGTACCGCCAAAGTGGAAGGCCAGCCTACTGCACCACAAAAACCAACTGCGCCGCCAAAAGAAGAGGCAACGCAGCAAAACGAAAAGAAAGGCGGTAACAAACTGGGGGCAATCGCCATTGCTCTGGTGATTGCTCTTGGCGGGGGTATTTACTACCACGCCCACCAGTACACTACCCAGCAACAGCAGGCCATGGGCGCACTTTCCACGCAAATTTCCCAGCTGCAGTCAGAAATCCAGAGCAATGAAAAGCAAACCCAGCAGGCTATAGACAACGCGGTTTCCAAGAGCCAGGTCCTGCTAGAGCAACAGGACAAAACCATTGCCAGCCTGCAGCTTGCACTGGCGGAGGTTAAAGGCCGACGCCCGAACGACTGGCTGCTGGCTGAAGCGGACTACCTGGTAAAAATGGCCGGACGCAAACTGTGGCTTGAACATGACGTACAAAGTGCCACTACCTTAATGGAGTCCGCAGACCAGCGTATCGCCCAGTTGAACGACCCAAGCCTGACACCACTTCGCCGTGCTATGGCTGAGGACATCACCACCCTGCGTGCAGTGAAGCTGATAGACCGTGACGGGCTGGTGCTTCGCCTTTCAAGCCTCGAACAGCAGGTTGCCAAGCTTCCGCTGGCCAATGCCTTGATGCCGGAAGCTGAGCCGGTAGAAGAGCAGCAGGTATCCGGTTCAGTCACTGACTGGAAAACCAATCTGGAAGCATCACTGAAAGACTTTGCAGCCAACTTTATTACCTACCGCAAGCGTGATGGCAGCGTGACACCGCTGTTAAGCCCGGAGCAGCATTTCTACTTGCAGGAAAACCTCAAGGCCAAACTGGAAACCGCCATCCGTGCTGTATACCGCGAGCAGGAGCACCTGTATGCGGAATCACTGGATACGGCGGAGCAGTGGACCAAGGAATTCTTCAACCAGGAGAGCCCGCAGACCCAGAGCTTCCTCAAGTCACTTGAGCAGTTGAGCAAACAAGACCTCGACGTGGCCTACCCTGAGAAACTCTCATCCCAGAATGTATTGTCTGACGTGATCAATGAGCGCCTGCGCCGTGAAGTAGCGCCGGTAGATCAGACCGCGCCAGCAGATAACGGGGAGAGCAAGGCATGATCAAACTCTTTCTTCTCGTCGCGGCACTGGTTGCCGGCCTGGTGGTCGGCCCCATGTTTGCCGGAAATCAGGGGTATGTGCTGATTTCAGCCGCCGACCAGACACTGGAAATGAGCCTTACCACCTTGGTCGTCCTGGTCGTCTTCCTGTTCGGAGCACTGTTTGTACTTGAGTGGATTTTAAAGAAAGTCTTCTCTATGACGGGTGCTACTGCCGGATGGTTCAGCGGCCGCAAGGTACGCAAAGCCCGCCGGTTAACCCAGGACGGCATGGTTAAACTGCTGGAAGGCAACTGGCGTCAGGCAGAAAAGCTGATCTCACGCGGTGCAGCCCTGAGCGACAGCCCGATGCTGAGTTATATTGCCGCTGCTGATGCCGCCCAGCACAACGGCAATATCGGGGAGCGAGACCGTTACCTGCAACTGGCTGCTGAATCCAAAGGCGACACCCTGGCTGTGTCCCTGACCCGTGCCCGCCTGCAATTCCGACAGGGCCAGTATGAGGAAGCCCATGCAACCCTGCAGGAGCTCAAGAATGCCCATCCGCGCAATCCGCTGCTGCTTGGCTTGCAGAAAGATGTATTCATTAAGCTTGAAGAGTGGCGCAACCTGCTTAACCTGCTGCCAACCCTGAAAAAAACCGGCCTCATCAATGACGAGGAAGCGGCAGGGCTGGAAATCAAAGCTGAATGCGGCACCATGGAATATATTGCACGCCAGAATGGCAGCGATGGCCTGCTGGCACACTGGAATGGCCTCAGCCGGGCAAGCCGCCAGCGTCCGGAGCTTCTCAGTTGCTTGATTAAGCAGCTTTCTGAGCGTAAGGCTGACTCAGAAGCTTACGTCATCCTGCGTGATGCACTGAAGAAGAACCAGTCCGAAGAGCTGATTGCACTGGTACCGGAGCTAAACCTGCCGGATTACCACCCGGCTATCCTGCGCCTGCAAGACCTGCTTCGCTACGATGAACGCAATGCAACAACCCACAGCGCACTTGGCCAGTTGCTGATGCGTGAGAAGAAATGGCAGGAAGCCCGCACCCACTTTGAACGTGCACTGGAGATTCGCCCGGATGCGTCTGATTACGCCAGCCTGGTAACAGTTTTGGAACAACTGAACGACACCAAAGCTGCAAGTGAGGTATCCCGGGCTGCCCTTCAGATGGCTCTGCCAGAAAAAGTCTGACCCACCGTCGGGTAGCAATTTCCCACCCGATGAGAAAAAGGCGGCTAAAAAAGCCGCCTCTTTTTTTCCGAAAGATTTCAATTGTTTCAAACTGTTTTTAAGTAAGAGATTTGGTAATAACGCTGTTAGCCAGAATGATAATCCACTATAGAATCAAATCTCATGCAAACAGTTTGTTAAAAACGTTTCATGACCTTTCCCTATTACGATTAGCAACAGGATTGGTTGTAGATGGATATCTTACCCTGGTTGATTATCTCCGGCATTATGGTGTCGGTAATCACTGCTTTGATTACCGTGCTGCTGGCGAAAGAGTTTAGTTAAGCCCAAAAAGAAAGCCTCCAATCCGGAGGCTTTTTTGTGTTAGGAATACTACCGACTGACTATGCCATTGCAGCTTTCACATAGACATCAAAGCGGTTCTTTTTGGTTTCAATCGCCATGCTGGGAGCTGTGCCACCTAGAAACTCTGCGTAGTCAGGGCGCTTGACCACCACCCGCCTGGTTGCGAGCTCATACGCCGGTGCAAACAGGCCGTCGGCATCCAGATCGGCCCCTACCAGGCTCTGGAAAACCCGCATCTCTTTTTTTACCAGTGCAGACTTTTTCTTGTGTGGGTACATAGGGTCAAGGTAAACCACATCCGGGCGGACAAATTCACTGTCGTTTGCCAAATCAGACAGCAAATCCTGGCTGGTACCGTGCAGCAGCGACATCCTTTCACTCACCCATCCGCCAATTTCAGGGTCTGCCTTGGCCCGCATCAGACCGTCATCAAGCAGTGCCGCTACCACAGGGTTACGTTCAATCATCTGTACCTGGCATCCGAGGGAGGCAAAGACGAAAGCATCCCGGCCAAGGCCGGCTGTAGCATCAAGGATACGGGGCGTGGAGCCTTTATTGAGGCCTACGGCTTTAGCAATAGACTGGCCTTTTCCGCCACCGAACTTTCGACGGTGCCCGACAGCGCCGCCAACGAGGTCGACGTAAATCGATCCCAGCTTGGGTTCATCAACCTTACGCAATTCAAGGCGCTGGGCAGTCAGGACCAGAGCAAAGGCACTGTCTGTATCTTGGGTCAGTCCCCAGCGCCCGGCAAGCTGCGCCAGTTCACCCTCGCGTGACGGCTCTTCACAAATCAGTGCTATCTCCACAACCTTGCTCCGGTTTTCAAAATTTGGCTGCGGATTATATACCCAAACCCGCACAAGGTGCAGGTTTCAGCATGCGTTGATTGGCTACACCACCTTCTCTTTTTCCTGGCAATGTTCACGCAGCAGTGTTTCCAGCGGCCCAGGTACTGAGAACAGGTAACCCTGGGCAAAGTTGACACCTATACCCATCAGTTTTTCAAGCACCTCTGCACTTTCCACAAATTCTGCCACGGTTTTTTTGCCCATCTGGCGGGCCAGGCCATTTATCGCCGTCACCATGGCAAAGTCCATTTCATCCTCTGCCACATCGCGGACAAACTGCCCGTCGAGTTTGATGATATCCACCGGCAGGCGCTTGAGGTAACCGAACGAAGACAGGCCGGAGCCGAAGTCATCCAGTGCAATCCGGCAGCCAAGTGCCTTGAGGGTAGAGAACAGCGAAATGGCCTCAGACATACTGCTGATGGCGGCCGTCTCAGTAATTTCCAGGCAGATTTTTTCGCTGGGCAACGGTGAGGAACTGATGGCTTCAGTAAGGAAACGGGTAAATTCCTGGTTGCCCATTGAGCGGCCGGACAGGTTAATAGACAGCATGGCAATCCCGTTTCGCCATGCCGGATTGTTTTCCAGCAGGGCAAAGGTTTTCTCAACCACGACCCGGTCAATCAGGTGGGCGACGTTATAGCGCTCCGCTGCCGGTATAAAAAGGCCAGGGGAAACCAGTTTGCCTTGTTCATCACGCATCCGTATCAACACTTCTGCATAAATTCCGTCATCGTCGCTGTCATCAATGCCGACTATCTTCTGGCCAAACAACTCAAAACGGTCTTCTGCCAATGCTGCCCGGATCTGGTTCACACATGCCATTTCCTGCTCACGCCGCTTAAGCTCTTCATCCTCCGGGCGGTACATGTGGATCCGGCTGCCGCCTTCATCCTTGGCTACATAGCAGGCGGTATCAGCTTGGGCATGGACTTGCTGTGGGGAGCCGGCGGTATCATCCAGCATACGGAGCCCGATCGACCCACCCAGTGCCAGGCGTACATTGCTCCACAGGAATTCAGACTCATTCAGGGTGTACAGTATTTGCCGCCCCAGGGTCATTGCTTCATCGGTACTGCAGTTGTGGTAAATAATGGCAAACTCATCGCCACCAAGACGGGCCAGCAGGGTTTCTTCCGGCAGGATTTTTTTCAGGATGAGGGCAACCTGTTTTAATGCCTCATCACCAGCCTGGTGCCCGGCGGTATCATTGATAACCTTAAACTGGTCGAGGTCGATGTAGAACATGGCATGGCATCTGAGCCCCTGGTGAACTTCATCCAACGCCCTGGTCAGCGCCTGTTCAAAGTAGCTGCGGTTATAAAGCCCAGTCAGGTAGTCATGGCGCGCCTGCTGGAGGAGCTGCGCTTCGAGCTGCCGGTTGGCTGTGATGTCCTCACCCACCAACAGGAACTGCTCACGTGTCGGCATCGGACGGATACTCTCCCGAATCCAGACGGCCTCTCCGCTGCAATTGTGGTAGCAGATATCACGGCGCAGTACCCCGGTGCCTGACAGCAACCCCACCCGGCTGCGGGCAACCTGTTGCTGCGGTGACGGGGCGTCTTCACCATAAAATTGTGTCACCTTGTGGCCAAGCAGATCTGACTTATTCATGCCCAGCAATTCAGCAGCAAAGTGGTTCACAGACTGGATACGGGACATGTTGTCAATGGTCATCAGCATAACCGGTTGCTGCTCATAGAGGGTACGGAACTCGATTTCGCTGCGGCGCAGTTTCTCTTCGGTCAGTTTCCGCTCTGTGACATCCCGCCCTTCAAACAGCACCATCATAGGGCCTGCAACACTCATCGGCAGGCGTTTCAGGGCGATATCCAGCACCAGGTCGCCATTGATTTCATTGTTCAGCAGCGCCTCGAACCGTGAGGTGGAAAAATCGCCAAGATGCTTGAAGTGATGTTCCAGCAGGTAACGGTTGTTCCAGCAAGACAGGGAAAAGAGATTACTTCCCACCCCGCTTCCAGACACCAACTCCTCAAAAGCGCGGTTGAACGACAGGATATTGCCTTCTGAATCCAGCAAGGCAATAACCTGGTTACTCTGGTCAAAGACCCCCGCAAACAGGGTCTGGCTGTCTTTCAATGCAGCCTGGCTGCGGCGTAGCTTGGCAAGGTTGAACGACAGCAAAAGGATGATGCCGCCCAGCACCCCAACAATAAGTGCTGCCAGCTTGACCTGTTCACCATAGCGCGTCCACCACGATTTAGGGCTGTTAATCAGCACGACGTTTTTCATCTTGCTGGCATCTATACCCATTTTGTTGATAACGGAGGCATCCAGGGCAAAGAAATCCGCACTGTCACGAACCGGTTCCATTACACCGTTCTCAAGCCAGTTCATCATCATCTTGCCCTGGGTATAGCCCTGCTGCTCACCGTCAATCATCACCCCACCGACAGCCCCGGTACCCAGCATAAAGCTGCTGGAAACATACATGGGTACCGCTGACTCTTGCGCCACGGCAGCAATCACTTCGGAGAAGCGGCGGAATTCGTTCCGGTTGTCCCGGGTAAAAGAGACATAGAAAACGGCTTCATCGCTCTCCATCCCCCGGACTTTGTCTATCAACTGGGTAAAGGAAACGTCATGAAGCCGGATCACCTCAATACCTGAACGGTTGGATGTTTCCAGCTGCTTTTGCAACCTCTCCCAGTAACTCTGGCTGGAGTTGGAATTGTCCAGCAACAGGTAAAGCCGCTTCACTTCCGGCTGAAGCGCATGGATCATATCCACATTGGCATGGAGGTTGAGCTCCTCCCTTACCCCGGTGACATGTTTAAGCTTCCCCACCACCTCTTTGGCAGACCCGTTGTAACCGGAGAAAAACACCGGCGTATCCCCGATAAACTCGGACAGATCGCTGAGCATGTTGAGAGCGTTGTTATCCGTAGCCAGGATCGCATCATGTTGGCCGTTTTCCAGCCGAATGGCTAACATGGCTTTTTGGTGTGCAAGGAAAGAGCCGGACTGATAGCGCTTACTGTCAAGGTAGGTATATTGCAGCGATACCGGTTTGCCTCTAATCGCTTTATCGATACCGTGCTGAATGGAATCGGTCCAGAACATTCCCTGATGATAGGAGTGCACCACAAGAACATTGTACGGTGTTGCAAAACTCACAGGAGACCATGCGAAAAATGCAAGGCACATCAACAGCCAATAACGTGACAAGCATGACCCCCTTGTTAAACTACTAGCACACTGTCTCATTCACGATTAACACAGCATACTTAAGAGTTAACACAATTAAAACCTTACCGTGAATAAGCGCCCACTAAAACAGAATAAAGATTTCGCAAAATGAAGGACTTGCCAAAACTCGACGATCTTGACCGCACCATTCTTTCCACCCTGATGGAAGATGCACGTACCCCCTATGCTGAAATGGCAAAGCGTTTCCAGGTCAGCCCGGCAACCGTGCACGTACGGGTAGAAAAGATGAAAAGCGCCGGCATCATTACCGGTACGGAAGTACTGGTCAACACCAAAGCTCTCGGCTATGACGTCTGCTGTTTTATCGGTATTAACCTCAACGCAGCCCGCGACTACCAAAGCGCGCTGGATAAATTGCGGGCCCTGGATGAGGTAGTGGAAGCGTATTACACCACCGGGGCGTACAACATATTCGTCAAGCTGATGTGTCGTTCGATTGAAGAGCTCCAGCACGTATTGATTAACAAACTTCAGGCAATTGATGAAGTGCAATCCACCGAAACCCTGATTTCGCTGCAAAACCCTATAAACCGAAACGTCAAACCCTGACACTCTCCAGATAAAAAAATGCCCCACATTTTGTAGGGCATAATTATTCATATACTGATGTATGGAATCCGGTTACGCTTCCGGCTTCTCTGCATCAATACGGTTATCTTCCGCAAGCCACTCAGCAACCTGCTTGGCAAAGTATGTCAGGACGCCATCCGCACCTGCACGCTTGAAGCACAACAGCGACTCCATCACGGTTTCACGCTCTTTCAGCCAGCCGTTGGCAAAGGCGGCCTGGTGCATCGCATATTCCCCGGAGACCTGATAGGCAAAGGTGGGCACTTTAAGCTCTGATTTCACCCGGCGTACCACATCCAGGTAAGGCATACCCGGCTTCACCATTACCATATCCGCGCCTTCAGCAACATCCATCGCTACTTCATGCAATGCTTCGTCGCTGTTGGCTGGGTCCATCTGGTAATTCTTCTTGTCAGCACCTTTGAGGTTACCGGCGGATCCTACCGCATCGCGGAACGGGCCATAGTAGTTGGATGCGTATTTGGCTGAATACGCCATGATCTGGGTATTCACATAGCCAGCTTCCTCCAACGCCTCACGAATACGGCCGATACGGCCATCCATCATGTCAGATGGCGCCACCACGTCCGCACCGGCTTCTGCATGGGAAAGAGCCTGCTGGATGAGCACCTCGGTGGTCTCATCGTTCAGCACATAGCCATTCTCATCGATGATGCCATCCTGACCGTGGATAGTGTACGGGTCGAGGGCAACATCGGTGATGACACCCATCTGCGGAACATGTTCTTTCAGAAGCCGTACGGCACGCTGTACCAGGCCTTCCGGATTGTGGGCCTCAGCCGCACAGATGCTCTTGAACTCCTGTGGCACCACAGGGAACAAAGCGATAGCCGGAACGCCGAGCTTAGCCAGGTACTCTGCTTCATAAAGCATCAAATCAATGGAAAGGCGTTCGATACCCGGCATTGACTCCACTGGCTCGCGGCGATTTTTACCCATCAGAATAAACATCGGGTAAATAAGGTCACTGGCAGTCAAAGTGTTTTCCGCCATCAGGCGGCGGCTGAAGTCATGCTTGCGCATCCGGCGCATACGGCGGGCAGGGAACGCGCCCTGAATGGATACAGACACAGTATCCTCCTTGCTAATTTGTTTGATAATTGGGCTAATCATACCACCGGCAGGGCATTACGCAGCCGGAAGGCAAAAAATTCTTCTGCTGTTTTGCACAGATACCGACACCACATGCTGCCACGTCTGACTGCGGCATTCAGCTATTGTGCCAGCAATATGTGGCAGATAGCACGGTTCATTCCGGCGCGACTTGGGTTTGGGTTTCAGGTCTCGCGGGATCAGGTATGGCGCATCAGTCTCAATAAGCAAGCGATCATCCGGGATATAGCGGAGTATCTCGCGAAGCTCGCTGCCCCGGCGCTCATCACACACCCAGCCGGTAATTCCAATGCACATCCCTGCATCCAGGCAATCAAGCAATTCAGGTTCACTGCCGGTAAAACAATGCAGCACTGCGCCCGGCAGTTTGTCTGCGTACCGACGGAAAATCGCCATAAAACGCTCGTGAGCGTCGCGGCAGTGCATGAACAAAGGCAGTTGCAGTTCTGCAGCCAGCGCCAACTGTGCTTCAAAAACAGCTTCCTGCTGCGGGCGTGGTGAAAAGTCACGATTGAAATCAAGCCCACACTCGCCGATCGCGACCACACTCCCTTGCCCTGCCAGAGCCCGGATTTCAGGCAGTGAAAGGTCTTCCACCGTCTTGGCGTCATGGGGATGGACACCGGCTGTCGACCAAGCGTAGCCCGGGTATCGGGATGCCAGCTCAGAGGCTTCACGGCTGCCATCGATATCTGTGCCGGTCAGGATCATCCCTGTCACCCCGGCTTCGCGGGCACGGGCGACCACGGCATCCTCATCGCCGGCAAACTGGCTGCTGGTCAGGTTCACGCCTATATCGATCATGGTTCGCAATCTCTTCAAAATCCAAACAGTCGGGTGGCAGAAAAAACAAAGCCAGTCCCTAAGACTGGCTTTGAATCTTTCCACGGTAAATTATTCCTGTGCTTCCTGCTCTTCGTCCTCTTCATCACGGGGACGGTAGAACCGGGAACAGAGCAGACCCACTTCAAACAGCAGGCACATCGGCACTGCCAGCAGGGTCTGGGAAATAATATCCGGTGGTGTCAGCAGCATGCCGACCACGAACGCCGCCACAATAATGTAAGGGCGCTTCTGGCGCAGGCTGTCCGGTGTCGTTGCACCTGTCCATACCAAGAGGATGATGGCGACCGGCACCTCAAAGGCAATACCGAATGCCAGGAACAGGGCCAGGATAAAATCGAGGTAGCTCGAAATATCCGTTGCTACCTGTACCCCTTCCGGTGCAGTGGCAGTAAAGAAGCCAAACACCAATGGGAACACCACGAAATACGCAAAAGCGACACCACAGTAAAACAGCATGGAGCTGGAAAACAGCAGAGGGAGAATGAGCTTGCGTTCGTGTTTATACAGACCCGGCGCAACAAACGCCCAAATCTGGTACAGGATGACCGGTACCGCCAGAAAGACAGAGGCAACCAGCGTCAGCTTGATTGGCGTAAAGAAGGGTGATGCCACATCCGTTGCAATCATGCTGGTACCGGCTGGCATCTTTTCCAGCAACGGTTCCGCCACGAAGGCATAGATATCATTGGCAAACCACACCAAGCCAAGGAACACTACCAACACCGCGACAACGGCGCGCAGCAGTCTGTCGCGCAGCTCCATCAGGTGGGTAATGAGAGGCTGTGTATCTTCGACCGTTGACATAGTTATTCAGATTTTTCCTGCTTGGTCGCTGAGTTGTCCCCGGCTTTGCTTTCGGTTGCCGATTCGGTGGCGGTTTCCGCTACCGGCTGGCTTGGTGAAGCAGCCTGGGTGTCAGTGGCTTTCGCATAGGGGCGCTGAACTTCTTCTGCAGTGCGTTTCAACTCATCAACCGAACGCTGGAGGTCAGGTGAAATGTCCTTCATCCCCATCTGCTCGGCTTTTTTAAGGTTGTCACGCAGCTCCTGCAACTTGAGCTCTTGCTCCAGTTCATCTTTTACAGACCCGGCCATTCGTTTGGCCGCGCCTACCCAGCGGGATACATTGCGTATCGCCACAGGCAGACGCTCGGGTCCGAGCACGACCAATCCCACTACGGAGATCAGTACCAGCTCCCAGAAGCCGATATCAAACACGGGTTAAACCTGCTCTCTGTCTTTGCTCTGGCTGTTGTTCTGCGTAGTGCTTTCTTTCTGATCCAGTTTCTTCTGGTCAAAGTCGGCATCGGCATCAGTGTCGGCATCATTTTTCTTGGCTGGCTCATCGTCGCTCATTGCTTTCTTAAAGCCTTTTACCGCAGAGCCCAGATCGCCGCCGATATTACGCAGTTTCTTGGTTCCGAACAGCAAGATAACAATGACCGCAATGATCAGAAGTTGCCAAATACTAATTCCACCCATGTTTAAAACCTCAGGTTACATATTTTTAATTGGCAGGTTTCACCTGCGTCGTAGTTTTCGCTTCAACGAAGCAGAATTATTTCGCCACCATACGCCAGCCGGAGAACCATAAAATACCCCCCGCCACCAGCGATACAACCGGCAAAGTATCTATCTTGTTGCCATAAAGTATGGCAGAGCACACCACGAGTGTCGCACCGGCGATAAACAATAGCCGTGCATGCATTTGCCGCTTGCGTGAAACCATAAACTGTTGATACAGCGTATCGACTCTCTGGTTCAACATTCGACCCTGGCGCAGGCTATCGTACACCAGTTCAGGAAGCTCAGGGAGCTTTTCTGCCCAATAGGGTGCGCGATCCCTCAGTGCGTTCAGCACAGCTTTTGGCCCGACCTGTTGCGACATCCACTCTTCAAGGAAGGGTTTTGCCGTGTCCCACAAATCAAGCTGCGGATATAACTGGCGACCTAACCCCTCAATATATAAAAGAGTTTTTTGCAGAAGCACCAATTGCGGCTGAACTTCCATATTAAACCGTCTTGCTGTGTTAAACAGATTAAGCAAAACATGTCCAAACGAAATTTCGCACAATGGTTTTTCAAAAATGGGCTCACAGACAGTTCGTATAGCAAATTCAAAGTCATCGATGTCTGTATCGTGAGGCACCCAACCGGAATCCACATGCAGCTCAGCCACCCGGCGGTAATCTCGGTTGAAAAATGCCAGGAAGTTTTCTGCCAGGTAGCGTTTGTCTTCCCGGTTCAGGGTACCGACAATGCCGCAGTCGAGGCCAATCCACTGCGGATCTTCCGGGTGGTCATAGGCGACAAAAACGTTGCCCGGATGCATATCTGCATGGAAGAAGCTGTCGCGGAACACCTGGGTGAAAAACACCTGAACACCACGCTCTGCCAGCAGTTTCATGTTGGTGCCGTTGGCTTTCAACCCTTCAATATCAGAGACCTGGATACCATAGATACGCTCTGACACCATGAGGTTTTCACGGCAATAGTCGCTGAAGGTTTCCGGCACGTAAAGCATCCGCTCACCGTCAAAGTTGCGGCGAAGCTGGATGGCATTGGCCGCTTCACGCATCAGGTTGAGCTCATCAAGCAGGGTTTTCTCGTATTCTCGTACCACTTCCACCGGCTTGAGGCGGCGAGCCTCCGGGATCCAGCGTGCTACCAGCCGGGCAAGGCGGTACATCAGGCGGATATCCGCTTTGATAACCGGCACAATGTCAGGCCTGATAACCTTGAGCACCACTTCCCGCCCGTTAGTTTTCAACCTTGCGGTATGCACCTGGGCAATCGAGGCGGTCGCCAGTGGGGTTTCATCAAAATCATCAAACCAGGTTTCGATGGTACCGCCGAGGGATTTTTCAATTTGCTGCCGGGCAAGCTTGCCGTCAAACGGGGCAACCCGGTCCTGCAGCATGGCAAGTTGCTCTGCCATTGCCGGCGGAAAGAGGTCCCGGCGGGTAGACATCATCTGGCCGAACTTGATCCACACTGGCCCAAGGCTTTGCATGGCCAGGCGCAGACGCTCTCCCAGCGGCTTGTCGGCGTGCTGGTTCTTTATCCAGAACAGGCTCTTGCGCGCCAGCTTTGGCAGGCGGCTGAGCGGCTGCTCCGGCAGCATTTCATCCAGCCCATATTCGAGCAGGGTACGCTGGATAGTGTAAAGGCGCTTGATTTCCGAAGGTGTCATTTGGCACTAACCTTGTCAGCCAACCGGCCAACACGCGCTTCCAGCCGGGCAAAATGGCTGGCAACGTCATCTACCTGGTCCGCAAAGTACGCTACTTCCAGCGGCCCGGGAGCCAGGCGCCACTCTTCAGTAACCACTTCTGCAGCCCATTTTTGCTGACGGGAGGCCAGGGTTTTCAGGGTTTCAACCCCTTGCCGGGCACCAGATACCACAGAGTGGGCCACCACATCCCCGGTATAGCGGGAAAGCACTTCCGCCACATCGGGCTTAAGGCCACCAAGAAGGCCGGAAAACTGTTGGGCCAGCTCGATATCCCCATCCAGTACCAGTTTGTCTTCTTTGATCAGCCGGGTAAGGTTAGCTTTGTCGCGGAGCTCCGGGAGCGCTGCAAGGCTTACGGCCAGATCGCAGTCTGCCTCCCCTTCATACTGGGCCAGCACATCGACCTGCTGACTGAAAACGAAAACCAGCTGCTTGCTGATTTCATTCAATTTTACCCGGATGATTTTGCCACGCAGGCGATGGAGGCGCTGCTGGCTGTCACGGTCCTGTCGGACCAACTGGTTGATTGCAGTTTCAACAACGGCAGTGACCATGGCATCAAGTGGCATCAGCAACCTCAGAATTTATAACCGCGGTGAAGGGCAACAATGCCGCCTGTCAGGTTGTAATAGCTCACCTGCTCGAACCCGGCGGTTTCCATCATCTGCTTCATGGTTTCCTGGTCCGGGTGCATACGGATCGATTCAGCCAGGTAGCGGTAACTTTCCGAATCATTGGCAATCAGCTCGCCAATTTTCGGCAGAAGGTGGAAGGAGTAGGCATCATAAATTTTGGAAAGGGGCTCAAGTACCGGCTTGGAAAATTCCAGCACCAGCAGGCGACCGCCCGGCTTGAGTACACGGAACATGGAGCGCAGCGCCGCATCTTTATCAGTCACGTTACGCAGGCCAAAGCCGATGGTGATGCAGTCGAAATAGTCATCAGGGAACGGCAGGGCTTCGGCATTGGCCTGAACATAGTTCACATTGCCTACAATACCGAGATCGCGCAGCTTGTCGCGCCCCATTGCCAACATGGAGTTATTGATATCAGCAAGGACCACCTGCCCTTTGTCACCGACAATACGGGAAAACTTGGCAGTCAGGTCGCCGGTGCCACCGGCCAAATCCAGTACACGCTGCCCTGGGCGAACACCACTGCAGTCAATGGTAAAGCGCTTCCAGATGCGGTGGATACCGAGTGACATCACATCGTTCATGATGTCGTACTTCGAGGCAACCGAGTGGAAAACCTCCGCAACTTTCTTCGCCTTTTCCTTGGTGGCAACAGTCTGGAAACCGAAGTGGGTTGTGTCACCTTCGCCTGTTACATTCAGGTCTTGCACTATATCAGTCATGTTCTTCCCCTAAATCTGACGGCTTAGTGTACTGTATCGCCACACCCGGCTCCAAGCCTCCGGCTTCATGTAATTCATTACCTTGGCGATCAGACTGGTGCGCTGAAGCCACCAATGCCGGGCTGATTTCCCGCTTTACCTCCACCCCAAGGCTACGGAAACTTTCTGCCTGACTGAGGATATTACCGCGCCCGGTTGCGAGTTTATTGAGGGCACCCTGGTAACTTTGCCCGGCCTTATCAAGTGATACGCCGATGGCTTCGATGTCGTTTACAAACAGTCGCAGCTTGTCATAAAGCTTGGCGGCCTTGTCGGCAATCACCTTGGCATTCTGCCCCTGGCGTTCATAGCGCCAGAGGTTATTGATGGTCCTGAGCGCCACCAGCAAGGTGGTCGGGCTCACCAGCATAATGTTGTGCTCGAGGGCATCACGCACCAGGGAAGGATCTGCCTGGATAGCCACCTGGAATGCAGGTTCAACCGGGATAAACATCAGTACGTAGTCAAGGCTGCGTACCCCTTTGAGCTGGTGGTAGTCTTTCTGGCCAAGACCCCGGATATGGTTGCGGATAGCGGCAATGTGATCGCGAAGGGCTATATCCCGCTCTGCATTGCTGTCTGCATGGAAATAACGCTCGTACGCCACCAGCACCATTTTGGCATCAACAATCACATCCTTTTCATGGGGCAGGCGGACAATCACATCCGGCTGGTAACGCTTCCCGTCTTCATTTGCCAGGCTGACCTGCACTTCATACTCATAGCCTTCACGGAGGCCAGACTCCTCAAGCACCCGGGTCAGCACCACTTCCCCCCAGTTACCCTGTTGTTTGTTGTCACCCTTGAGTGCCTGGGTCAGGTTGACCGCTTCCTGCGCCATCTGCTCGTTAAGCTTTTGCAGGTTACGAATTTCATGAACCAGGGTATGGCGCTCTTTGGCCTGCTCACCAAAATTGTCGGATACCTGCTTGTGGAAACCTTCCAGCTGGGACTTAAGCGGGCCCAACAGGGTTTCGAGGCTCATGCGGTTCTGCTCATCCACAGAGCGGGTCTTTTGCTCGAAAATTTGTCCGGCAAGGTGCTCAAACTGGTTTTGCAGCCGGGTTTCTGCATCGTTGAGCAGCGCGATTTTTTCTTCTGCCGCCTGCAGTTGCTGCTCATGGCGGGCCTGCTGTTCCCGAAGCCGGGCTTCCAGTGCACTTGAACGGTCGCGGAGTTGTTCATTTCTCTCACGCAAGGCATCACGCTCAGTGCGGATGGTTTCAGCATATTTAAGCTTTTCAATGGCAGAGGTCAGCCGGCCATGCTGCTGGCGAAGTTCGGCCGTCAGCCGGTCCCGCTCAACGTCAAGCCCGTCAAGTTCAACCTCCTGGCTCCTGACCTGCTCCGCAAGCTGCTGATTTTTACTCTCCAGCATCGTCGTTTCTGTCTTAAGCTGCTGTTCAAACAACGCCTGTTGCTGGCGCACAGCCATACGGTGCCAGAGCCATCCGGCGAAAGCGGTTGCCCCGCTCCCGGCGACAACCCAGTGCCAGGGTTGCGTAAAAAGGATATCCATCATCGCCACTGAAATGTATTCTCACCTGTTGTCAGAAAGGCTAAGTGGATACTGGATAAATGTCCAGATTTTCCCGGAAAGCCGGTTTCCCTAGACTGCATCTTTCACACAAATTACAAGGAATTGCTGAATGAATGACAGAGCGGCATACGGATATGCAATCGCAGCGGTTTTGCTGTGGTCCACCGTCGCCACCGCCTTCAAAATTACCCTGACCTACCTGTCACCGATCCAGATGTTAACCGCAGCCAGTGCGGTGTCCGCCCTTTCCCTGTTTGCAATTGCTGCCTGGCAGGGGAACCTGGATCAGCTCATTCCTACTTTTACCCGCCGCCCGCTTTATTACCTTCTTCTTGGTGTCATTAACCCGTTGGTCTATTACCTGGTACTGTTCAAAGCTTACGATTTGCTGCCCGCGTCCCAGGCCCAGCCCATTAATTACAGTTGGGCAATTACCCTGACCTTGATGGCCGCCATTTTCCTTGGCCAGAAAATCCGGGCCCAGGACTGGATAGCCTGTGCACTCGGCTATACCGGGGTCGTGGTTATTGCGACTAAAGGTAATTTAACGGCATTACAGTTTGACAGCCCACTCGGTGTTGGCCTCGCGCTGCTGTCTACCTTGCTTTGGGCTGGGTACTGGATCCTGAATGCAAAAAATAATGCTGACCCGGTAATCAGTGTATTACTTGGGTTTATTATTTCCCTGCCTTTTTCTTTTGGCATTTCTATATATCAGGGTGGGTGGCCGGCAATCCCATGGCAAGGTTGGGCGGCTGTAACTTATGTAGGATTGTTTGAAATGGGAATTACATTCGTTCTTTGGGTAAAAGCGTTAAAGCTGACAACCAACACATCTAAAATCAGTAACCTGATCTTTATTTCCCCTTTTATTTCTTTATTGCTACTCGCCAATATCATTGGTGAAGAGATCCCGCCATCAACAATAATTGGTTTACTGTTAATTATCGTTGGCCTCATCGTCCAGCAGAAAAAAGCCAAGAGCAGTGTATCCAGTAAATAATACAGAATAATTAATTATTTAATGGCAACACGAAAAGCCCGCACAGTTATCCTGTGTGGGCTTTGGGTAACTACATAATCTAATCAGCAGTAACGAAATGAAATCTTATATTTCGTTACGCATTTCTATTGGCAAGGAATTCTCTCAGTTCTTCAGGAGAAATACCGTCACCGGCAATGCTATCTGCCAATTCCTGAATACGTTCACCTTTACGCTCTTTAATGACTTCATTAAATTGGTAAACCATATCTCGCAGGAATTTCAGTGGCACCTGACGTGCTGCACTGCGAATACGCTCTTCACTTTGGTTGCCTAATTCGGTCAGCACTTTACCAAACATGATTTTTTCTGGCGACTCTTCCAGTTGCTCCAGAAGGCGCGCCATTTCAATAGTCGAATATGACATAGCTGTACGCTTCGTCCTTACTTCAATTACCCGGACAAACTTAATGGTTATAAGAGTTGTTCTGAAAAAGATACTCAGAAGGCGAGCCGAACAGCAAAGAAAAAGCCCGCTTAACCATTATACGGCATTTACGGGCCAAGTTGTCACTATTTGGTTGTCGAGACCGTGCGCTTTTTCGCGTCTTATTAAAAACGAGTCACATCAGGCTGCTGTTTTTTGGCCATGCCATGCCCGGCCCCACCGGCTGAACAGGATAATCAGGCCTGGAAGTAACAACAGCATATGGAAAGCAATCAGGTGTGACGGGGATAAGCCAATACGTTGTGTCAGGCTGACAACCAGCCCGGCACCACTCATTTGGATCATACCCAGCAGCGCAGCGGCAGTTCCGGCGCGATCACCGAAAGGTGCCAGGGCACGCCCGGCAGCAGAGCCCATCGTAAACGCGACACCTGCCGAGGAAATAAATACCGGCACCATAAATGCCCATGCAGCTGAAATACCGCTTAGTACTGCAGCCAGTACACCGGCTGTAACAATACAGCCAAGTCCGACAGACAACGCCCGGCGGCTGCCGTATTTGTCCATATAACGCGGGGCCAGCATACAACAGACGATATTCACCACGGCATTCAGGCCAAACCACAACGTGAACATTCCCATCGACAACCCCAGTTCATCCATCAGCAATACCGGCGCGGAGGTTACGTAAGCCAAAATGGATGCCATGCTCAGCATACAAAGGCTGGCGTGATAGAGGAAAACGGGCTCCTTCAGAACAGAAAGGTAGCGGCCAAAGCTGAACAGGCGGCCGGATACATCAGTTTCCGACGGGCGTGTTTCCGGCAAAATACGCCAGATAAGCACCCAGACCACCAGCGCATAGGCCAGCATAAAGCTGAAATTCGAGCGCCAGCCAAACTGGAGGGTCAGCCAGGTACCGAAAATAGGCGCCAGTGCAGGAATAAAGCAGATGGCCCCATTGAGATAACTGATCATCTGTCCGCTTCGCTCGGCACCAAACCGATCACGTACAGCTGCAAATGCACAGACAGATGCCGCACAGGCCCCCAACCCTTGGAGAACACGGGCTACCAGCATCCATTCATACTGGCCCGCCAGCCATGCCAGGGTTGCACTGGCGGCATAAAGGGCAATACCGGTCAGCGCAACCGGACGCCTTCCAAAGCGGTCTGCCATCGGGCCGGCAAACAGCTGGCCAAACCCAAGGCTGAACATAAACCAGGTGATGGTGTCCTGGATCTGGGTAGCGCCAACTTGAAAGCTCTCAGCCATCATAGGGAAGGCAGGCAGGTAAATATCAATCGCTAACGGGCTTAACAGCACCATACTGATAAGCATTGCGAGCAAACGGGAAGAAGAAAAAGTGGCAGAATGCATTGATTGCTCCTCATTGGATGCCGCCAAGTCTACGCACGGTGTGATATGAAGAGAAATGGTTTATATTCAACCTCATCATTCCTGTAAGGAATATCAGGAGTTATTTTGAATATCCACAGCCTGCTTAAAATTGACCTTAACCTGCTGGTCTGCCTGCACGTATTGCTTGATGAGTGCCATGTCAGCCGGACAGCAGAACGGTTGCACCTCAGCCAGTCAGCGATCAGCAAGAACCTCGCCAAGCTCAGGGATATCTTTGAAGACCCGTTGTTCACCCGCGCCGCCCACGGTATCAAACCTACCCCTAAGGCATTATTGCTGGCACCCAAGCTGCGCGAGGCACTCGGACACCTTGAACAACTGACCCGGCCGGATATCTTTTCACCGCAAAACAGCAAGCGCCAGTTCCGGCTTTCATTGGTAGAAAGCACTTACCCCTTGTTGCTGCCCCAGTTTGTCGGGGAGCTTTTTGAGCAGGCCCCCGGTATCACGGTTTCTGCCGAGCCCTGGCAGGCCAATACCTTCAGCGAAATGACCCGGGGCGTGATTGACCTCGGCATCACAGGGAAAGACCTCTCACCGGAAGATGCCAGCCTGACCATGATGCCGCCGGAGGATATCCATTCCGTCAAACTCTACCTCGACAACCAGGTAGTACTGATGCGTGCCGGACACCCGTTGCTCAAAGCCGACTGGACAGAACAAACTTACCTCAGCGCCCGCCATGTGCAGGTACGGTGCGCCGGCAGTGACCGCTGGCTGCTCGACTACAAACTTGCCGACAACGGCCTGCAGCGTGATATTGCTATGTATGTGCCGGACTTCAACGGTGCAGCAAGCCTGTGTACCTGTACCGACTTGCTGTTTACCGCGCCAAAGCACTTTGCCGAATATATTGCCCCTCGGCTGAATTTGGTGGTGCTTCCGCTGCCCATCCCTCTTCCGCCGATGGCCTATACCCTGTTCTGGCACCGGCAAAACGATGATGACCCGGGCCATACCTGGTTGCGCCAGTTGATTATCAGCCGCTGCAACGCCCTTACAGCAGAAAAATAAAGGACAAATTGCAGCCATTAGCTAAAAAAGCTAGCTTATAGCGTAAAGATGTAACTAACCGAATTTGGAAAAGGACGCATATGCAAAGCCAGATTTCAGAACGTGTCGGCCAGCTTCGTGAATGGCTGGTCAGCCAGGGGCTCGACGCGCTGCTGATCCCGCACGAGGACGAATTCCTCAATGAATACACTCCCGTCCACCTTGAGCGCCTGCACTGGGCGACCGGGTTTACCGGTTCTGCCGGCATGGCAGTGATTGCAAGCGACAAGGCCGCCATGTTTGTTGACGGACGCTATGTGGTCCAGGTCCGTAAGGAAGTACCGGGCAACCTATTCGAATATCGCCACCTGATTGAGGAGCCTGCTATCGGCTGGCTGCTGGCAAACCTGCCTGAAGGTGCCCGGGTTGGCGTGGATACCCGTTTACACAGTGCAGCCTGGCTCGCGCGTGCCCGTCAGGAAGTGGGGGCCAAAATCAAACTCGTCGCTTTGCAGGAAAACCCGGTAGATACTTACTGGCTTGACCGCCCGGCGGCAAGCACCAGCCAGGTACAGCTGATGAGTACTGAGCTTGCCGGACGCAACAGCGCAGACAAGCGCGCCCAGATAGCCAAACTGCTCGATGGCGCCGATGCCGTTATGCTGACCGCGTTGGACAGCATCTGCTGGCTGCTCAATATTCGCGGCAATGATGCACCTCACACCCCTATCGTGTTGGCCCATGCCCTACTCCACAACGACAGCTCGGTTGACCTCTGGATTGAAGAAAGCCGTCTGCCACAAGGTTTTGCTCACCATGTTGGAGAAGGTGTCCGCATCCACTCACCGGAAAACCTGGCTCAAAACCTCTCAGCACTGAACGGCAAGAAAGTTCGCATCGACCGAGGCAGCAGCAACGGCTGGACGGCAGACAAACTGGCTGCCAACGGTGCAACCCTGATTGATGGCAGCGATCCATGCATGTTGCCAAAAGCAGCAAAAAACTCGGCTGAAATTGATGGCATGAAAGCCTGCCATGTCCGTGATGGCGTGGCGATGGCAAAATTCCTGGCCTGGTTCGACCGGGAAGTGGCAGCCGGTAACCTGCATGATGAAGGTGTGCTGGCAGACAAGCTGGCCACTTTCCGAGGTGAAGACCCAAGCCTGAAAGACCTCAGCTTCTCAACCATTTCCGCTGCCGGCGGCAATGCAGCAATGTGCCATTACAACCACATCAACCAACCGGCCCCTGCTGTGCTGGAAATGAACAACGTCTACCTGGTGGATTCCGGCGGCCAATACCCGGACGGCACTACGGATATCACCCGTACCCTGCCGGTCGGTGAATGCAGTGCGGAAGTGAAAAAAGCCTTCACCCTGGTGCTGAAAGGCCACATTTCCCTGGCCAGTGCCCGGTTCCCTTATGGCACCACAGGCACCCATCTGGATGTTCTGGCTCGCCAGCACCTCTGGGCACACGGCATGGACTTCGACCACGGCACCGGTCACGGTGTCGGCCACTACCTGAGTGTGCATGAAGGTCCTCAGCGTATTGCCAAGGCGTGGAATGCCACCAAGCTGGAAACCGGTATGGTGCTGTCCAATGAGCCGGGTTACTACCAGGCAGACGGTTTCGGTATCCGCATTGAAAACCTGGAAGTCGTGGTGGAAGTTCCGACCGAAGGTGACCGCACCATGCTGGGCTTCGAGTCCCTGACCCGTGCACCTATCGACAAGCGCCTTATCGACACCGGGCTGATGACTGACAGTGACATAGATTGGCTGAACAACTACCACCGCAAGGTTTGGGAAGCGGTCAGCCCATTCCTCTCAGGCGACGATCTGGACTGGCTGGAAACCGCCACATCACCGCTCAGCCGGTAACCGAACCTGTGATATAAAACGCCCTCGGCAATGAGGGCGTTTTTCCGTTTGCAACGCTTAGCCCGAGTAGACACTGTCCCAGTCTTTCCAGACCACTTCAAACCCGGCCTTTTTCACCGCTTCGGCCACATCAGTCGCGCTTCGCTCATCACTTATCGCAAACTGCTCAAGCTCTGGCGTATCGTCAGCATACCCACCCGGCTGGGTCTTTGATGCCGCAGACATGGTCGTCACCCCGAGAGGAAGCACATTGTCGCGAAACAAGGGCGACTCGCGCGTAGAGAGCGACAGCTCAACATGCGGGTTAAACAACCGGTAAGCACAAATCAGTTGCACCATCTGGCGGTCCGTCATGATGGATTTTGGCTCCAGCCCCCCGGTACACGGGCGAAGGCGCGGAAACGAAATGGAATACCGGCTCTGCCAATAGGTCCTTTCGAGGTAATCCAGGTGCGCCGCGACAAAAAAGCTGTCGGTACGCCAGTCCTCAAGACCGATAAGTGCGCCGATACCTATCTTGTCGACCCCGGCCTGTGCCAGCCTATCCGGGGTTTCCAGCCGGTAGTGAAAGTCAGTTTTCTTTCCCCGCAGGTGATGCTCTGCATAGGTCGGTTTATGGTAGGTCTCCTGGTAGACCATCACCGCATCCAGGCCCAGTGTCTTAAGCTCTGCATACTCTTTCCTCCCGAGAGGCTGCACTTCCATCGCCAGGTAGCTGAAATGGCGCTTTATCTGTGGCACCGCCTCCCGGAAGTATTTCATCCCAACCTTGTTTTCATGCTCGCCGGTCACCAGCAGAATACTGTCAAAGCCCATCCGCTTGATGGCTTCACACTCACGTTCAATATCCCCACAGTCCAGCGTGCGGCGTTTGAGCCGGTTCTCCATGGAAAAGCCGCAATAGGTGCAGGCATTGGCACACAGGTTGGAAAGATACAACGGCACATAAAAGCTGACCGTATTACCGAACCGCTGCCGGGTCATCGCCGCCGAACGCTGCGCCATCTGTTCAAGATAGGGCTCAGCCGCCGGGGAGATCAGCGCCTGAAAATCAGCAAGGTCGAGCTTACGCTTGGCAAGCGCCCTTTCCACATCAGCGGTGGTTTTGCTGTAAACCGACAGCCGGATATCGTCCCACTCCAGCGCCTGCCATCGTTCTGAAAAGCTCATAGCCGGCCTCACATCGCATCAAGAAAGCCGGTCAGCGGGCTCGATGCCACTGCATGGCTCGCTTTCCCGGCAAGGCCGGCTTCATAGGCCATCCGGCCGCTCTCAACGGCCATCTTGAATGCCAGCCCCATCCGGACGGGGTCAGCTGCTGCGGCAATCGCGGTATTTACCAGCACCGCATCTGCACCCAGCTCCATGGCTTCCGCAGCATGGGAAGGTGCTCCAATACCCGCATCCACCACAACGGGCACCTTGGCCTGGTCGATGATAATTTCCAAAAAGTCCCGCGACGCCAGCCCCTTATTGGTGCCGATTGGCGCGCCAAGGGGCATAACCGCAGCGCAGCCTGCTTCTTCCAGACGCTTGCATAACACCGGGTCAGCATGGCAGTAAGGCAGCACGATAAAACCTTCGCGCACCAGGGTTTCTGCCGCTTTCAGGGTCTCAATCGGGTCCGGCATCAGGTATTTGGGATCCGGGTGGATTTCCAGTTTAAGCCAGTTAGTACCCAGCGCTTCCCGGGCAAGGCGGGCGGCAAATACCGCTTCTTCGGCACTTTTCGCGCCGGAGGTATTAGGCAAAAGGTTTACCCCGGCCTCTACCAGTGGGCCCAGGATGTCATCTTCCCGGCTGTGGATGTCCACCCGCTTAAGCGCCATGGTCACCAGTTCAGAACCGGACGCCTTGATGGCAGCAGCCATGGTATCGCGACCGGAAAATTTTCCCGTGCCGGTAAACAGACGGGAAGTAAACGTCTTATCTGCAATGCGTAACATGGTTAGCCTCCGGCAATAGCCTGGAACAGGGAGATTTGATCGCCTTCATTGACCGGCGTGTCAGCCCACTGGGTACGGGGAACAATTTGACCGTTGACGGCAACGGCAAAACCCTGCGGGGAAAGCGAAAGTGCAGGGAACAGATCAGAAACAGAAGAACCGGCTGGAATATCAACCGGCTTGTCATTCACCACAACAGACATGGTTTACCTCCGGGGAAACAGAAACCGAAGAACAGGCCGGACATGCCAGATCGCGCACGATGGAAAGAGACTTCCAGGACATGTCGAGGCCATTGAAATGAAGCAGCTTGCCCGCACTGACAGGAAGTCCGCACAAGGCCTTGATGGTTTCCAGTGCCTGCAGGTTGCCGATAGTCCCAACCACCGGGCCGGACACACCGGAAGCACTGCAATTTCGGGGTTCACTGTCCCCGGCATCCGGGAAAAGACATTGGTAGCAGGCACTGCCCGGCTGACGGAAATCAAACACCATAAGTTGCCCCTGCCAGCCGACAGCCGCGCCGGAAACCAGAAGTTTCCCGGCGCTGCAGCAAGCCTTGTTCACGGCATAACGGGTAGCCATGTTGTCCGAGCAATCAAGCACGATATCCGCCGCCGCCACTTCGAGGTCAAGACGTTCCCCGGCAAGGCGGGAGTGAACCGGCCTGACCCGGCACCCTGGGTTCAGAGCAGCCAACTGGCGGGAGATGGCAATGGCTTTCGCACTATCTGTATCACCATCTCGATACACCACCTGTCGCTGCAGGTTCGTCGTGTCCACCCGGTCATTATCGGCAATCACCAGGTTACCAACTCCTGCTGCTGCCAGGTAGAGGGATGCGGCACTGCCAAGACCACCGGCACCAACCAGCAGCACTGACGCCGAAGCCAGTGCCTGCTGCCCTGTTTCTCCCACTTCAGGCAACATAATCTGACGGCTGTAGCGGAGGAATTCCGCATCAGTAAGGTTGCGCATCAGCGTCTGACCTCAAACACGTCAGAAAATGCCTCAAGGGTACGGTTCAGGTCGGCACTCTGGGTCACAGCGCGAACGACAGCCACGGCAGAGACACCGGTTTGCCAGACATCCGGTGCACGCTTTAGGTCAATCCCACCTATTGCTACTGTCGGGAAACGCCCGCCAACCGTCGCCAGGTGCTTTTTCAACTGATCAATACCCTGAGGGGGCGTTGGCATGTCCTTGGTTGGTGTCGGGTAGATATGGCCAATGGCGATATAACTCGGTGCAATATCCAGTGCACCAGCCAACTCTTCCGCTGTACGGGTCGACACTCCAAGCCGGATCCCGGCGTTGGCAATCGCTGCCAGATCCGCATCCTTGAGATCGTCCTGTCCCAGATGGATACCGTAGGCACCAAGATCCAGAGCCAGTTGCCAGTAATCATTGATAAACACCTGGGCACGGCAGGTACGCCCAAGATGGATCGCCTCTTCGATCTGCTCTCGCAATGCCGGGTGGGCAGGATCTTTGATCCTGAGCTGGACCGTTTTGACACCGGCTGCCAGCAAACGCCGGATCCATGCCACATCATCCACGACCGGGTAGAGCGGCCCGATTGGGCCATCCATCCGTGCAAATGTTGAGTGAGTAACGTTGGGGGCTTTTTTAACGTCAGGTGTAAGTGTATTAACCATACAACTCACCTCACACATCTGCTTTTTGGTGGTAAAGCTCGCTGCCTTTTGCCAGGAACTCTTCCGATTTTTGCTTCATCCCCTCAAGCGGATCAGCCAGCATCTTCACTTCTATCCCTTCACCCAATGTCTGGAGTGCCGGGTTTTCCTTGGCATAGTCTCGCACTTCCTGGCTTATCTTCATCGAGCAGAACTTCGGCCCGCACATAGAACAGAAATGGGCAACCTTACCGGATTCCTGCGGCAGGGTTTCATCATGGAAAGCGCGGGCTGTATCCGGGTCAAGGGACAAGTTGAACTGGTCTTCCCAACGGAATTCGAAGCGCGCCTTTGAAAGTGCATTGTCACGTACCTGCGCACCCGGGTGGCCTTTGGCAAGGTCAGCTGCATGGGCAGCCAGTTTATAGGTAATAAGCCCGGTCTTTACATCTTCCTTGTTGGGCAGGCCAAGGTGCTCTTTCGGTGTCACATAACAGAGCATGGCACAGCCGTACCAGCCAATCATGGCAGCGCCGATACCTGAGGTGATGTGGTCGTAACCCGGTGCAATATCAGTTGTCAGCGGGCCAAGGGTATAGAAAGGCGCTTCATCGCAGTGTTTGAGCTGCTCTTCCATGTTCTCTTTGATAAGTTGCATTGGAACATGCCCCGGTCCTTCAATCATCACCTGGACATCATATTCCCAGGCTATCTTGGTCAGTTCACCCAATGTACGCAATTCAGCAAACTGCGCTTCATCATTGGCGTCAGCTATCGAGCCCGGGCGCAGGCCATCCCCCAGAGAGAGGGCGATATCGTACTTTGCACAGATTTCGCAGATTTCCCGGAAGTTGGTGTAGAGGAAGCTTTCCTGGTGGTGAGCCAGGCACCATTTGGCAATGATTGAACCACCCCGGGAGACAATGCCGGTCAGCCGCTTGGCGGTCAGTGGGACATAACGCAACAGCAACCCGGCGTGGATAGTGAAGTAGTCAACGCCCTGCTCGGCCTGCTCTATCAGAGTGTCCCGCATCACTTCCCAGTTTAGGTTTTCCGCAATCCCGTTCACTTTTTCCAATGCCTGGTACATCGGCACGGTTCCAATCGGCACCGGGCTGTTACGAATAATCCATTCGCGGGTTTCGTGAATATTACGCCCGGTAGAGAGATCCATGACGGTATCGCCCCCCCAACGCGTTGACCACAGCATTTTCTCAACTTCTTCCTCAATGGAAGAAGTGACGGATGAATTACCAATATTGGCATTCACCTTCACCAGGAAATTGCGTCCGATAATCATCGGCTCACTTTCCGGGTGGTTGATATTGGAAGGAATGATTGCCCGGCCTGCGGCGACTTCCTGACGTACAAACTCCGGGGTAATCTCTGTTGGTAAATTGGCACCGAAGTGTTGCCCGGGATGTTGCTGGGTCAGTACCTCATCCCGGTACTTCTGGCGTCCCATGTTTTCACGAATGGCAATGAATTCCATCTCTGGGGTTACTATCCCCCGGCGGGCGTAGTGAAGCTGGGTAACCCGGCTATCGGGCTTGGCCTGGCGTACTTTCGGCAGGTTTGGGAAACGGATGTCATCCAGGGTATCGTCACTCAGGCGCTCATTGGCAAATTCTGAGCTGAGGCCTTCCATCACTTGCGTGTCGCCACGCTCTTCAATCCAGCGCTCACGCAATTTAGGCAGTCCGCTGTAGATATCAATATCGTAATCAGGATCGGTATAGACGCCGGATGTGTCATAGACCCGGATGGATTCATTCGGCTCAAATTGGGGATTGTCCCTATCTCCACCAATCAGGGTCGGGGCAAGGGATATCTCTCGCATACCGACACGGATGTCCGGGCGAGAGCCTTCTACATGGACTTTCTTTGAATTTGGAAATGGGGTTACCGACAGGTTGTCGATGTAACTTTTGGCTTCAAGCCGGGATTGTTTTCTGCTCGACATAGCATTTACTCCAGTTGGGTTCGGAATGAATGCTTGCCGGATGGCGTTGACAAGAGAGAAGACGGTTTACGTCTGTTGCAGGCAATTCAGAGCGGGTAGATCGCTAGAACAGCTGCTCTTGTTCCCTTCGCAGGTATTAGCCTGATCAGGTTCAACGGATCCCACCTAAGTGGTCTCAGCCTTACGGCACTCCGACAAGTTCAGCCAGCAGTATATGAAAAGCGTTCTGTGCTCTCAAGCGGACAAAAGGTGCTCAACCTCTCATCATGAGCTGAAAACCCGCCCAGGCTGCAAACACACACACGACAACGTTGAGCAGGATATTGGTGCCCATTTTCAGAAACTCGCCATGCTGCATCAGCGTCACGTTATCCATTGAAAACGTAGAAAAGGTTGTCAGGGCACCCAGGAATCCCAGACCAATCAACTGGCGCCATGGTGCAGCAGCAATGGCTCCTTGCTCAATCGCAGAAGCCAAAAGACCCATAATAAATGAGCCCAGAATGTTAACCGTCAGAGTTCCGTAGGGAAAACCACGACCTAACATAGCCACACACAGTTCAGAGATTAGGTAGCGCGAACAGGCACCTACCGCACCACCGGCTGCGATAAACGCCAAAATCACGGCTTGGTTCATCAGGATTCCTCATCCAAAAAATCAAAATTTGTGATCATGGTAACGCTTTTAGCAATGGTAACGAAATAACCAATAATCGAAAAAAGGATTTCAATGTGAGGAATGTGCGGAAGTTGGCAAGAAAACATCATCAACCGGGTTCTGAAATAGCTATGGTGGTTATCTTTAATGACCTTTTTAGTCATCTGCTAATGCAACAAAGCCCCATCATTTGACGAGGCTTCTAAATTTGGCAGGGGATGACGATTCGATGGGACTGGCCTTCCAGCCGCCGACATTTGCACGAAGTGCAAACCATAGATACTACAAAGCCCCGTCATTTGACGAGGCTTCTAAATTTGGCAGGGGATGATGATTCGATGGGACTGGCCTTCCAGCCGCCGACATTTGCACGAAGTGCAAACCATAGATACAACAAAGCTCCGTCATTTGACGAAGCTTCTAAATTTGGCAGGGGATGATGATTCGATGGGACTGGCCTTCCAGCCGCCGACATTTGCACGAAGTGCAAACTATAGATACAACAAAGCCCCCGTCGTTTGACGAGGCTTCTAAATTTGGCAGGGGATGACGATTCGATGGGACTGGCCTTCCAGCCGCCGACATTTGCACGAAGTGCAAACTATAGATACAACAAAGCCCCGTCATTTGACGAGGCTTCTGAATTTGGCAGGGGATGACGATTCGATGGGACTGGCCTTCCAGCCGCCGACATTTGCACGAAGTGCAAACTATAGATACAACAAAGCCCCGTCATTTGACGAGGCTTCTAAATTTGGCAGGGGATGACGGATTCGAACCGCCGACATTCGGTTTTGGAGACCGACGTTCTACCGGGCTGAACTAATCCCCTAGCTCGGAGCCTATTCTAATTACCCTGAGCGAAATTGCCAGCAGTAATAGCTGTCGCACGATCTAAGTGCTCGAAATATAAACGGATATGGGCAGGTACAGAACTCTGAATTTCTGACATCAAGAAGCCCTTCAGTTTCCAGCAGGCATCTGATACAACAAAAAAAAGCCCCGTCATTTCTGACGAGGCTTCTTAAGAAGTGGCGGAGCGGACGGGACTCGAACCCGCGACCCCCGGCGTGACAGGCCGGTATTCTAACCAACTGAACTACCGCTCCGCAGCGATACTGTTTACCGAATAAAGTCTTATGGTTAGCTTGCTTTATCCAGTGTTGCCTTCATCTTCTCTTAAAGATGAAAACCAATTTAAAGCCTGGCGATGTCCTACTCTCACATGGGGAGACCCCACACTACCATCGGCGCTATTGCGTTTCACTTCTGAGTTCGGCATGGGTTCAGGTGGAGCCACAATGCTATGGTCGCCAGACAAATTCGGTACAATCTTGAAAGCTGATGTCTTCTAGCGTGTTCTCTTACACATTCAAGATGTTTGATTCTCTTGAGTACGCACAAAACCCCTTGGGTGTTGTATGGTTAAGCCTCACGGGCAATTAGTACAGGTTAGCTCAACGCCTCACAGCGCTTACACACCCTGCCTATCTACGTCGTAGTCTCCGACAACCCTTTAGGACACTTAAAGTGTCAGGGAGAACTCATCTTGAGGCTCGCTTCCCGCTTAGATGCTTTCAGCGGTTATCGATTCCGAACTTAGCTACCGGGCAATGCCACTGGCGTGACAACCCGAACACCAGAGGTTCGTCCACTCCGGTCCTCTCGTACTAGGAGCAGCCCCTCTCAATTCTCCAACGCCCACGGCAGATAGGGACCGAACTGTCTCACGACGTTCTAAACCCAGCTCGCGTACCACTTTAAATGGCGAACAGCCATACCCTTGGGACCGACTTCAGCCCCAGGATGTGATGAGCCGACATCGAGGTGCCAAACACCGCCGTCGATATGAACTCTTGGGCGGTATCAGCCTGTTATCCCCGGAGTACCTTTTATCCGTTGAGCGATGGCCCTTCCATTCAGAACCACCGGATCACTATGACCTGCTTTCGCACCTGCTCGAACCGTCATTCTCGCAGTCAAGCGGGCTTATGCCATTGCACTAACCTCACGATGTCCGACCGTGATTAGCCCACCTTCGTGCTCCTCCGTTACTCTTTGGGAGGAGACCGCCCCAGTCAAACTACCCACCAGGCACTGTCCTCACCCCGGATAACGGGGCCAAGTTAGAACATCAAACATACAAGGGTGGTATTTCAAGGATGGCTCCACGGCAACTGGCGTCACCGCTTCAAAGCCTCCCACCTATCCTACACATGTAGGCTCAATGTTCAGTGCCAAGCTGTAGTAAAGGTTCACGGGGTCTTTCCGTCTAGCCGCGGGTACACAGCATCTTCACTGCGATTTCAATTTCACTGAGTCTCGGGTGGAGACAGCGTGGCCATCATTACGCCATTCGTGCAGGTCGGAACTTACCCGACAAGGAATTTCGCTACCTTAGGACCGTTATAGTTACGGCCGCCGTTTACCGGGGCTTCGATCAAGAGCTTCATCCGAAGACTAACCCCATCAATTAACCTTCCGGCACCGGGCAGGCGTCACACCGTATACGTCTTCTTTCGAATTTGCACAGTGCTATGTTTTTAATAAACAGTTGCAGCCACCTGGTATCTGCGACTGCCTTCAGCTCCATCCGCAAGGGACTTCACCAAGGGCAGCGTACCTTCTCCCGAAGTTACGGTACCATTTTGCCTAGTTCCTTCACCCGAGTTCTCTCAAGCGCCTTGGTATTCTCTACCCGACCACCTGTGTCGGTTTGGGGTACGGTTACTGATAACCTGAAGCTTAGAGGCTTTTCCTGGAAGCATGGCATCAATGACTTCACCACCGTAGTGGCTCGACATCAGGTCTCAGCCTTAAGAGAAACCGGATTTACCTAATTTCTCAGCCTACACCCTTGAACCGGGACAACCGTCGCCCGGCCCACCTAGCCTTCTCCGTCCCCCCATCGCAGTTATCAGCAGTACGGGAATATTAACCCGTTTCCCATCGACTACGCCTTTCGGCCTCGCCTTAGGGGCCGACTCACCCTGCCCCGATTAACGTTGGACAGGAACCCTTGGTCTTCCGGCGAGGAGGTTTTTCACCCCCTTTGTCGTTACTCATGTCAGCATTCGCACTTCTGATACGTCCAGCACACCTTACAGTGCACCTTCAGCCGCTTACAGAACGCTCCCCTACCCAATACGATAAATCGCATTGCCGCAGCTTCGGTGTATCGCTTAGCCCCGTTACATCTTCCGCGCAGGCCGACTCGACCAGTGAGCTATTACGCTTTCTTTAAATGATGGCTGCTTCTAAGCCAACATCCTGGCTGTCTGGGCCTTCCCACATCGTTTCCCACTTAGCGATAACTTTGGGACCTTAGCTGGCGGTCTGGGTTGTTTCCCTCTCCACGACGGACGTTAGCACCCGCCGTGTGTCTCCCGGATAGTACTTACTGGTATTCGGAGTTTGCAAAGGGTTGGTAAGTCGGGATGACCCCCTAGCCTTAACAGTGCTCTACCCCCAGTAGTATTCGTCCGAGGCGCTACCTAAATAGCTTTCGGGGAGAACCAGCTATCTCCGAGTTTGATTGGCCTTTCACCCCTAGCCACAAGTCATCCGCTAATTTTTCAACATTAGTCGGTTCGGTCCTCCAATTGATGTTACTCAATCTTCAACCTGCCCATGGCTAGATCACTCGGTTTCGGGTCTAATTCCAGCAACTGCACGCCCAGTTAAGACTCGGTTTCCCTACGGCTCCCCTATGCGGTTAACCTTGCTACTGAAATTAAGTCGCTGACCCATTATACAAAAGGTACGCAGTCACCCAACAAGTGGGCTCCCACTGCTTGTACGTACACGGTTTCAGGTTCTATTTCACTCCCCTCACAGGGGTTCTTTTCGCCTTTCCCTCACGGTACTGGTTCACTATCGGTCAGTCAGGAGTATTTAGCCTTGGAGGATGGTCCCCCCATCTTCAGACAAGATAACACGTGTCCCGTCCTACTCGTTTTCACGCTAAAAGCATTGTCGTGTACGGGGCTGTCACCCTGTATCGCGCCACTTTCCAGAGGCTTCCACTAACACTTAAAACGCTTAAGGGCTAATCCGGGTTCGCTCGCCGCTACTGCCGGAATCTCAGTTGATTTCTTTTCCTCGGGGTACTTAGATGTTTCAGTTCTCCCGGTTCGCCTCGCTGCGCTATGTATTCACGCAGCGATACTGGCTTATGCCAGTGGGTTTCCCCATTCGGACATCCCAGACTCAAGTGGCTTTTACTGCCTTATCTGGGCTTATCGCAAGTTAATACGTCCTTCATCGCCTCTGACTGCCAAGGCATCCACCGTGTACGCTTAGTCACTTAACCATACAACCCGAAGGAGTTTCGAGTCATACGCGGACCAAGATTTTGTTTTCGCCGTACTCAAATTGAGTTGTGCTTAAAGCACTACCAAAACACTTGAATGTGTTTGCTTTGAGAACTTTGTTCATCACTTCCTAAGAAGTTCAGAACAGATCCAACATTGTTGAATCTACTAGTCAGCTTTCCAGATTGTTAAAGAGCATGTGTTTCGGTGTCTACAAAGGACAAGGAACCACTTTCTAAGGACACTTTTGTAAATGCGCTTAAAGAGTGGTGGAGCTATGCGGGATCGAACCGCAGACCTCCTGCGTGCAAGGCAGGCGCTCTCCCAGCTGAGCTATAACCCCATCGTGTTGCCTTAGATACCACTTCAACGAAGTGGTGGGTCTGAGTGGACTTGAACCACCGACCTCACCCTTATCAGGGGTGCGCTCTAACCACCTGAGCTACAGACCCATCTAAGCAATGATGCTCTCTTTACTTTTCGACCAGGCAATCTGTGTGGACACTCATGAAGCAGTTTAGGTAAGGAGGTGATCCAGCCCCAGGTTCCCCTAGGGCTACCTTGTTACGACTTCACCCCAGTCATGAATCACACCGTGGTAAACGCCCTCCCGAAGGTTAAGCTATCTACTTCTGGTGCAACCCACTCCCATGGTGTGACGGGCGGTGTGTACAAGGCCCGGGAACGTATTCACCGTGGCATTCTGATCCACGATTACTAGCGATTCCGACTTCATGGAGTCGAGTTGCAGACTCCAATCCGGACTACGACATACTTTCTGGGATTCGCTCCACCTCGCGGTCTCGCTGCCCTCTGTATATGCCATTGTAGCACGTGTGTAGCCCTACTCGTAAGGGCCATGATGACTTGACGTCGTCCCCACCTTCCTCCGGTTTATCACCGGCAGTCTCCCTGGAGTTCCCGACATGACTCGCTGGCAAACAAGGATAAGGGTTGCGCTCGTTGCGGGACTTAACCCAACATTTCACAACACGAGCTGACGACAGCCATGCAGCACCTGTCTCAGAGCTCCCGAAGGCACACTCGAATCTCTTCAAGCTTCTCTGGATGTCAAGAGTAGGTAAGGTTCTTCGCGTTGCATCGAATTAAACCACATGCTCCACCGCTTGTGCGGGCCCCCGTCAATTCATTTGAGTTTTAACCTTGCGGCCGTACTCCCCAGGCGGTCTACTTAACACGTTAGCTCCGAAAGCCACACCTTATAGGCACAACCTCCAAGTAGACATCGTTTACGGCGTGGACTACCAGGGTATCTAATCCTGTTTGCTCCCCACGCTTTCGCATCTGAGCGTCAGTCTTTGTCCAGGGGGCCGCCTTCGCCACCGGTATTCCTCCAGATCTCTACGCATTTCACCGCTACACCTGGAATTCTACCCCCCTCTACAAGACTCTAGCCTGCCAGTCTCAAATGCAACTCCCAGGTTAAGCCCGGGGCTTTCACATCTGACTTAACAGACCGCCTGCATGCGCTTTACGCCCAGTAATTCCGATTAACGCTCGCACCCTCCGTATTACCGCGGCTGCTGGCACGGAGTTAGCCGGTGCTTCTTCTGCAGCTAACGTCAAATGGTGCAGCTATTAACTACACCACCTTCCTCACTGCTGAAAGTGCTTTACAACCCGAAGGCCTTCTTCACACACGCGGCATGGCTGCATCAGGGTTTCCCCCATTGTGCAATATTCCCCACTGCTGCCTCCCGTAGGAGTCTGGACCGTGTCTCAGTTCCAGTGTGGCTGATCATCCTCTCAGACCAGCTAGGGATCGTCGCCTTGGTGAGCCATTACCCCACCAACTAGCTAATCCCACTTGGGCTCATCTCTGGGTGCGAGGCCCGAAGGTCCCCCGCTTTGGTCCGTAGACATTATGCGGTATTAGCTACCGTTTCCAGTAGTTATCCCCCGCCCAGAGGCAGATCCCCAAGCATTACTCACCCGTCCGCCGCTCGCCGCCCAACAACGCTCCCGAAGGATTGTTGTTGTCGCTGCCGCTCGACTTGCATGTGTTAGGCCTGCCGCCAGCGTTCAATCTGAGCCATGATCAAACTCTTCAATTAAAGTTTTTTCAAACCCGAAGGTTTGGCTCAATGAATACTGTTTATCTATTTTCATAGATAGAATTGACTGTGCCGATATTCCTTTTCAGGAATCTCGTTTGGTCACTCGATTCATTGAATAAATTCTTTATTCTGTTTCAACGAGTGCCCACACAGATTGCATGGTCAAATTGTTAAAGAGCGTTGACTTGTCAGCGTTGCCGCTGAATGTCGAGGCTGCGTATCTTACTCGCCTCCAACCCAAAGTCAAGAAGAAAATCTGAAGTATTTTCAAAGTCTCTTTTTGACTTCCCTCAACCGCCAACCCGAAGGTTTTGCGTTGAAGCGGGCGGCCATTCTAAACAAATCCAAAACCCTGTCAAGCAGTTGTTCTCAACTTGTTTTTGAAAGCTCCCGGAGCCTTCCCGTCACTGCGAAGTCGTTGCCTGTCCGCCGTGTCGGTGAGGACGCATTATAGAGATCGCGATCACATTGGCAAGCCCTTTTTTGAGAAAAATCCGGCCTTCGTGACTGTTTGACTGCAAAGTAGTCAAAAAGGCATGTATTGCACACTTTTCATACTCAATATAGGCTTGATAGATCCCTACATATATAAAGGAATAGAGAATGAGCCTCTCATTACGCCCATATAAAGGTAAGACACCTGTTCTAGGCAAAGATGTATATGTCGACCCTATGTCCGCGCTGATAGGCGACATTGAACTGGGAGCGGATGTCAGCATCTGGCCATTGGTTGCGGCCCGGGGAGACGTCAATATTATTCGTATCGGTGCAAGAACCAATATCCAGGACGGCTCTGTCTTGCATGTCACCCGAGTGGGACCGGAAGCCCCTACCGGGCACCCGCTGATTATTGGAGAGGACGTCACAGTCGGTCACAAGGCAATGCTCCATGGCTGCACTGTTGGCAACCGTGTCCTTGTGGGTATGGGGGCAATCATTCTGGATGGGGCTGAAGTGGCAGACGATGTCATCGTTGGTGCGGGCAGTCTGGTACCACCGGGGAAGAAGCTGGAAAGCGGCTATCTATATGTCGGCAGTCCAGTGAAGCAAGCGCGCCCGCTAAAGGAAGAAGAACGCGCCTTTTTGAAGCAATCATCCATCAATTACGTCAACCTGAAGAATGACTACCTTGCAGAAAACCGCTAACGGATCTCAATACAGCCTTCGGTATTGAAGTTTTCGTCCTCAATGGCACCTTCAGCAATATCTTCCAGATCAAAACGGCAGTTGGCAAAAGCAGCCAAAACTGCCGTTTCATCATCCAGGCTGTGACCGATGGCAGTTTCCAGCCACTGTTTAGAAACGAAACAGGTGATGAGGGCTCCCGCCTGTTGAGCCGGGAATTCCACCTGCCCTTGCTCCGCATGCCAGGTCTGCACATCCGGGAACAAGATATTCTGGTTCATTTAACCTCCAAGATTCCGGCGCAACTCCCGGAGAACCTGTTTGGTACCGGGGCGTAAACCACGCCAAATGGTAAAGCTCTCTGCAGCCTGGCCGACAAGCATCCCCAGCCCATCCAATACTTTCCCAGCGCCCTGCTCTAAAGCCCACTGGTTCGATGAGGTCAGCCCGCTTCCATAAACCATGTCATAAAACACAGCCTGCGGTTGAACAACGGCTTCGGGCAGCCCTGGCGTATCGCCGGAAAGGCTGGCAGAGGTAGAATTGATAATGACATCGAAAGACTGACCGGCCGTCTCAGCAAGGGACATCGAAGAAACAGGTCCAAAGTCTGAAAACACCGACTGAAGCCTTTCAGCCTTTTCCTGGGTACGGTTAGCAATAACCAATGACGCCGGCTTCTGGTTCAACAATGGGAGGATCACTCCCCGCGCCGCGCCACCGGCACCCACCAACAGTATCCGGGCACCTTCCAGACAAACCTGGTTTTGCAACAGGTCCTGCACCAAGCCTTCACCGTCAGTGTTGTCCCCAAGCACCCCACCATCATCCAGCTTTTTAAGGGTGTTTACCGCACCGGCCTGCTTTGCTCGCTCCGTCAGTTGAGTGGCAAAGCGGTATGCCTCTTCTTTGAATGGAACCGTAATGCTGCACCCTTTTCCGCCTTCAGAAAAAAATGTCTCAATACATTCAACAAAACCATCTTTGGGAGCTTCAATAGCTTCATACACTAAATCCTGCCCCGTCTGACGGGCAAACAATGTATGAATAAACGGAGATTTTGTATGGCTTAGCGGGTTTCCCACTACTGCATATCTATCGGTCATAACTGTACTCACCATTCCCTTGGCTTAAGATATTCATCATACAGGCGTGCTTCAGCACTGCCCGGCTCCGGCGTCCAGCTGTATTCCCAGCGGGCAAGCGGCGGCATGGACATCAGGATGGATTCTGTACGGCCGCCACTTTGCAGACCGAACAGTGTCCCACGGTCATAAACCAGATTGAACTCCACGTAGCGGCCGCGGCGGTAGAGTTGGAAATTCCTTTCCTGCTCACCGTATTCTGTCTCTTTACGCCTGGCAATAACCGGAAGGTAACCGTCAAGGTACCCTTGCCCAACGGCTTTTATATAGGCGAAGGATTTGTCAAAGCCCCATTGGTTGAGATCATCAAAGAACAAACCTCCGACACCCCGGGTTTCATTGCGGTGAGGCAGGAAGAAATACTTATCACACCATGCTTTGTGCTCGGCATAAACATTCTCACCAAACGGGGCGCAGAGATCTTTGGCCACCTGGTGCCAATGCAGGCAGTCTTCCTCGAAAGGATAGAAAGGAGTCAGGTCGAAACCACCACCAAACCACCAGACCGGCGGCTCCCCCTCTTTCTCAGCAATAAAGAAACGGACGTTGGCATGGGAAGTGGGTACGTAAGGATTTTTGGGGTGGATAACGAGGGAAACGCCCATCGCTTCAAAACGTCTGCCTGCCAGCTCAGGCCGGTGCGCCGTTGCAGAAGCTGGCATTTTTTCGCCGAACACATGGGAGAAATTAACGCCCCCCTGCTCAATGACTGCGCCATCACGGAGAACCCGGCTGCGTCCACCGCCACCTTCGGCGCGTGTCCAGCTGTCTTCGACAAATTTAGCTGCGCCGTCGGCTTCTTCAAGCCCCTGGCAAATGGTGTCCTGAAGTTGAAGTAAAAACGCTTTAACGGCTGACTTATCGACGTTTTCCACACCGTATCCTTATATCTGCTTTTATCCCTGACGCAACACTTTACCAGACATTGCATCACGGATTTCAGTAGGTTTTACCCGCCCGCCGGTTTCCCCTTCAAGGATAGCGGACAGCCTTTCTCCCAACTGTTGTCTCACTTCTGAGGTTGTCATGCAAGGCGGTTGGCCGGATAAGTTGGCGCTGGTTGAAGTCAGAGGTTTGCCGTATACAGAGCAAAGCTGACGCACCAGTGGGTGATCAGTCACCCTTACGGCAATGGAGTCAAATTCACCGGTAACCCAGTCAGAAACCCCTTCTCGCTTGGGCACCACCCAGGTAACCGGCCCAGGCCAGCTGGCCAGGATTTCCTCCCGGATTTCGGGAGTAAGGGTATTCAGGTCAATATAGGGTTCAAGCTGCTCGACAGAGGCAGCAATCAGGATCATCCCCTTATGTTTGGGACGCTGTTTCAGTTCAAGCAGAGCTTGTATGGCTGCCGGGCTGTCAGGATCACAGCCGACGCCAAAAACCCCCTCTGTCGGGTACGCAATAACGCCGCCGGTATTCAGCGCATCACAGACTTGTTCAATATTGGCCACAATATTCTCAATCCATTCACCTTTGTTATGGTGGCAAGGATAACGGATAAGCATTGGCAGGCAAATGAGGTTTGTAACAAGCTATGAGAAAGTAGGGAACACTGGGTATCTTGAACTGACGCAAACGTTTTCCTTGCCAATAATAGCCGTTATAATGCCGCCAGATTTTTTCATGAAGTGTAAGGGACGAAACGATGGAAGTCGGAATTATCATGGGATCCAAATCGGACTGGCCAACCATGAAAAATGCAGCAGACATGCTGGACCATTTCGGGGTGAAATATGAAACCAAGGTAGTTTCAGCCCACCGTACCCCGCAGCTTCTGGCTGAATATGCCAGCTCAGCCGCGTCCCGTGGTATTAAGGTGATTATTGCCGGTGCCGGCGGTGCAGCACACCTGCCAGGAATGACTGCCGCCTTCACCAGCCTGCCTGTTCTTGGCGTACCGGTACAATCCCGTGCACTGAAAGGCATGGACTCCCTGCTGTCAATTGTCCAGATGCCCAAAGGGGTCGCTGTAGGCACTCTGGCTATCGGTGATGCCGGTGCAGCCAATGCCGGTCTGCTGGCAGCCCAGATTCTGGCAACGTCGAACCCGGAACTGATGGAAGCCATTGACACTTTTCGCCAGAACCAGACTGACACCGTCCTTGCCAACCCGGATCCATCGGTGGAGGCGTAATGAAAGTACTGGTCCTTGGTGCCGGGCAACTGGCACGTATGATGTCTCTGGCCGGTGCCCCGTTGGGTATCGAGGTCAGTGCGTATGATGTGGTAAGTGAAGACATCGTCCACCCGCTGACCAAGACCGCACTCGGTCATGGATTGGGAAATGCCATCGCATCAGCGCAGATCATTACCGCTGAATTTGAACATATCCCTCACGCCATTCTTGACCAGTGCGAAGCGAGTGGGAAGTTACACCCTTCTGCACAGGCAATCAAAACCGGGGGCGACCGCCGGATTGAAAAATCCCTGCTGGATAAAGCCGGTGTTGCCAACGCAACCTATGAGGTTGTAAACAACCGGGAAGATTTCGACCGGGCTGTCGCCAAAGTCGGTTTGCCTATGGTCCTGAAAAGCGCCAAAGACGGCTATGACGGCAAAGGCCAGTGGCGCCTCAAATCAGAAGACCAGAAAGAACCCGTTTGGCAGGAAATTGCGGCGTTTCTTGCAGCGGCAAAAGGCGACCAGTCCATTGTTGCCGAAGCGTTTGTACCCTTCGATTATGAAGTCTCCCTGATTGGCGTACGCAACATGTCCGGAGAGCTGGAAGTCTACCCGCTGACAGAAAACACCCATGTGGATGGAGTACTGAATGTTTCAGTGGCCGGAAACCAGCCTATGGAATTGCAGGCACAGGCCAAGGCAATGTTCCGTGCGGTCGCCGAAGCACTGGATTACGTCGGTGTCCTTGCCATTGAGTTCTTTGTGGTGGGAGAAAAACTGCTGGTCAATGAGATCGCCCCCCGGGTTCATAACTCCGGCCACTGGAGCCAGCAGGGTGCCGAAACCTGCCAGTTTGAGAACCACCTGAGGGCAGTAACCGGCATGCCTTTAGGTCGTACAACCCTGCTCCGCCCAACCGCGATGGTAAATATCCTTGGTGAAGATACCCTGCCGGAAGCGGTTTACACCATGGGGCATGTGCACTGGTATGGAAAGGAAAAACGTACTGGGCGCAAAATGGGGCACATTAACCTGTGCGCCAACACCCTGATCGGTTTAGGTCAGGTACTGGATGCGGTTGCGCCTCTGGCTCCGGCACATGCCCGTGAAGCTGTTGCGGCCAGCGCCAGGAAGCTAGCCGGGTAGCATTGCAGGCTCTTAAAAAAAGAAGCTGGCATCACGCCGGCTTCTCTTCTTTTTGTTCTTGCTGGCAGCTTTTGCTGGCACACAACAGCTTGGCCCCACTGGCCAGTTTCTTTTTTACCAACAGCGGAAAACCACAAACTTCACAGTGTCCGCTCACCGGCTCCAAGTTCACTGCAAAGCGGCAGTTGGGGTAACTGTTACAGGCCCAGAACGTCTTCCCATAGCGGGATTGGCGCTCGACAAGATGCCCTTTCCTGCATTCCGGGCAGGGGATCTCTGTATCTTCTTCCGGCTCCTGCCGTTCAATATGCTGGCAGTTCGGATAGTCCGAACAACCTATGAACATACCGTAACGCCCCTGGCGAAGAACAAGCTCATGCCCGCACTCCGGACAGGGAACACCAAGTTCTTTTACGATATGTCCGTCGTGTTGGTGCAGAGCCAGAATAAAGTCACAGTCCGGGTAACGGCTGCACCCGAGAAACGGGCCATGCTTGCCATTTTTCATCACCATCGGGCTGCCGCACTTTTCGCATGACCGGCCGTTATCAAGGGCATGCTCGTGGACACTGAATAAGGATTTATCAATTTTTCCGTTCATGGCACATACAAAAAACGGCAGGTGATCTGCCGTTTGTCTCAAGTCCTTGGCTGATAACAGGAATCAGTGTACGAAGCCCTCACCGACTTCATAAAACAGCTCTTCCATCTGGTTGTAGGCACTTTCGTGGCCGGGTACGTTGAACAGTACCATCAGCACCACCCATTTAAGGTCTTCCAGTTCAAATTCCGGCGTTTCAAGTTCCATCACCCGGTCTATTACCATTTCCCGGGTTTCAGGGGTCAGAACTTTCATCTGTTCAAGCAGCATCAGAAAGCCACGCGCTTCAGTATCAAGGCGGGCCATCTCCTGCGGTGTATAGATTCGAACAGAATTAAGGGCATGTCCTGACAGGTAAGGCTGCTGTTCGGTATCTTGCAACCATGCCAACTTTTCTAACCAACGAAGGGCTTTGTGGATATCCTCTTGGTGGAACCCGGCTCTGAGCAATTCATCAGAGAGTTCTTCCTGATCAACCTGAAGTTCCACGTCACTATGGATATAGGTTTCGAACAGGTACATAAGAATGTCCATCATGGCTAGCCCCTCCTCACTCTGACATAGCCACCGGGCACTGCGGAAACAAGCCCCAGTAGTTCAAGATCGGTCAACTGCATCATGACCTCATGGACCGGTAAATCGCAGCGTTCGGCAAGTACATCAACACACGTTGCCTTATCTCCTACGTTAGCTAACAGATCGGAAAATGGCAATTCCTCGTCCATATGTTGTGTTGTAAACAGGTCCGAGTGCGCATTTCTTGACCACTGGGTGATCACCCCCAACTCACCAACGATGTCCTCCGGGGAATCCACCAGGAAAGCACCGTTTTTTATCAGGGTATTGGTCCCGCGGCAGCCGGGGGAGTGTATAGGGCCGGGCAAAGCAAAGACATCACGGTTTTGTTCCATCGCATAACGGGCGGTAATTAAGGAGCCACTTTTTTCTGCGGCTTCAACAATCAGTACCCCGGTAGAAAGTCCGCTGATAATCCGGTTGCGGCGAGGGAAAAACTCCGGACGGGGTTTTGCCCACGGCCAGAACTCAGAAACCAGGGCACCATTTTCAACGATTCGGGCTGCCAACCCTTTATGACGGGCCGGATAGACATTGTCCAGTCCGGATCCCAATACAGCGACTGTGCTCCCTCCCGCATCCAGCGCCCCGGCATGGGCTTTACCATCAATGCCAAGTGCCAGCCCGCTGGTTACCGCATAATCAGCAGCGACAAAACCCGCAGCGAACTCCCCGGCATGGCGCATCCCTTCCATGCTCGCATGCCGGCTGCCGACAATCGCAATCTGCGGGAGGGACAGCTTTTCGAGGTCTCCCCGGATAAAGAGAACCGGTGGTGGCGACGGGATCTCCCTCAATAAATGTGGATAAGCAGGGTGATCAAGGGTAAGGATGGCTTGCCCAGGGACTGCTGCCCAGCTCAGGCAGCGATCCAGTAAATATCTGTCAGGGTGTTTGATGGTATCTGCCTGATCCGCTTTCAAACCCAGAGCCATTAACTCTTCTCGGGACCGGGCAACCAATTTTTCTGCAGGGGCGTGGCTTAGCAGCTTGCTAAGCCGATTTCCCCCCAGCCTGGGAGTGTTTACAAGAATCAGCCAGGCTGAGAGTGTGCCGGTCATTTAACTGCTTTCACTGTTTGGGGTTTTCAAGACCATACCGGCGTGGACAGGGGTGGTTGCTTCCATCACCAGAGCAAGGCTGAACTTGGCATAGGCACGAATCACCATCATGCTGCCAACCTTCACGTCTGGCAGGGTGATGGTTTCCTCATCACTGCGCGACGCTGCTTCACCGTAAGAGTACTCGCCATCTTTGTCGCGAACCTTGGCTCCAGGTTCAGAAAGCAACAGGGTATGGCCTGGAACCAGTCCATCATCCCGGCCCCTGTCCAGCACCACCACTTGATCGAGCCCAATGTATTTGCTGCCGTAGGGGTGGCCCAATATGGAAGCGTCGGTTTTCTTTGGCGCCGGTGTCGGCGCAAAGCGGCCGGCAGTTCCCGGGATCATCACTGGAAGAACTATGTCATTGGGCTGGATTTCCCGCTTCTGGCTGGTAAGGCGCAGAAGACTGATACCGTCCGACTCACCGCTTACGTTGGCTTCTGCCACCAATACCAGGCTGGTCATTATCTCCGGCGTGGCTTTTTCCTCACCCTCTTCCGTTTTGTCACTGCGGGTAAACTGCGGGCCAAGGCGGTAAATTCGCCAGCTGGTTCTGCCGTCCAGCACCTTGTTGACATACACATCATCAGAAGATGAAAGATAAATACGCCCGCTGGATGCACCAATGACCTTCGGCAACTCAGCCAGCTCCTTGTTGTCGACCAGGATATCCTGGTTGAGGAAAGGCAAAAGCAGGGTGTCATCGGCAGCACTGACCGGCTTGAGCTCTACTATTTTGGCAGTCGGGGAAAGCTTTTTCACAGGCTTTCTGGTCAACCGTGGCTCACCATCAACCCAGATAAGACGCAGGATATCCCCGGGGTAAATCAGGTGCGGGTTATCAATGTCCGGATTTGCCTGCCACAAGCGCGGCCATAGCCACGGGCTTTGCAAAAAGGTGGCGGAAATGTCCCAAAGCGTATCGCCTTTTTTAACCTGATACTGGGTGGGATGGTCGTCTTTGAGAACCAGTTGTGCCGACGCAAAAAAAGACATAGAGCCGGCCAGAAGGGCCAACAGCGCACGTCTCATGGTTTATCTTCCCTGTGAGATACCTGAACGGATGCTGTCAATTGCGTACTAAAATGTCTAGAATTAGCCGGATGACATTTGTCCAGTTTCGGCACAGTTCAACATTTACGAGTAACTATGGCGCTATTACCAGTACTAACTTTCCCGGATGATCGCCTGCGCACTGTGGCACAGCCGATTGAAGAATTCACCCCAGAACTCCAGCAACAGATTGATGACATGCTGGAGACAATGTACGACGAAGAAGGTATCGGCCTGGCAGCAACCCAGGTGGATTTCCATAAGCGTCTGGTGGTGATCGACATCTCGGAAACCCGCGACCAGCCACTGGTGCTGATCAACCCGGAAATCATCGAAAAGCGTGGTGAAGACGGCATTGAAGAAGGCTGCCTGTCTGTTCCTGGCGCCCGTGCCTTGGTGTCTCGCGCAGCAGAAGTCACTGTCAAAGCGCTCGACCGCGAAGGAAAAGAATTCACCCTTGAAGCGGACGACCTGCTGGCTATCTGTATCCAGCACGAGCTTGACCACCTGGCCGGCAAGCTGTTCGTTGATTACCTGTCGCCACTGAAGCGCCAGCGCATCAAACAGAAACTGGAAAAAATGAAGCGTCAGGACGCGAAATACACTGACTGATTCCCGAGGTTCCCTTGAGCAAACCACTTAGACTGATTTTTGCCGGGACGCCTGACTTCGCCGCCCGCCATTTGGCGGCGTTGTTGTCTTCAGAGCATGAAATCATTGCTGTTTATACCCAGCCTGACCGTCCGGCGGGCCGCGGTAAAAAACTGACTGCCAGCCCGGTAAAAGAGCTGGCACTGGAAAACAATATCCCGGTTTACCAGCCTGCAACCTTACGTGATGAAAGCGCACAGCTTGAGCTGGCAGCGTTGAACGCAGACCTGATGGTCGTGGTTGCCTACGGCCTGCTGCTGCCAAAAGCCGTACTGGACGCCCCTCGCCTGGGTTGTATCAATGTACACGGCTCTATCCTGCCAAAATGGCGCGGTGCAGCCCCTATCCAGCGTTCAATCTGGGCCGGTGATGCAGAAACCGGTGTGACCATCATGCAGATGGACGAAGGGCTGGATACCGGCGACATGCTCAGCATTGCTACGCTGCAAATTGCTGCAGACGAAACCAGTGCGACCCTTTATGAGCGTTTGGCAGACCTCGGCCCACAGGCCCTTGTCGATACCCTGGCAACCATCGCTGACGGCTCTGCAACTGCCACCAAGCAGGATGATGAACTGGCAACCTACGCCAAGAAACTCAGCAAAGAAGAAGCCCGCATTGACTGGACCATGGACGCGGCCGCCATCGAGCGTTGCATCCGTGCCTTCAACCCATGGCCGATGAGCTATTTCGAAGTCAGCGAGCAAAACGTCAAGGTGTGGAAAGCCACTGTGAAAACTGAGGCTACCGACCAAGCCCCTGGCACCATTATCGCAGCTGACAAAAAAGGCATAGAAGTGGCTACCGGCAACGGCACTCTGGTGATGACCAGCCTGCAACCACCGGGCAAAAAAGCCATGCAGGCTCACGAACTGCTGAACTCGCGCCGCGAGTGGTTTGAGCCGGGCCAGACGCTGGCCTGATAGCCTCGACATCTAACCGGCCGGACCATCCGGCCTCTCCAGCCAGCCCTCACCGGCTGGCTTTCTGATTTACAAGGGTTTTACCATGAACGTAAGAGCTGCTGCCGCCCAGGTGATTTACCAGGTTGTCGACAAAGGCCAGTCCCTTTCCCAGGCTTTGCCTGCTGCACAAAAACAGGTAGCGCCACGCGACCAGGCCCTGTTGCAGGAAATCTGCTACGGCATCCTGCGCTGGCTTCCCCGCCTGGAAAGCATTGCCCGAGCCTTGATGGAAAAGCCTTTGACCGGCAAACAGCGGGTATTCCACCACCTGATCCTGGTCGGCCTGTACCAGTTGGCCTACATGCGTATCCCAGCGCACGCCGCCGTAGGTGAAACGGTAAATGCCACCAAGGAGCTGCGCAAACCCCAGCTTCGTGGGCTGATTAACGCGGTACTGCGTAACTACCAGCGCAACCAGGAAACACTGGATGCAGAAGCTGTAAGCCACGATGCGGGCAAGTACGGCCACCCTGGCTGGCTGCTCAAATTACTCAAAGAGAGCTTTGGTGACAACTGGGAAGCCGGAGTGGAAGCCAACAACAGCCGGGCACCGATGTGGCTGCGGGTAAACCGCCGTCACCACAGCCGTGACAGCTACCTGGAACTGCTGGAAGAAGCCGGTATTGAGGCAGAAATCCACCCTCAGGCCACCGATGCCCTCAAACTGTCCAAGCCTTGTGATGTAAACATGTTGCCAGGCTTTGCTGACGGTTGGGTATCGGTCCAGGATGCTGCAGCGCAGCTCAGCGTAGAGTACCTCGACCCGCAGGAAAATGAACTCATCCTTGATTGTTGCGCCGCCCCGGGGGGTAAAACTGCCCATATCCTCGAGCGTCAGCCAACCGCAGAAGTGGTCGCCATTGATGCCGATGAGCAGCGCCTGAGCCGGGTATACGACAACCTCAAACGCCTGAAACTGGAGGCACACGTTGTTTGCGGTGACGCGCGTGAGCCTGCTAAATGGTGGAAGGGTGGCCAGTTTGATCGTATTCTGCTCGATGCACCCTGTTCAGCAACCGGGGTTATCCGCCGCCACCCGGACATCAAATGGCTGCGCCGCGCCGAGGACATAGCAGCCCTTGCCGCACTGCAATCTGAGATCCTTGATGCCATGTGGCAACAACTGAAAACCGGCGGTACCCTGGTTTACGCTACCTGCTCAGTTACCCAACAGGAAAATGCTGAGCAGATGAAAGCTTTCCTGACACGCACGCCGGACGCAGAACTCAGACTGGGTGAAACGGACAAGCCCGGCCGACAGATCATGCCGGGCGAACTGGATATGGATGGTTTCTACTACGCCGTGCTGTATAAGAAGCAGGCATAAATAAACCACTGGCCTGCCGCTCCCCGGCAGGCCAAATTCTGTGTAACGCGGTATCTAAAAACCAAGAATAACGCAGGCTAAACTATGAAAATTATCATTTTGGGCGCAGGCCAGGTTGGCGGAACACTCGCCGAGAATCTGGTTGGTGAAAACAATGACATCACCATTGTCGACCGCGACCCGGAGCGATTAAGGGAACTTCAGGATAAATACGACCTCCGGGTTGTCTGTGGCTATGCCAGCCACCCGGCCACACTTCAGGAAGCCGGCGCCCAGGACGCCGACATGCTGGTCTCCGTCACCAATTCAGACGAAACCAACATGATTGCCTGCCAGGTTGCATTCACACTTTTCAATACCCCAAACCGTGTTGCCCGCATCCGCTCCCCTGAATATCTGGCCAACAAAGATTCACTGTTCCAGACCGACGCTTGTCCGGTTGACCACCTGATTGCCCCGGAAGAGCTGGTTATCCAGTATATCCTCCGGCTTATTGAATACCCGGGCGCGCTGCAGGTGGTTGGGTTTGCAGACAACAAGGTCGGCCTGGTTGCGGTAAAAGCCTATTATGGCGGCCCGCTGGTCGGTAATGCGCTGTCAGCCCTCCGTGAGCACATGCCGCACATTGATACCCGCGTGGCGGCTATTTTCCGACAGGGACGCCCTATCCGCCCGCAAGGGACCACCATTATTGAAGCGGACGATGAGGTGTTCTTCGTCGCTGCCAGCAACCATATCCGTTCGGTGATGAGTGAGCTGCAAAAGCTCGAGCGCCCGTACAAACGCATCATGATTGTCGGCGGTGGTAACATCGGCAGCGGCCTTGCCCGTGCACTGGAAAAGCACTACAGCGTCAAGCTGATTGAACGCAACCAGTCCCGCGCCGAACAGCTTTCCGAGATGCTGGAGAACACCATCGTATTCTGCGGTGATGCCTCGGACCAGGAATTGCTCAGTGAAGAGCACATCGACCAGATCGACGTGTTTATTGCGGTGACCAACGAAGATGAGTCCAACATTATGTCAGCCATGCTGGCAAAACGTATGGGCGCCAAGAAGGTCATGGTACTTATCCAGCGTGGTGCCTATGTGGACCTGGTACAAGGCGGGACTATCGACATTGCGATCTCCCCGCAGCAAGCGACAATTTCTGCGCTGCTTACCCACGTCCGTAAGGCGGATATCGTGAATGTATCCTCCCTGCGCCGCGGTGCGGCAGAGGCGATTGAAGCTATTGCCCACGGGGACGCCAACACATCCAAGGTTGTTGGCCGCCCTATCGGCGATATCAAGCTGCCGCCGGGTACCACCATCGGTGCAATCGTCCGTGGCGACGAAGTTTTGATTGCCCACGACAGGACTGTTATCGAACAGGATGACCATGTGGTCATGTTCCTGGTCGACAAGAAGTACATCCCTGACGTTGAACGTCTGTTCCAACCGAGTCCGTTCTTCCTGTAACCATGTTTAATATAAAACCTGTTCTCTTCGTAATAGGGCTGGTGCTGTCCAAGCTGGCCCTTTTTATGTACGTCCCGACCCTGGTCGCTTTCTTCAGTGGCACCGACGGTTTTCTTGAGTTTGGTACCGCTGTACTGATTACCCATGCGGTAGCAGTACTGTGCCTGACAGCCGGGCGTACACCGGAGTTCCGCCTCAGTGTGCGGGACATGTTTATCATCACGACCTTTGTCTGGACCATCGCCAGTGCCTTTGCCGCATTGCCGTTTGTGTTCATCAACCACATCAGCTTTACCGATGCCTATTTCGAAACCATGTCCGGGCTCACCACCACGGGCTCCACGGTGCTGAGCGGGCTCGATAACATGGCACCGTCAATACTGCTGTGGCGTTCACTGCTGCAGTGGCTGGGCGGGGTTGGCTTTATTGTGATGGCGGTTGCTATCCTGCCGTTTTTGAACGTCGGCGGTATGCGCCTTTTCCAGACAGAGTCCTCAGACTGGTCGGACAAAAGTGCGCCGCGCACCAAACAGGTAGCGGCGAGCATCATGAAGGTGTATGTCTTCCTGACCGCACTTTGCATCATCGGTTTTGAGCTGACAGGCATGAACACCTTTGAAGCCATAAACCATGCCTTTACAACCCTGTCCACCGGGGGGTATTCCACCACTGACAGCTCAATGAACGGCTTCTCAAAGGGTTCCCACTGGGTTGCAACCATCTTTATGTTTGCCGGCGGCCTGCCGTTCCTTTTGCTGATGCAGGGGATGAAAAAACACAACCTGAAGATGATCCTGCAGGATGCGCAGGTTCGTGGCTTTGCGATGTTTGTGGTTATTTCAAGTCTGGCAGTTGCGGCTTGGCTGACTGTTACCCGGGACTACTATTGGCTTGATGCCATCCGGGTATCGATGTTCAACATTGTATCGGTCGCTACCACCACCGGGTTTGGCCTGGATGACTTTACCGCCTGGGGACCTTTCCCATCGGTGCTTTTTGCCTTTGTGCTGGTGATTGGCGGGTGCTCAGGTTCAACGGCAGGGGGGATAAAAATCTTCCGCTTCCAGATTGCCTTTGCCCTCCTGAAAAAGCAGATCATGCAGCTTATCCACCCCAATGGGGTTTTCGTCCAGCGTTATAACGGCCGCCCGGTTAACGAGGACATCGTCAGGTCAGTGGTCGCCTTCGGCATTACTTTTATGTTTACCATACTGTTTGTTGCCATGGCACTGGCGATGACCGGCCTTGACCCAGTAACCAGCCTGACTGCTTCAATGACCGCCGTTGCCAACGTGGGTCCGGGGATGGGTACCATTGTCGGTCCTACCGGCAATTTCTCAACCCTGCCTGACCTTGCCAAGTGGCTGCTCAGCGTTGGCATGATGATGGGACGCCTGGAAATCCTCACCGTCCTGGTGCTCTTCTTCCCGGCATTCTGGAAAGACTGATTGGTCAGTCCCTTAATCCTTAAGCCTCGGAGCTCTGGTCAAGGAAGACCTGCACTTGGTTACGGATATCCGCCGCCGGTGTCCCGGAAGCAATATAAAGCTCGCGCTTGAGCTCCCCGGCTCCCAGCATCCCCATCAACATTCCGCCAACACCGCTTAGTTTGCGGTCAATCTCAAACCAAAGTTTCAGGCCATTTTCATCACGCCACGCCACCAGTTCCAATTCCTTCCATTTGCCGACATAGCGACCGGCAACCGGTTCGAATTCAAACTCCTGCGCAAAAGGCAGGTTGAAACCCTTTACCTCTTCACATTTGGCGCGCTGCAGGCGAAGCCCCATATCCTCTACAGCCAGGAAAACCTGCTCCATCAGGCAGTCAGGCTTTACAGTCAGGATATCCCTGTCAGACGGGTCAATCGCGAGGGATACATCCAGCTGGGTATCCAGCCAGACTTTGGCTTTTCCCACTGTGACCGGGGTATTGAACGGCAGCACCAGCACCACGCTGAAACGGCGCTGTTCGCTTGGCTTGATAGTAAAGGCTTCCTGAAGAGTCCATGACGTCAGCTTGTAGGTCTGTTTTTCCCAGCGGTATTTATCCCCTTGCTCACCACTGTCCCGAACCCGGACATGCGCCATGTACTGGCAGCAGAGGGCGATATGGATATTGTCTATCTGCTGCTCCACACTGCCACCGGTAATTTCCACCGACACATCAACAGGTTCACCGGGTACCAGATTTTCGGTATCCAATACCGCATCGACCTTTGCCCCACCCATACCAAATCTCGCCAGAGCCTGTCTTAATAGTGACATATCCCTACCTTTTTTACGGTTGTCTCTTCGCTCTCCATATGACCGGGACTTGCAATACCCCCACTCCTTATAGAAAACTACTCAAAACACAAAATGATGAACTGACTGTAAACCATAGTCATTCATCTACACTAAAAAGAAAACCCTGCTCAGTCCACGCCGGCTGATACCTTGTTGGAAAAGACCGAATGAAAAAGGACAGCTTTGTTGAATCAACGCGGAATTTGAAAAAAGCCGTACCGCTGATGATCAAACATAAGGTTCCTACCACGCCGACTAATTATGCGCTGTGGTATACCTATGTGTCTGACAGCCACCCTAAACTGAATGCTCAGATGGACGAAACGTTAAAAGAGCACGGTACATGTGGACCAAGCCATTGCGAAGACTTATATCGCGATCATCTGGCTGATCACCATGAGCGGGATTTTAACCAACTCCGCCGCAGCTTCCAGGCTCTGGCCCAGGAGATGGGCAGCACTATGGCTGATACCATCAACGACACCTCCAATTTCCAGGAGACCCTGGAAGACACCTTTTCCCAATTGGCACGGGTTGAGGAAGAAGGGCTGTCGATTGAAGAGACCATGGCTCTGGTTAAGAACATGGTAAAAGAATCCCGGGGTATCCGCTCATCCACTTTGCATTTCAAAACCCAGCTTAAGGATGCCCAGAAGGAAATAGCCCGCCTGCGCGAAGAACTTAACAGTTCCCAGCAGGATGCACTGCACGATGGCCTTACCGGTATCCTCAACCGCAGGGCCTTTGACGCAGAGCTCGCCAACTTCGCCGCCCACCATGACATTAAAAACGGGTTTTGCCTTTGCATGACCGACTTGGATCACTTTAAGTCATTCAACGACAACTACGGGCACTGGCTCGGCGACCAGGTTTTAAAAATGGTTGCCCAACGCCTGGAATCCAGTTGCCGGGACGGCATGATGGCCTTCCGTTATGGTGGGGAGGAATTTGCAATTCTGATCCCTGGCAAGAAACTTGGCACGGCCTGCAGGATTGCTGACTCTATCCGCTCCGCGGTATCCAAGCTAACCATCCGGGACAGACGAAAAGGTACCACGGTCGATAAAATGACCCTGTCGATTGGCGTGGCTGAATTTAACCCGGGCGAGCCGGTAGACAGTTTGATAGAGCGTGCCGACAAGCAGCTTTACGAAGCGAAAAAGCTGGGAAGAAACCGGGTGATGCCCCTTTCCTGATACCAAGAGGCAGACACCCTTTAGGATTTCACATTAGGAGGCTCAGGTAAGCAGTTCGATAACCGCTTGCCGCGCCTTCTCCGGGTCACCACCGATGATGCCATCAACAATACGCTGGTGCGTATCAAGCTTCAGCACCCGGTCCCGGGTAATGATCAAAAAGTACTTTTCAAACACAGCCCGGAACAGGTTACCAAACGGGCTGAGGAAGTGGTTTCCGGAAGCAAAATAGATCAACTGGTGGAACCGGGTATCAATTTCAACCCAGCGCAGCTGGTTGAAGTTCTCACCCAAAAGATGCATTTCTGCCATCAGATCCCGAAGCTCAGCCTTATCTTCCTCTGTTGCATTGAGTGCAGCACTGGCTGCCGCTTCCGGCTCCAGGGCCAGACGGACATGCTGATATTCAACAACCAGCTCCTCATTGTCTTCGAAGCTAATCCAAGACAACAAATCCTGATCTAGGTAATTCCAGTTTCGCTTTGGCAAAACACGGGTGCCAATACGCGGGCGCGGCAGCACCAGCCCTTTGGCCGCCAGCATTTTAATCGCCTCTCTTACTGCAGTCCGGCTGGCATTGTGTATTTCACCCAGTTCAACTTCACCCGGAAGAATACCTCCCGCTTCCACCTCACCGTTTAGAATACTGCGCGCTATGGTCTCTGCAATTTTGTAAGATAAGTTGCGATTTATATAGGGGGATTGGCCCTGCAACATATCACTCTCCTTCCTTATACTTCTTCCGCGCTTTCTAAACCCAAATCACGTCAAACGCAACCATGGGCTTATTAGCCGCTTGTCCTGATTATTTTTACGCATTACACCATAAACCCATACAGATAACAGACATTAACCGCCAGTCTGTGTCGGTGTTCACTTTTCGTTCACGATTTACTAATAAATCACACCTCGACGACATCCAGAATTGGTGATATTCTCGCCACCTAACGCACTGGGTCGCAATGTGCCAAGGTTCACTGAGCCCCGTGTTAACCGGTTTCATTTTGTTTTGGCCATGGACGCGCCCTGTTGAGAGAATCACCATGCGTCCTGTTACTGTTCAGCCAATGCGCAATGTTCGCAGTCCTTCCCGTTTACGCAGCACATCTTTTGCTCCGCGATTTAACTACACAAACCGCAGACAAAACGAACTTGAGGTAATCGCCTCGTTCCGCCCAGAACCGAAAAAAGCCGCATAACGAGAAAGAGCAGCATGACGCTGCTCTTTGCTTATCAGTGCATAAGCAATCTGCTAACATCTTGCGTTAAAGCCCTTATAAAAAAACAGGCCTTGGTTGAACAACCGCCCAGGCTGACAAAACAGGAAAGTCACCATGAAGTGTCATCGCGTTAATGAAGTCATTGAATTGCTCCACCCAGAGTGGAAAAAAGAACCGGATCTGAACCTGATGGAAATGCTGAAAAAACTGGCAGATGAATCCGGCTTTGATGGCCGCCTGGAAGATCTCACTGACGATGTACTGATCTACCACCTCAAGATGCGTAACAGCGATAAAGACGCAATGATCCCGGGCCTGGCCAAAGACTGCGAAGAAGACTTTAAAACTGCCATTCTGCGTGCTCGTGGCATCATCGACTAATCTGAAATTGAATACGACGCGGCTTTCTTGCCGCGTTCCTTTGTTACTTCCCCCTCCACCTCTATTAACAAATTGCACTATTTTCATTAGCCGTTACTCAAACTATGACCCCGTTAGGATAATCAGCACTTTGGCTGATCTATAATCTCCGGATTCACTTATCTGACGAGAAGAGTCAGGCAACGAACCTGACCGAATACCAAAGCCCAAGGAAAGCAAAAGTCATGAGTAAGGATAAGATAGAGGTTAAGGAAGTCCCCGCCCAACAGTTCAACCCCAAAACCCATAAAGGAAGCGCAGACCGCTTTAACCCCGGCAACCGGATTTATGTCCGTGCGGTAAAAGGTTTCTACCAGCGAATGCGCCGTTACATGGGATGGGTGTTTATGCTGTTTTTTATACTCACCCCATGGATACCCTACGGCGATCGCCAGGCTATCTTGCTGGATATTGGCAGCCAGAGGTTTAATTTTTTCGGCACCACACTCTGGCCCCAGGATCTGACCCTGCTTGCCACCCTGTTTATGATTGCGGCCTTTGGGCTTTTCTTTATTACCACTTTTTTAGGCCGGGTCTGGTGTGGTTACTTCTGCCCGCAAACAGTGTGGACTTTCATCTATATATGGTTTGAGGAAAAACTTGAGGGTGCGGCAAACAAACGCCGCAAGCAGGACCAGATGAAACTGACACCCAACCTGATGCTGCGAAAGGTGCTGAAACACGTAGCGTGGATTGCAGTCGGGTTAGTCACCGCCTTAACCTTTGTCGGTTACTTTGTGCCGGTCAAGGCACTGGTTATTGAGTTTTTCACTTTCCAGGTCAGCTTCTGGCAGGGATTCTGGGTATTCTTCTTTACCATTTGCACCTACGCCAATGCAGGCTGGATGCGCTCCATTGTCTGTATCCATATGTGCCCGTATGCCCGCTTCCAGTCTGCAATGTTCGACAAGGACACCTTTATTGTCGGATACGATACCGACAGGGGTGAGTCACGGGGTCCGCGCCCACGCAAGAAAGACCCGAAAACACTTGGCCTTGGCGACTGTATAGACTGCAAACTCTGTGTGGACGTATGCCCATCCGGTATCGATATCCGGGACGGCTTGCAGTATGAATGCATTAACTGTGGCGCCTGTGTAGATGCCTGTGACCAGACCATGGACCGCATGGGGTATGAAAAGGGCCTTATCAGCTATACCACCGAGCATAAACTGGAAGGGCACAAAACCGATATCGTACGCCCCAAACTGATTGGCTACGGCATCGTCATGGCCGCTATGATCGGGATCTTTTTTACCCTGCTCAGCAATGTTCAGCCAATGGGACTGGATGTCCTGCGAGACCGGAACCAGCTATTCCGGATCAACAATGAAGGGCTGATAGAAAACACTTACACCCTGAAAATTCTCAACAAAACCCAGCAGCTCCAGGAGTACACCCTGTCGGCTCAGGGGCTGGAAGACATCCAGTGGTATGGCCCGGAAAAGGTTACTGTTGAGGCCGGAGAAGTGTTCAACCTGCCGGTAAGCCTTGGGGTTGACCCCTATGTGCTCCCTCAGGCCATTGCTGACATAACCTTTACCCTGACCCGAAACACCGAGGAAGGGATAGAGAGTATCCATACCGAGAGCCGGTTTATCGGCCAGCAAGGCCGGTAAATTCCCACAACAGGTAAAGATAGGGCTCTTCGGAGCCCTTTCGAGTAATATGGTTTCCAGTTAGCTATTGTTGGAGCCAGCCCCAGTGAACCAAACCGAGCGCGCCTTTTCTTTTGATACCCTCACTCCTGACCTGATGCTTGATGCACTGGCTGGTATTGGCATTTACCCGGAATCCGGCCTGCTGGCACTCAACAGCTACGAAAACCGGGTCTACCAGTTCGTGAATGAAGACAAGAAGCGGTTTGTGGTCAAGTTCTACCGGCCGGAGCGTTGGACTAACGAACAAATCCAGGAAGAGCATGATTTTGCAGCTGAACTGGAGCAAGCGGAAATCCCGGTAGCCGTACCGACAATGCATGAAGGCCAAACCCTGCATCACCACCAGGGATACAGGTTCGCCCTGTTCCCAAGCCTTGGCGGTCGCCAGTTTGAAGTGGACAACTGGGAACAGCTTGAATGGGTCGGGCGCTACCTTGGCCGAATCCACCAGGTAGGCAGCAAGTCAGCGTTTGCCCACCGGCCAACCATGGGTCTGGATGAATACCTTTACCAGCCGCGGGACGTACTTCAACAAAGCAACATGATTCCAGCACACCTGGAAGCTGCCTTCTTTCCTGATCTTGATCGGCTGATCGCCCACCTTGAGGCCTTATGGCCACAAAAGCTCAACAACATCCGCCTTCATGGCGATGTTCATCCGGGCAATATCCTGTGGCGGGACGGCCCGCTGTTTGTCGATCTCGATGATGCCCGCAACGGGCCAGCCGTGCAGGATTTATGGATGATGCTCAATGGTGACCGTGCAGATAAACTTGCCCAGCTCGACACAATATTGGAAGCTTACGGGGAATTTGCGAACTTCGACGCAAATCAGCTGCAACTTATTGAGCCGTTGCGCGGTCTTAGAATGGTGCACTACATGGCTTGGCTGGCTAAACGCTGGCAAGATCCGGCATTTCCACGTGCATTCCCATGGTTTGCCGATGCAAAATACTGGGAAAATCAGGTTCTGGCGTTCAAAGAGCAACTTGCAGCGCTCGAAGAGCCACCACTGCAGCTGATGCCACAGTGGTAACAGTTTCGTACGATGTCAGCCCAATACAGACAGAAAAAGGGAGAATACAAATAATGCTGAAGAAATTGATGGTAGCTGCCAGTGCCCTGTTGCTGGCTTTTTCCGCGCAGGCTGCGCGTTTTAATGCCGGTGAGGACTATCAGGTTCTCAACCTTCCGGCGACAGAGAAACCGACAGTAACTGAGTTCTTCTCATTTTTCTGTCCTCACTGCTATCAGCAAGACCCATTTTTCCAGGCCCTGAAAAAACAGCTGCCTGAAAATGCCAAATTTGAAAAAAAGAGCGTTTCCTTTATGGGCGGTAAAATGGGCCCGGCTGTAAGCCGAGCGTACGCCACCATGGTACTGCTCGGGGTCCAGGACAAGTTGTCACCGGTAATGTTCAACCGTATCCATGTACTGAACAAAGCGCCACGCAGTGAAGCTGATATTCGCCAGATGTTTATCGACGAAGGCGTCAGTGCCGAAGAGTTTGATGGTACTTACAACAGCTTTGCCGCCAAATCCATGGCAAGCCGCTTTGACAAGGCATTCAGTGATGCCGGTCTTCAGGGCGTGCCAGCGGTGATCGTTAACGGCAAATACTACGTGACACCGAAAACCATCAAGACAGCTGAAGATTACTTCGCACTGGTTAACTACCTGCTGACCCAAAAGTAAGCAGGCATGAAAAAAGCACCGACAGGTGCTTTTTTCTTATCCGCTGGCTCAAACCCGGTTTAACAGGCTGGCCAAAAGGTTATCCTTGGCTGCCCACACATCATTCAGCCATAACTGGAAACGGCGCTTGTACTGCTTGTCGTTAAAATAGTCCCCCCGAACCTGCTCATCTACCGGCAGGGTCCGGATACTCACCACAATCCTTCCCATTTTCCCGGTCAGCATATCCATAAACGGTGTCACCGTGTTGTCCGGATAGGCGATAGTGACATCGACAATTTGGTCAAACTGCTCCCCCATCACATCCAGGGTATAGGCAATTCCGCCGGACTTAGGCGGCAACAGGTGTTGGTATGGGGATTTGGTTTTGAGGTGTTTGTCCGATGTGAAGCGGGTTCCTTCTACATAGTTGACCACGGTGGTCGGGTTATGACGGAACTTTTCACATGACTTGCGGGTGGTTTTCAGGTCTTCCCCGCGCTTTTCCGGGTTCTTGAGCAGGTATGAGCGGGAGTACCGCTTCATAAATGGCATATCCAGTGCCCAGCACGCTACTCCCAGAAACGGCACGTAAAGCAATTCCTGCTTGAGGAAAAACTTCGGCATGGGAGCCCGGTTTCTCAATACGCTGGCAAGCACCACAATATCCGCCCAGCTGAGGTGGTTACAGATCACCAGGTACCAGCTATTGCGATTCAGGCCTTCGCCACCGTCTATTTCCCAGCGAAGCCCAGGGTTGGTCAGCTCAAAGGCTTTTTGGTTGGTGGTTGCCCATCCCCACATAACCCGGTCAGCCATCCTGGAGAACAAGGGCTGCCACGCCTTGACCGGCAACAGGACCTTAAGCAGGGCCACAACAAGCACAAGCAGTGAGCCCACTGATGTGCTTAAAAAAATCGCAATTAAATTAACCGGTAACGCCAGCACCTTTCCACCCTGAACGCAAAAAATAAATCAGTCTTACCATTACGTGAATGTAATGTGACAGGGAGGAATAATACTGTGAAGAAATAAAAAACACCATTCATTGCAGGTGGATTCCGCAGCCCACGGCATAATCTGCTTAACTGGCCTGCGCCGTAAGCTGCTTCATCAGCCTGTCCATAGCCCGGTACCCCAGCGCCTCAGCCAGGTGACGCCGGGTAATGTCCGGCTCGCCGTTAAGATCTGCCAGGGTGCGCGATACCTTGATAATGCGGTGGTAAGCCCGGATTGAAAGCCCAAGACGGTGAAGTGCCGTTTCCAGAAATTCCGCGTCATCCCTGGCAAGCGGGCAGTAACGTTCAATCTCCCTGCCGGCAAGCAACGCGTTGATTTTCCCGCTTCGAGACAACATTCGTTCCCTTGCCTTGTGGACCCTCGCCCTGACTTCATCGGTACTCTCTCCCCGCTCCCCGCCTTTGGCCAGGGTTCCCTGTGGCAGTGACGGGATTTCAATGGAAAGGTCAAAACGGTCCAGGAGCGGGCCGGATAACCGGCTCAGGTAGCGGAGGATCACCTGGGGGGAAACCCTGGCCTGATTCCCCTCATAGTAACCGGTCGGGCTTGGGTTCAGCGCCCCAACCAGCTGGAAACGAGCCGGGAACTGGGTTTTGCTCGCGGCACGGGAAATAATGATTTCACCGGATTCAAGCGGCTCACGCATGGCATCCAGCACTTTCCTCTCAAACTCCGGCATCTCATCAAGGAACAGAACTCCATTGTGTGCCAGGGAGATCTCCCCCGGTCTCGGGTTACTGCCCCCGCCCACCAGCGCCGCCATCGAGCTGGAATGGTGAGGCGCCCGGAAGGGCCTCTTGCGCCAGTTTCCTTCATGGAGCGGCTGCTGGGTCAGGGAAGTTACCGCCGCAGTTTCCAGTGCCTCGTCATTGTTCATGTCCGGCAGCAGGTCACACATCCTGGAGGCCAGCATGGTTTTCCCGGTACCCGGAGGGCCAAGGAATAGCAGGTTGTGCCCACCGGCTGCGGCAATCTCCAGCGCCCGTTTTCCCTGCTGCTGGCCGATAATATCCCGCATACAGCGTATTGACGGCTGGCGTTCCGGCTCCGGTTCAGTTTCATCCAGCCCAAGGGAAAGCTGCCCGCACAGGTAGCGGCAAACACCGGTCAGGTCGGGTGCAGATTTATGCAAATCCCTGCCAACCAGTGCCGCCTGGTTGGCATTATCAACAGGAACCACCAGGCAACGCTCCTCCCTGCTCGCAGCCAGTGCTGCAGGAAGCGCCCCCTTGACCCCGCGAAGCTGGCCGGACAACGCCAGTTCCCCGAGAAATTCATGATTTTTCAGCTTCTCTTCCGGAATTTGCCCTGAAGCAGCCAAAATTCCCAGCGCGATAGGCAGGTCAAACCGGCCTCCCTCTTTTGGCAAGTCTGCCGGTGCCAGATTTACCGTTATCCGGCGGGAAGGAAATTCAAATCCCCCGTTGACGATAGCACTACGCACCCGGTCCCTGGACTCTTTTACTGTGGTTTCCGCCAGCCCCACCAGGTTGAACCCCGGCAACCCGTTACTGATATGGACTTCTACCGTCACCTCCGGCGCATCCACGCCCACACTGGCCCGGCTGTGTACAATTGCTAAATTCATCCCTGACACCCGCTTTTGATAACCAACTCAATGAAAATTCATCAATTTGTTGTATAGATAATCGAAAACTGTGCATTTTTTCCAAGATCAGGGCGTGTTTTTACTTGTCATGCGAGCCATGTCTGTGTTACCACTAATGGCGACTAACAAATAAGCAAACACGACACAGACAAATGACAATATTCGCCAAAGCACTGGTCCTAATTATTCGCATTATCGTGGTGATTATTCCGCGAGGGGCTCAGGCAGGCGAAAAATAATACACAACATCGCATGCTAAGCCCCCGCACCGAAAGGTCCGGGGGCTTTTTCATACCAACAGGTATGGCACCCAGGAAGCCAACAGGAAAGAGCAAGGAAACAGGGACATGGATACAGGGAATCCCGATACGCCGGAAGGCAAACAGGGTACAAGCAGGAGACAGCCATGACAGGAGCACAACTGGTTGTCAGCCTGCTTAGGGAACAGGGCATCAAAACCGTTTTCGGCTACCCAGGCGGAGCCATCATGCCAATCTACGATGCCCTTTATGACGGCGGGGTCGAACACATACTCTGCCGACATGAGCAAGGGGCTGCCATGGCAGCCATAGGGTATGCCCGTTCAACCGGCGGGGTCGGTGTATGCATGGCAACATCAGGCCCCGGAGCCACCAACCTTATCACCGGGCTTGCGGATGCCATGCTGGACTCGGTCCCCCTGGTCGCCATCACCGGGCAGGTCGCCTCCCCGCTTATCGGCACAGACGCCTTCCAGGAAGTGGATGTACTTGGCATGTCCCTTTCCTGCACCAAACACAGCTACCTGGTCACCAAGAAAGAAGATCTGGCAGCAACCCTTAACGAAGCGTTTCTGGTTGCAGCAGAAGGCCGTCCAGGGCCGGTATTGGTCGACATTGCCAAAGACGTTCAGCTCGGTGAGATGGGGATGCCACTGACAGCGGTAACACCGGCAACCACCAGCATTGCCCTGGACGAAAGCCAGGTTGAAAAAGCCAATGCACTGCTCGCCAAGAGCCAGCGGCCAGTTTTATATATCGGCGGCGGCGTACAGATGGCCCGTGCAACTGAAGCGGTTCGCGCTTTTGCCAACGATTCCCAAATCCCAGCTGCCTGCACCCTGAAAGGGTTGGGTACGTTCACCGATGACTTCCCCCTCTATCTCGGTATGTTGGGAATGCACGGCACCAAGGCGGCAAACCTGATGGTTCAGGAGTGCGATCTCCTTATCGCCATCGGTGCCCGTTTCGATGACCGGGTAACCGGAAAACTCGATACCTTTGCCCCCAACGCCAGTGTCATCCACATTGATATCGATGCGGCTGAATTCAGCAAACTTCGCCATGCCAATGCCCCGGTCCGGGGGGATATCAATGACATCATGCCCCTGCTCTCCTCCCCGGCAGATATCAGTGAGTGGCAGCACAAGGTCGCTGACCTCAAATCCCTGTTTGGCTGGCGTTACGACCACCCCGGTGAGGCGATTTTTGCCCCGGCGTTGCTGAAACAACTCTCTGAGCAGATGAAAGGCTCGACTGTGGTGACAACAGATGTCGGCCAGCACCAAATGTGGGTGGCCCAACATATGATGCCGCGCCAGCCGGAAAACCTGCTGACCTCAGCCGGGCTCGGCACCATGGGCTTTGGCCTGCCGGCTGCACTGGGCGCTAAAGTCGCCCGCCCGGATGACGACGTTATCCTGGTAACCGGCGACGGCTCTTTCATGATGAACATCCAGGAGCTCGGCACCCTCAAACGACGCGGTATCCCGGTCAAGATTGTCCTGCTCGACAACCAGCGCCTCGGCATGGTGCGCCAATGGCAGTCACTGTTTTTCAGCGGCCGCTTCAGCGAAACCATTCTGGATGACAATCCGGATTTCGTTACCCTGGCAAAGGCGTTCGACATCCCGGCCCGGACAATCACCACTAAATCAGAGATTGATGGTGCCCTTGCTGAACTGCTTTCAGCAGAGACTGCTTTCCTGTTGCATGTCGCCATTTCCGAAGAAGAAAACGTATGGCCACTGGTTCCCCCCGGTGCTGCCAACCATGAAATGCTGGAGGATAACGTATGAATACCCATACTTTAGCTATCGAGGCCAAACCCCAACCCGAACTGTTGGAGCGGGTACTTCGCGTAACACGCCACCGTGGTTTCGTGGTAAAACAGTGTGTTATGGCAAATTCAGAGGAAACATCAGGCATTACCATTGAGGTGACGGTTGAAAGCGATCGGCCTATCACCAACCTATATCACCAACTGGACAAGCTTTGGGACGTAACAAACATCAAGCTGGTAGCCAACCAGCAACAGTTACGTGCGTAGTATTTAAGGAAGAATAACAATGGCAAACACTGCAGAATTTATTTGGTTCAATGGAGAGCTGGTCAAGTGGCATGAAGCCAAGGTTCACGTCCTGACCCACGCCATGCATTATGGCACATCGGTTTTCGAAGGCATCCGCTGTTACAACACCCCCAATGGCCCGGTGGTTTTCCGTCATCGTGAGCACATGCAGCGTCTCAAAGACTCAGCAAAAATCTACCGTTTCCCTATTCCTTACAATGTCGATGAGCTGATGGAGGCGTGCCGCGAAACCCTGCGAGCCAACAAGCTTGATTCTGCTTACATCCGCCCTTTGGGCTTTGTCGGCAACGTCGGGCTGGGTGTCTGCCCGCCACCTGAAACCGAAATGGAACTTATCATCGCCGCGTTTGCCTGGGGCTCTTACCTTGGCGAGGAAGCGCTGGCCAACGGCGTAGATGCGATGATTTCAAGCTGGAACCGATCTGCACCGAATACCATTCCGACGGCGGCCAAAGCCGGCGGTAACTACCTCTCTTCTCTGCTTGTCGGTGGCGAAGCACGCCGCCATGGCTACGCAGAAGGCATTGCACTGGATGTACGCGGCTACCTTTCAGAAGGTGCGGGTGAGAACCTGTTTGTCATTAAAAATAGCGTGATTTCTACCCCACCGGCTACCAGTGCCATCCTGCCCGGCATTACCCGGGATTCCATCATGACGCTGGCCAGAGAAGCCGGCTACGAGGTTCGTGAAGAACCCATTGCCCGTGAGGCGCTTTACCTGGCTGATGAAGTCTTTATGACCGGCACCGCAGCCGAGATTGTTCCGGTACGCAGTGTTGACCAGATAGAAGTGGGCAAAGGGAAGCGCGGCCCGATAACCGAGGAGCTGCAAAGCGCTTTCTTTGGCCTGTTTAACGGCCAGACCGAAGACAAATGGGGCTGGCTGGATCCGGTCCACGGCGAGAAGTAAGGAGACACCTGATGCCAAAATACCGTTCCGCGACCTCTACAGAAGGGCGCAATATGGCCGGGGCCCGTGCCCTGTGGCGCGCTACCGGCGTTAAAGATGAAGATTTCGGTAAACCGATTATTGCCGTGGTGAACTCATTCACCCAGTTTGTTCCCGGCCACGTCCACCTCAAAGATCTGGGCCAGATGGTTGCGCGGGAAATAGAACAGGCCGGCGGCATCGCCAAAGAGTTCAACACCATTGCAGTCGATGACGGTATCGCCATGGGCCACGGCGGGATGCTTTACTCCCTGCCATCCCGTGAGCTTATCGCCGACTCTGTTGAATACATGGCCAACGCACACTGTGTGGATGCCCTGGTCTGTATTTCCAACTGTGACAAAATTACCCCGGGGATGCTGATGGCGTCCATGCGCCTCAATATTCCAACCATCTTCGTTTCCGGCGGCCCGATGGAAGCGGGTAAAACCAAGCTCTCGGATCAAATCATCAAGCTGGATCTGGTTGACGCCATGATCCAGGGTGCGGATCCGGAAGTTTCTGATGAGCAAAGTGATCAAATTGAGCGCTCTGCCTGTCCGACCTGCGGATCCTGCTCCGGCATGTTTACGGCCAACTCCATGAACTGCCTGACAGAAGCTCTGGGATTGAGCCAACCGGGAAATGGTTCGATGCTCGCAACCCATGCTGACCGCAAAGAGCTGTTCCTTAGTGCCGGCCGCCGAATTGTCGACCTGACCAGACGCTACTATCGCGAAGATGATGAGAGTGTCCTTCCACGCAATATCGCCAGCTTCAAGGCATTTGAAAATGCCATGACACTGGATATCGCCATGGGCGGGTCTACCAATACGGTTCTCCACCTGCTGGCAGCAGCCCGTGAGGGGAAGGTGGACTTCACCATGGAAGACATTGACCGCCTCTCCCGACAGGTTCCGCACCTGTGTAAAGTTGCACCTTCCACCCCCCAGTACCATATGGAAGATGTACACCGCGCCGGCGGGGTTGTCGGTATCCTGGGTGAGCTTGCCCGTGCAGGCCTCCTGCATACTGATGTAACCAATGTATTGGGCGGTACCCTTGCAGAGACGCTGGCACAGTACGACATCACGGTGACAGACTCAGAAGAGGTGAAAGCCTTTTTCCGTGCCGGGCCTGCGGGTATCCGCACTACGGAGGCATTCTCGCAGAACTGCCGCTGGGACACCCTGGATGATGACCGCCAAAACGGCTGTATCCGCAGCAAGGAAAATGCCTACAGCCAGGACGGCGGACTTGCGGTACTTTCAGGTAACCTCGCCGTTGACGGATGTATCGTAAAAACAGCGGGAGTAGACGCTGAAAACCTGACCTTCCGTGGCCCGGCAATTGTATTTGAAAGCCAGGAAGATGCAGTGGACGGGATCCTTGGTGGCACCGTGAAAGCCGGTGATGTAGTGATTATCCGCTATGAAGGCCCGAAAGGCGGCCCGGGTATGCAGGAGATGCTCTACCCGACTACCTACCTGAAATCCATGGGGCTTGGCAAAGCCTGCGCCCTTATCACCGACGGCCGCTTCTCCGGAGGCACCAGCGGTCTCTCTATCGGTCACGTTTCCCCGGAAGCGGCCAATGGGGGAACCATCGGCCTGGTCCAGACCGGCGATATCATTGATATCGATATCCCGGCCCGCCGTATTGCACTGGAAGTCAGTGAAGATGAACTGGCTCACCGCCGTACCGATACGGACGCCAGGGGCTGGAAGCCGGTTAACCGAGAACGCCAGGTCTCTCTTGCCCTTAAAGCCTACGCCAACCTGGCTACCAGCGCAGACAAAGGCGCTGTACGTGACAGCAGCAAACTGGAGGACTACTGATGGCAGCCCCAGATCCTGCCGCCAGTGATACCGACCTGCCCCTTTCCGGGGCGGGTTACCTGACGGAGATACTGCGCTCGCCGGTCTACGAAGTGGCGATGAAAACACCCCTGCAAGAGATGAAGCGCCTGTCAGAGCGGCTCGGCAACGCCGTCCACCTGAAGCGCGAAGACCGCCAGCCGGTGCACTCATTCAAACTTCGTGGTGCCTACAATATGATGGCCCAGCTGACCGAGCAGCAAAAATCTGAAGGTGTGATTGCCGCATCTGCAGGCAACCATGCCCAGGGCCTTGCGTACTCTGCGCGCCACCTTGGGGTCCAGGCCACCATAGTGATGCCAAAAACCACCCCGGACATCAAGGTCAGCGCCGTTCGCAGCTTCGGTGGCATTGTGGTGCTTCACGGCAGCAATTTTGATGAAGCCAAAGCCAGGGCCATTGAACTGGCAGCAGAGAACAACTTCACCTTTATTCCCCCGTTTGACCACCCGGCGGTCATTGCCGGTCAGGGAACCATAGGGCTGGAGTTGGTTCAACAGAACGGCCATCTTGAATATGTATTCCTGCCTGTCGGCGGTGGCGGTATTGCAGCCGGTGTGGCGGTGCTTATCAAGCAACTGATGCCCCATATAAAGCTTATCGGTGTTGAAGCCGAAGACTCGGCCTGCCTGCGCGCAGCACTGGATGCTGGACACCAGGTAACACTGGACAATGTCGGTACCTTTGCTGATGGCGTGGCAGTAAAGCGTATCGGTGATGAAACCTACCGTCTGTGCAAACAGTACCTCGATGACTCGATCACCGTAACCAGTGACGAAATCTGTGCCGCTGTACAGGATATTTTTGAAGATACACGCGCTATTGCCGAGCCGGCCGGAGCCCTTTCTCTGGCGGGGCTGAAACGCTACACGGATACCCATCGCATCAAGGATTGCCAGATGGCGGCTATCCTTTCCGGTGCCAACATGAACTTCCACACCCTGCGTTATGTCTCCGAACGTGCAGAGTTGGGTGAAAAGCGCGAGGGCCTGCTGGCCGTTACCATACCTGAGCGCCCCGGTGCCTTCCTGCAGTTCTGCCATATTATTGGAGGCCGGGCAGTTACCGAATTCAATTACCGCTATAGCGATGACCATCTTGCCAATATCTTTGTTGGTGTCCGCCTGGCGGGTGGGCAGGATGAGCTGGAAAGCATTATCGGGGATTTGAGAAAAGGCGGTTACCCGGTAGAAGATCTCTCAGATGATGAAATGGCCAAGGTCCACATACGTTACATGATTGGCGGCAGGCCGGCCAAGGTAATGCAGGAGCGTCTCTACAGCTTCGAATTCCCGGAATACCCGGGGGCGCTGATAAAGTTCCTTACCACGCTGGGAACCCAGTGGAACATCAGTTTGTTCAACTACCGCAACCACGGTGCGGATTACGGCCGTGTACTGTGTGGGTTTGAGCTGGAAGACAAAGACCTGCTGGCATTCACCGCCCACTTGCGTGAGCTGGGTTACAGCTGGAAGGATGAAACAAGCAACCCGGCATTCAGGTTCTTTCTTGCCAAGTCTGATGTAAGGCAGGGTTAAGCCATTTTCACCCAAAATCAGGATAAACAGGAACGGCCCCCGCAGAAGTACTCTCCGGGGGCTTAATTATTCCTGCCTGTGGCTGCCGTATATCCGGCGGCAGTGTTAGCTGCGCTGCACGGCTTTAGAGTAATCAACCAGGAATGAGGCCATATTGACCGACTGGTTGATCACGGCTTTTCGCGCTTCATGTGGCAGACGGGAGAACTGTTCCATTAAACGGGCCAGATCTTGTTTGTACTCGTCATCCACAACTTCCACATTGCGGTCGCCATAGACAAACCACATTAATGGGCGCTCAGTGATGTCGGCAATTCTGGAGAGCATACGCACGCGTGGCTCCGTCTTGCCGGTTTCGATATCCAAATAGGTTTGTCGCGCCACATCAAGCAATTTCGCCATACGAACCTGAGTGATACCCTTCCACTCACGTGCTTCCTTGATGCGTTTCGCAACTTGCTCTTTGGAGTCAATCATAACTATCTCCTTACAACGTACAGGCGTTTTTTATTATGGTTGGGTACAAATATGCACAATGCGCACCAACATTTTAGACAAGATTTTTATTCTTATTTTTCATTGAGTTGTAAGAACTGAACGGTGAGAGAATTCGTCAGCATTCCGTGCAGTTTTCTCCAAACTGCGAATTGAGTTGCAAAATGCAAATATCCCTTTTTAGCGGTTTGCCATAATACTAAATAGCGACCCCTTTCTCGGTTCGCTTACACCAAATACTAAAAAAGGGAGCATATGCTCCCTTTGTGAGTTTCAACCGGTGACCCGTCTTTTCACACTCATTCCACGGTGACGGACTTGGCCAGATTTCTTGGCTGATCCACATCGGTACCTTTAATCAACGCCACGTAGTAGGACAGCAGTTGCATCGGCACGGTAAAGTAGATTGGGGCAATAATCTCATCCACATGAGGCATGGAGATGATCTTCATTCCTTCAGAAGCCTCAAACCCGGCATCCTCATCGGCAAACACATACAGCAGTCCTCCCCGGGCCCGTACCTCTTCAATGTTGGACTTCAGTTTTTCCAGAAGGTCATTGCTCGGGGCGACAACGATTACCGGCATATCCGCATCAATCAGAGCCAGGGGACCATGTTTCAGCTCGCCTGCCGCATACGCTTCCGCGTGGATATAGGAAATCTCCTTGAGCTTGAGGGACGCTTCCATCGCAATCGGGTAGAACTCCCCTCGACCGAGGAAGAGTGCATGGTGCTTGTCGGCAAAATCCTCAGCAAGTAGCTCAATCTGACTGTCGAACGAAAGCGCCTTTTCTATATCAGCAGGAAGGCGGTGGAGTGACGATACGATTTCAGCTTCTTTCGCCGGAGAGACAGTCCCTTTCGCTTTACCCAGCGCTGAAACAAGAACCAGCAGTGCTGACAGTTGGGTGGTAAAGGCTTTGGTAGATGCCACCCCGATTTCCGCTCCGGCCCGGGTCATAAACGCAAGATCTGACTCCCGTACCAGGGAAGACCCAGCCACATTACACACCGTCAGGGCAGCCATAAAGCCCTGCTCCTTGGCGAGGCGCAGAGCAGCCAGGGTATCGGCTGTTTCGCCGGATTGCGAAATAGTGACCAGCAGGCTGTTCGGGCGGGTAACAGAGCTGCGGTACCGGAATTCAGAGGCAATTTCCACATCGCAGCTTACACCTGCAACAGATTCAAACCAGTAGCGTGCCACCATCCCGGCATTGTAGGAGGTACCACAGGCAACAATCTGGATATGGTCTGCTTTTTCGAGGATCAGCTGCGCCTGCGGGCCAATGCTGTCAACAATCACATGATCCGATGCAATTCGCCCTTCAAGGGTATTTGCCAGTGCCACAGGCTGTTCAAACACTTCTTTTTGCATGAAGTGACGGTACCCGACTTTATCAGCTGCATCCTGTACCAGGTTTGACTCATGGGTTTCTCGTTCGACCGCATTACCGTTTACGTCAAAAATATCGACATTACGGCGGGTGATATCTGCCACGTCGCCTTCTTCAAGGAAGATAAACCGGCGTGTCACGCAAAGAAGCGCCAGCTGGTCAGATGCCAGGAAGTTCTCACCCAAGCCCAAACCAACAACCAAAGGACTGCCAGACCGGGCAGCAACCAGACGCTCGGGATCCCGCGCATCCATGACAACCATGCCATACGCACCCTCAAGCTGGGTAACTGCTCTCTGGACAGCTTCCCTGAGATCAGCCCCCTGCTCAGTCTCCCAGTGCACCAGGTGGGCGATGACTTCAGTGTCAGTCTGGGAGGTAAACAGGTAACCTTTCCCCGTAAGCTTTTCACGCAGGGACTCATGGTTTTCGATAATACCGTTGTGTACAACGGCAATGTTTTCGCCTGACATGTGCGGGTGGGCGTTGGCTTCGCTCGGTTCGCCATGGGTTGCCCAACGGGTATGGGCAATGCCGGTTCCACCCGTCAGCGGGGAGGACTCCAATGCCTGCGCCAATACATCAACCTTGCCGAGACGACGCGTACGGTGGATAAGGTTATCCGAATCCATGACAGCGACACCTGCTGAGTCGTAACCACGGTACTCAAGCCGATGAAGGCCCTCGAGAAGAATTTCAGCCACATCTCGCTGGGCAACCGCCCCGACAATCCCACACATAATTTCTCCTGACTTATTCAGTTATTTCGGCGCAAACGACCTCTACGCCAAGTGCTTCAATTTTTTCCCTGTCCGTGGCGCTGATACCGGAGTCTGTTACCAGGGTATGTATCGCATTCCAAGGCAACTCCAGGTTTGGCATCTTGCGTCCAATTTTGTCGGACTCAATCATGACCACCACTTCCCGGGACACTTCGGCCATCACGCGGCTGAGACCGACAATTTCATTGAAGGTTGTGGTTCCACGGCCAAGATCTATACCATCTGCCCCAATAAACAGCTGGTCAAAGTCATAGGCCCGTAATACCTGCTCGGCAACCTGTCCCTGGAAAGAATCAGAGTGTGAATCCCAGGTACCACCTGTCATCAACAGTGTAGGCTCGTTTTCAAGGTCATTGATGGCATTGGCTACCACCAGGGAGTTGGTCATAACCACCAGCCCCCGTTTGTCTCTGAGCTCTGAAATCAATGCGCCTGTTGTAGAACCGCTGTCGATGACTATCCGGTTATGGTCACGGATTCGGCCAGAGGCAGCCTTTGCAATTGCTAACTTTCGTTCTGAAACTTCTTTTGATGATTCCGATACCATTTCCTGTGGAATAGGTACTGCTCCACCGTATCTCCGCAGCAGCAGACCATTTTTTTCCAATGCTGCAAGGTCCTTACGGATAGTCACCTCAGATGTTTCAAACAGGTTTGCCAGTGTATCAACACTCACTTCACCCTGTTCTGCAAGCATAGAGACTATCGCATGACGTCTTTGCTGCGTGTTACGTTTCGACATACAACCACCAAAGTTTCGTTTCGAAAGATAATAATAGAGAAATAAAAATAATCAAGTCCGGTTACAGAAAAACCGAACTGGGATCAGATCACAAAGCTACTGAGAATAATGGAAATAAGAAACAGAAGTGTAAGGAAAAGAAGGGGAGTTTTTCAGATACAAAAAAAGCAGGTATCAATACCTGCTTAATCAGAAAAGTGGTGCGGGGGGAGGGACTTGAACCCTCACGTCCGTTAGGACACTAACACCTGAAGCTAGCGCGTCTACCAATTCCGCCACCGCCGCACGAAAAATGTCTGTCTGACTTTGGGCTTTCACTACAACCTGGACGCAGACAACATCCAAGAGGAATATGGTGGCTACGACGGGATTTGAACCTGTGACCCCATCATTATGAGTGATGTGCTCTAACCAGCTGAGCTACGTAGCCAATATATGGCTGGGGTACCAGGATTCGAACCTGGGAATGGCGGGATCAAAACCCGCTGCCTTACCGCTTGGCGATACCCCAACAATGGTGCGGAAGGAGAGACTTGAACTCTCACACCTTACGGCGCCAGAACCTAAATCTGGTGCGTCTACCAATTCCGCCACTTCCGCAAATGGCGCATCCGGGAGGATTCGAACCTCCGACCGCCTGGTTCGTAGCCAGGTACTCTATCCAGCTGAGCTACGGATGCATTTTGTTGGCTGGGGTACCAGGATTCGAACCTGGGAATGGCGGGATCAAAACCCGCTGCCTTACCGCTTGGCGATACCCCAACCGAGGCCGCAAATATTATGAGTATTCGGTTCGGGAGTCAATAGCTAAATTTATCGTTTGATGGATAAATAGGCAAATCACCGTTTTCTGTCGCCAAACGCCTGTTATTTGATGAAAAAGGCACCAAGAGGTGCCTTTTTTCAGGAGATCCCCGGTTTATTTTTTCTTTTGAGGGCGTTGCCAGCCATCAATAGAACGTGCTTTTGCTCGGGTAATAACCAGCTGGTTTTCGCCAGTATCCCGGGTTAGGGTCGTACCGGCGCCAATTGTCGTTCCCTTGGCCACGCGAACCGGAGCGACCAATTGGGTATCCGATCCGACGAACACATCATCTTCAATGATGGTCTTAAACTTGTTGGCACCATCATAGTTACAGGTAATGGTACCCGCGCCTATATTGACGCGCTCACCGATCTCCGCATCGCCAAGGTAAGTAAGGTGGTTAGCTTTGGAACCTTTCCCTATACGGGCATTCTTCACTTCTACGAAGTTACCCACATGAGCATCGTTGCTCAGTTCAGCCCCAGGACGCAGGCGAGTAAACGGACCCACTGTACAGTCTTCACCGACAGAAGCGCCTTCAATAACGCTGTATGGGCGGATCACCGTGTTATCGTCAATTTCACAGTCTTTCAGCACACAACCGGCACCAATAAACACATTACTGCCGACAGTAACATCACCTTCAACGATAACATTCACATCAAATTCAACATCGGTGCCGCACTGCAAGCTGCCACGGAGGTCAAAACGCTCCGGATCGCGGATCATCACACCACTTTCCAGAAGCTGACGGGCCTGCTCACGCTGGAAAGCTCTCTCCAGGCGGGCCAGCTGGATGCGGTTGTTCACGCCTTCCACTTCAATCTTGCTGACAGGATGGACAGCTTCAACAGCCCGGCCTTCTTCATGTGCCATTGCAATAACGTCTGTGAGGTAGTACTCACCCTGGATGTTGTCGTTATTGAGGTTGGACAGCCAGCGTTTTAGATCAGCACCGTTAGCCACCAGCACACCGGTGTTGATTTCCTGGATCAGTTTCTGGGATTCAGTAGCATCCTTGTCTTCAACAATCGCAACTACCGGTCCGTTACGGCGGATAATACGTCCATAGCCGCTTGGGTCATCCAGAACAACTGTCAGAAGCGCAATACCGCCATCCGGCTGTGCATCCAACAGGTTTTCAATGGTTTCAGCACTGATAAGTGGCACATCACCATAAAGCACCAGGATTTTTTCGTCGTCAGCAAAGGCTGGGGAGGCCTGATCGACGGCATGCCCGGTACCCAGTTGCTTGTCCTGAAGTACCCAGTTGACGTTTTCATTCGCCAGTGCAGATTTCATCTGATCGCCGCCGTGGCCATAAACCAGATACAACTGGTTGGCACCGAGTACATTGCAGGTGTCAATGACGTGCTTAACCATGGGTTTGCCAGCCAGGGTATGCAGAACCTTGGGCATATCTGAGTACATACGGGTACCCTTACCCGCAGCAAGAATCACCGCACTGAAACGCATGTTTGTGTCCTTTTCGATCTATTTTTAATTGCGGAGCAGTTTACAGGCAGTACTGGATAATTTTAAGTAGACTGTCTGATGTTTCGCTATGTGTGTCTAAAAAAACAAAAAAGGCGGCATTTCTGCCGCCTCTTTCATCACTCTGAATTAACGCGACTTGCGCGTCAGCTCGATAACGCGGAGCTGGGCCAGAGCTTTTGCCAGGTCACTGGCCGCTTGAGCAAAGTCCATATCGCCATGCTGATTGTGGATACGCTCTTCAGCGCGGCGTTTGGCTTCCTCTGCCTTGGCCTGATCCAGTTCATTACCACGGATGGCAGTATCAGCCAGCACGGTAACCGTGCTTGGCTGAACCTCAAGAAGACCACCTGACAGGTAGATAATTTCTTCTTGTCCGTTTTGCTTGATAATGCGAACCATGCCTGGCTTGATCGCGGTCAGCAGCGGTGTGTGGCCAGGGAAAATACCCAGCTCACCTTCGCTACCGGTCACCTGGATAGTTTCGGCACGGCCGGAAAACAGCTTGTTTTCCGCACTGACCACATCCAGATGGAAGGTTAACGCTGCCATATCGCCTCCTACTCAAGCCTTACAGTTTCTGCGACTTTTCGAGCACTTCGTCGATAGAACCACAGTACAGGAAAGCCTGCTCTGGGATATCGTCGTACTCTCCGGACAGCAGACCTTTGAACCCTGCAATGGTGTCTTTCAGGGTGACATAGATACCTGGTTGACCGGTAAAGACTTCCGCAACGTGGTAAGGCTGGGTCAGGAAACGTTCAATCTTACGGGCACGGGCTACCAGAAGCTTGTCTTCTTCTGACAGTTCGTCCATACCCAGGATTGCGATGATGTCCTGAAGCTCCTTGTAGCGTTGCAGTACAGTCTGCACGCCACGAGCCACTTCATAGTGCTCCTGACCAACAACCAGGGGATCCAGCTGACGAGAGGTGGAATCCAGCGGGTCAATCGCAGGATACAGACCACGTGCCGCGATGTTACGAGACAGTACAACGGTTGCATCCAAGTGGGCGAAAGTGGTTGCCGGAGACGGGTCAGTCAAGTCATCCGCAGGTACGTATACCGCCTGTACAGACGTGATAGAACCTTGCTTGGTTGACGTGATACGCTCCTGCAGTACACCCATCTCTTCAGCCAGTGTTGGCTGGTAACCTACCGCCGATGGCATACGACCCAGCAGAGCCGATACCTCAGTACCCGCCAGGGTATAACGGTAGATGTTATCGATGAACAGCAGTACGTCACGGCCTTCGTCACGGAAACGCTCAGCCATTGTCAGGCCGGTCAGTGCTACGCGCAGACGGTTACCCGGTGGCTCGTTCATCTGGCCGTAAACCATCGCAACCTTGGATTCCTCTGGGTTTTCCAGGTTTACAACGCCAGCTTCCTGCATTTCGTGGTAGAAGTCGTTACCTTCACGGGTACGCTCACCTACACCAGCAAACACAGACAGACCTGAGTGTTTCAGGGCGATGTTGTTGATAAGCTCCATCATGTTAACGGTCTTACCTACACCCGCACCACCGAACAGACCGATCTTACCACCCTTGGCGAATGGGCAGATCAGGTCGATAACCTTAACGCCGGTTTCCAGCAGTTCGGTTGCGTTCGCCTGCTCTTCGTAGCTTGGCGCCGCACGGTGGATAGAGTAACGCTCTTCCTCACCGATATCGCCACGCTCGTCGATTGCATCACCCAGTACGTTCATGATACGACCCAGGGTCGCAGTACCTACTGGAACTTCAATTGCTTTACCGGTGTTTGTGACCTCAAGGCCACGACGCAGGCCATCGGACGAACCCATGGCAATTGCACGTACAACACCACCACCCAGCTGCTGCTGAACTTCCAGCACCAGGCGATCGCCTTCTTTGTGTACGTTCAGGGCATCATATACACGAGGTACATCACCCTGAGTGAACTCTACGTCGACTACCGCACCGATGATCTGTACGATCTTACCTGTAGCCATCGTTAATCCTCTATGCTAATTCGTTAACCCTTGCCTTAAACCGCAGCTGCACCCGATACAATTTCGGACAGTTCCTGCGTGATCGCGGCCTGACGAGCCTTGTTGTATACCAGTTGCAAGTCATCAATCAGGTTACCTGCGTTGTCGGTTGCTGACTTCATCGCAACCATACGGGCAGCCTGCTCACACGCGAGGTTTTCAACCACGCCCTGATATACCTGAGATTCGACATAGCGAACCAACAAGGTGTCCAGCAGAGGCTTAGGATCTGGTTCATAAATATAATCCCAAGCATGATTCCGCTGCATCTCTTCGTCTTCTGACTTAGGCAAAGGCAGAAGTTGATCGATCACTGGTTCCTGGGTCATGGTGTTTACAAACCTGTTGTACACCACATACAGGCGATCCAGCTGGCCTTCATCATATTTCTTCAGCATGACGCCTACGGTACCGATGAGGTCTTCCAGCGCCGGAGTGTCACCCAGACCGGAAACCTGTGCCGCTACCTTACCGCCGTATTTTCCAAAGAAGCTGGTTGCTTTCGCTCCAACCAGGGCGTTTTCAAGTTCAACCCCCTGATCTGTCCACTTCTTCATGTCTGACATTGCCAGCTTGAACTCATTGATGTTCAAGCCGCCACACAGACCACGGTCAGATGAAATGATGATGTAACCAACGCGCTTGGCTTCCCGCTCTTCCAGATAAGGATGGCGGTACTCAAGATTACCGAGCGCGATATGACCAATCACTTTGCGCATTATTTCTGCGTATGGACGAGTAGCCTGCATCGCGTCCTGGCTTTTACGCATCTTGGACGTGGCGACCATTTCCATCGCTTTGGTGATCTTCTGTGTGCTTTTAACACTTCCGATCTTCTGACGAATTTCTTTTGCGCCGGCCATTGTTACTCTCCGTGATTGAGTGGTCGCTTAATGCAGCGACCACCTACGCATTACCAAGTCTGGGTAGCTTTGAAATCAGCAACCAGTTTGTTCAGCTGGCCTTCGATTTCATCGTTGTAGTCACCGCTCTTGTTAACGTGGTCAACAAGCTCAGCAAACTGTGCCTTGGCATATGAGAGCAACGCAGCTTCGAAGTCAGCAATCTTTTTCAGCTCAATGTCTGCCAGGTGGCCTTTTTCAGCCGCAAAGATAGACAGAGCCTGATCGAATACAGACATCGGCGCGTACTGCTTCTGCTTCATCAGTTCCGTAACTTTCTGACCGTGATCCAGCTGTTTCTTAGTTGCATCGTCAAGGTCGGAAGAGAACTGGGCAAATGCTGCCAGTTCACGGTACTGAGCCAGTGCAGTACGGATACCACCAGACAGCTTCTTGATAATCTTGGTCTGCGCAGCACCACCAACACGGGATACAGAAATACCCGGGTCAACTGCAGGACGGATGCCTGAGTTGAACAGTTCGGTTTGCAGGAAGATCTGGCCGTCGGTGATAGAAATCACGTTGGTCGGTACGAATGCAGATACGTCACCAGCCTGGGTTTCGATGATTGGCAGGGCGGTCAGAGAGCCGGTCTTGCCTTTCACTTCACCGTTGGTGAACTGCTCTACATACGTTGCGTTTACGCGCGCAGCACGCTCCAGCAGACGGGAGTGGAGGTAGAATACGTCACCAGGGAATGCCTCACGGCCTGGTGGACGGCGCAGCAACAGGGATACCTGACGGTAAGCAACAGCCTGCTTTGACAGGTCATCGTATACGATCAGTGCGTCTTCACCGCGGTCACGGAAGTATTCACCCATGGCACAACCAGAATATGGTGCCAGATATTGCAGTGCAGCCGCTTCAGAAGCAGAGGCAACAACAACGATGGTGTTTTCCAGTGCACCGTGCTCTTCCAGCTTGCGTACTACGTTAGAGATAGTAGACGCCTTCTGGCCGATAGCTACGTAGATTGAATAGATACCGGTGTCACGCTGGTTGATGATGGCATCGATTGCCAGTGCAGTTTTACCTGTCTGACGGTCACCGATGACCAGCTCACGCTGACCACGGCCGATTGGAATCATCGCATCAACGGCCTTATAGCCAGTCTGTACAGGCTGGTCTACCGATTGACGTGCGATAACACCCGGTGCAATTACTTCGATTGGAGAGAAAGCTTTGGCCTCAATCGGGCCTTTACCGTCAATTGGCTCACCCAGAGTGTTAACCACACGGCCCAGCAGCTCAGGACCAACTGGAACTTCCAGAATACGGCCAGTGCTGGTGACTTTCATACCTTCTTTCAGGTCCGCGTAAGGACCCATAACTACCGCACCGACAGAATCACGCTCAAGGTTCAGAGCCAGAGCGTAGCGGCCGCCAGGTAGTTCAATCATTTCACCTTGCATAACATCTGCAAGGCCATGAATACGAATGATACCGTCACTCACAGAGACGATAGTACCTTCGTTACGCGCTTCACTAGCAACGTCGAATTTTTCGATTCGCTGCTTGATCAGATCGCTTATTTCTGTGGAATTAAGTTGCATGCTCAAATTCCCCGAATCAAGACTGCAATGCATCGCTCAGGCGGTTAATCCTACCGCGTACTGAGTTATCGATGACCAGGTCCCCAGCTCGAATGATCACCCCGGCTACCAGGGCGTCATCTACGCTAGTACTAAGCTTAACTTTGCGTTCAAGACGCTTTTCCAGCTTGCTGCTGATGGTTTGTAGTTGCTCTTCGCTCAGCTCTACAGCTGAAATAACGTCGACATCTACTTGCTTGTCGTGTTCATGGCGGAGTGCCAGGAAAAGGGACAGCACATCAGGCAGAGCTTTCAATCGCCCATTGTCGGCCAGGACACGAATAAAATTCTTGCCCGGGTCGTTGAGCTGCTCGCCACACACATCAATGAAAGTGTCGGAGATAGTGTCAGCAGCGATTGCGCCACCCAACAAATCAGCCATCACATCATTGCGGGCAACTTCAGCAGCAAAGGACAGCATTTCAGACCACTGGTCCAAAGCGCCTTTCTCAACGGCAAAGTCAAACGCAGCTTTAGCGTAGGGGCGAGCGATAGTAGTCATTTCAGACATAGCTGCCCCTCCTCGTTAAAGCTTTGCAGAGATACTGTCGAGAATGTCCTTGTGGGCGTTCGCATCAATTGAACGCTCGAGGATTTTCTCAGCACCGGAAACGGCCAGTGTCGCAACTTGCTTACGCAGGTCGTCACGGGCACGGTTACGCTCGGCATCGATTTCCGCACGGCCTTGGGTCAGGATGTTCTCACGTTCAGTGAGGGCTTCCTGGCGGGCTTCGTCGATAATCTGCGCTTTGCGCTTATTGGCTTGCTCGATGATCTCAGTTGCAGCGCGCTTAGCTTCTTTCAACTGGTCAGAAGCATTGGCCTGGGCCAATTCCAGATCTTTTGCAGCACGTTGGGCTGCAGACAGACCGTCAGCGATTTTCTTCTGGCGCTCTTCAATAGCACTCAGAAGTGGTGGCCATACATACTTCATGCAGAACCACACAAACAAGGCAAACGCGATAGCCTGGCCGAATAGAGTTGCGTTGAGATTCACAACGGCTCCTCCTTATCTAGTTAGCGACAGGATCGGTTTTATTAGCCGGCCAGTTGTCCCACGAATGGGTTTGCAAATGTGAACAGCAGCGCGATTACGATACCGATCATTGGGATTGCATCCAGCAGACCGGCGATGATGAACATTTTAACCTGCAGCATAGGTGCCATTTCTGGTTGACGTGCTGCGCCTTCCAGGAACTTACCACCGAGGATTGCGAAACCAATTGCTGTACCCAGGGCAGCCAGACCTACGATCACACCCACAGCAATTGCAGAAAAGCTAAGTAAAGTTTCCATTACTATCTCCAATTTATCGTTAGAGGCTTTAGAGCCAAAAAACAAACAATGTGCTTACAAACAAAAAACTATTTTATTAATGATCTGAATCTTCATGCGCCTGAGACAGGTACACGATTGTCAGCATCATAAAGACAAACGCCTGAATAGTGATTACCAGAATATGGAAAATCGCCCACGGCACCGATCCCAACCATTGCGCCCACCACGGCAGAAGCGCCGCGATAAGGATAAATACCACTTCACCGGCAAACATGTTACCAAACAAACGCATACCCAGAGAGATTGGTTTAGCCAGCAGCGAAACCACTTCCAGAAGCAGGTTGAATGGGATCATGATTGGATGGTTGAAGGGGTGCAGTGCGAGTTCCTTCACGAAGCCGCCAATACCTTTAACCTTGATGCCGTAGTAGATCATCAGGGCAAAGACACCAAGCGCCATCGACAAAGTAATGTTCACATCTGCGGTAGGCACAACTTTCAGATACTCAACGCCAAACAATTTGGCGAATTCCGGAAGAAAGTCGATGGGCACGAGGTCCATAACATTCATCAGGAATACCCAAACAAAAATGGTTAGCGCGAGCGGCGCTATCAGCGGATTTCGACCATGGAAAGTTTCTTTAACGTTGTCGTTAACGAACTCAACAATAATCTCAACAGCACACTGAAGCTTTCCTGGGACACCGGAGGTTGCCGTTTTCGCTACCTTATAGAAGAGCCAGAGAAACCCGGCACCAATAAGGACAGAGAAAAACAGGCTGTCAATATGAACCGTCCAGAAACCCTCACCCGCTGACAGGTTAGTCAGGTGGTGGGAAATGTAACTGGAGGGTGTAAGCGCTTCACCTTGCGCAGCCATAACTCATCCTACTTGTTGTTGTTGATGAATAACACTGGCGCGAGGATGTTGACTCCTAGAGCCAGCAGATAGGCCAGTTTGAGGGGAACAAGTTCCACCTCCCCATACAGGTAAACAACGGAGAATAGGACGACTGTCAGTGAGATTTTGAGCACTTCGCCGCCGTAAAAGCTGTTCATCACTTTTCGGGCTGCTCGTGCGCCACTAAAACGGAATGCACACCATGCAAAGACAGCGTTGGCACTCACGAAAATGCCCCCACCAATCAAAGCGGATATTCCCCAGTCGGCGTTGATAACCATGGCCATCAACATTGCCGTTGTTAAAACGACGCCGGATTGCAGAAGCAATAACCGTTTCGCCAAAAGACGTCCGGGTCGTGCCAGCGCCGCTACCATGTATTCTTTCCTCGATTCCTTTCCTCTGTGCACTGCCGTGCTGGGAAAACAGCGAAAATTATACGTTTCACCTTGTTGAATGCAATCAAATCACCGCAAAATAACGCAGCAAATTTTACAATAAAGTAACTTGATCACAGCAAGTGGGAATATGTAACAAATATCCACAGAGCCAGATCACACTTCCTCGCCAAGTAATGCAAGAATTTCTTTCAGTTTGTCTTGCTGGTCAAACTCGATTACCAGCTTGCCACTGCCGTTTTTTCGTTGAGATACCTGGACAGGCGTACCCAGCTTATCAATAAGTTTCTGCTGCCAGGGAAGTATTTCCGGCTCATTGTTACTTTTTGATTTCTCAACAGGTTCTAACAGTTTTTTAACTAACGTTTCAGTTTGCCGTACCGTAAGGGATCGGTTAACAATCTGCAGTGCGGCATCCAACTGGGCTTCGCCATCAAGAGAGAGAAGGGCACGGGCATGGCCCATTTCAATTTGCCGGTTGGACAAAAGTGTTTTTACGCCTGCATGCAAACCATTCAAACGCAAAAGGTTACTGATAGTTGTTCGGGATTTACCGAGTGCATCGGCAACTTGCTGGTGGGTCAGCTGGAAATCATTGATTAACCTGTCCAGTGCTTCTGCCGTATCCATCGCATTGAGATCTTCACGCTGGATATTCTCAATCAGGGCTACAGCACCGGCTGTGCGGTCGTCAAATTCGCGGACAATGCAGGGGACTTTAGTCAGACCTGCCAGCTTTGAGGCTCGCCAACGACGTTCACCCGCAATAATTTCGTACTCATGAGAACCAACCTGACGAACGACCAGAGGCTGAATAACCCCTTGGGCACGAATGGATTCAGCCAGCTCTTCCAGGGAAGCAGTGTCCATATCCTGGCGGGGTTGGTATGAGCCCGGCTTCAGTTGACCCAGAACCAGATCAACAAGCTTACCCTGCACAGAGAGCTCTTCGGCATATTCAGCTGACGCCTGTTTTTCCGAAGCACGTGCACTGGTAGACAGGAGCGCATCAAGCCCTTTGCCAAGACCGCGTTTGGTTGCGTTCATTCCTTTCCCTTAAGCGTTAACAGCCGAGCCAGTCACAACACTGTTCTCTTCCCGGCGTAACATTTCTCCGGCTAAGGCCAGGTAAGCCTTGGCACCACTGGAATATTTGTCGTAATACATGGCGGGTTTACCGTGGCTGGGCGCTTCTGCCAAACGCACGTTCCTAGGGATAACGGTCCGGTAAACCTTGTCGCCAAAGTGAGTTTTAATCTGGTCGGATACTTCGGTAGCCAGCCGGTTGCGCGGGTCATACATGGTGCGCAGAAGGCCTTCTACATGCAGCTCCTCGTTGACCACAGCCGCGAGCTTGCTGATGGTATCCATCAGTGCTGTCAGGCCTTCCAGAGCAAAATACTCACACTGCATCGGTACCAGAACCGATGATGATGCGGTTAACGCATTGATTGTAAGCAGATTTAGTGCCGGAGGACAATCGATAAAGATGAAATCATATTTCTCGCGGGCCCCTTCCAGAGCCCGGCGCAGGCGGACTTCGCGGGCAAAAACTTCCATCAACTTGATTTCTGCCGCTGTCACATCGCCATTGGCAGCAATCAGGTGGTAACCACCGCTGGTTTCACGGATAACCACGTCCTCAAAAGGAGTATCCTCCACCAGAAGATCGTAAGCCGTAGCATCGACATCGTATTTGTCGACACCACTGGCCATGGTGGCGTTTCCCTGAGGATCCAGATCAATCACCAGCACTTTGCGCTTGGTTGCTGCCAGTGAGGCGGCCAGATTGACACAGGTAGTCGTTTTACCGACCCCGCCTTTTTGATTCGCAATAGCGATAATTTTGCCCACGACAAGCCTCGAAGATGTTTAGTCCTTAGCAGCCAAGATTACTAGATGACGCTCACCTTCCAATCCAGGTACATGCAAAGGTTTGATGTCGGTCACAGAACACCAATGTGGCACATCGTCTACCTCAGAAGCATCCATCTGCCCCTTGAGAGCCAGAAAATGACCGTTTTTTGCAGGCAGGTGGCGGCACCAGGACACCATATCATTCATTGAGGCAAACGCCCGGCTCAGAACACCGTCAAATCCAGTTTCTGGCTGGTACTCTTCAACCCGGCTTTGTACCGCCGTGACATTTTTGATGCCCAGTTCGTGGGTAACCTGGCGGATAAACCGAATTCGCTTGCCCAGGCTGTCCAGCAGGACAAATTCCTTGTCCGGGTTGGTGATAGCCAGGGGAATCCCCGGCAACCCTGGCCCAGTGCCCACATCGATATAGCGCTCACCATCAAGGTGAGTGCCAACGACGATGCTGTCCATGATGTGTTTAACCACCATTTCATTGGGATCGCGCACCGATGTGAGGTTGTAGGCTTTGTTCCATTTGTTGAGCAGCTCAACGTAACCAATCAGCTGGTCTTGCTGCCCGGCAGGGATGTCCATCCCTGCCTGTTCGATTAAATTGTTCAGTAAGGCTTTCACGTGTCAGGCGCCTTTTTTCAACATGCCTTGTTTTTTCAGGTGTACCAGCAGGATGGAGATCGCAGCCGGTGTAATTCCTGAGATACGGGACGCTTTGCCGATCGTTTCCGGACGCGCATCACGCAGTTTGGCAACAACTTCGTTAGAAAGTCCTTTCACCACGCTGTAGTCGAGGTCAATCGGCAACAGGGTGTTCTCGTGGCGGCGCGACTTCTCGATCTCTTCCATCTGGCGGTGGATGTAGCCTTCGTACTTCACCTGGATCTCTACCTGCTCACGGGCAGCCGGATCATTGAGATCCGAATTAAAGCTCGCAAGGGTTTCCAGCAAATCAAAGGTCATTTCAGGGCGGCGAAGCAAATCTTCACCGCTTGCCTCACGGGTCAGAGGAGATTTCAGCATCCCATTCAGGGCAGGGGCATCTTCTGATTTCGGGTTCACCCAGGTCTCACGCAATTTCTGGCGCGTAACCTCGATATTTTCCATCTTGCGGTTGAAAGATTCCCAGCGCGCATCGTCCACCAGGCCAAGCTCACGGCCTTTGGCAGTCAGGCGGATGTCAGCATTGTCTTCACGCAACAACAGGCGGTATTCCGCACGGGAGGTGAACATACGGTACGGTTCCTTGGTACCCAGAGTGGTCAGGTCATCAACCAAGACACCGGTGTAAGCTTCTTCACGACGTGGGCTCCAGCCCTCTTTTTCCTGGGCTTTCAGTGCTGCGTTACAGCCTGCCAGCAAGCCCTGGGCCGCCGCTTCTTCGTAACCCGTAGTTCCGTTAATCTGGCCGGCAAAGAACAGGCCTTCAATAAACTTGGTTTCCAACGTGGTCTTGAGGTCACGCGGGTCGAAGAAATCGTATTCGATCGCATAACCCGGACGTACCACACGGGCATTTTCAAATCCGCTGATGGACTGAATAATTGCCATCTGGACATCAAACGGCAGGCTGGTAGATATGCCGTTTGGATAGAGTTCATGGGTAGTCAGGCCTTCCGGCTCAACAAAGATCTGGTGCTTGTCCTTATCCGCAAAGCGCATCACCTTGTCTTCGATCGACGGGCAATAACGCGGGCCGATCCCTTCGATGATCCCGGCATACATCGGGCTGCGATCCAGGTTTGCACGGATCACGTCGTGGGTTTTTTCATTGGTGTAGGTGACATAGCACGGCAGTTGCTGTGGATGCTCTTCTACCTTGCCCATGAAGGAAAAGACCGGACATGGGGTATCGCCGTGTTGTGTCTGCATCACACTGAAATCGACCGTGCGGGCATCGATACGCGGTGGTGTACCGGTTTTCAGGCGTTCAACACGGAATGGCAGTTCACGCAGGCGGTTAGCCAGGGCAATGGACGGTGGATCACCGGCTCGACCACCGGAAAAGTTCTCCAGTCCGATATGGATACGCCCGCCGAGGAAAGTCCCCACAGTCAGCACAACAGATTTGGCCCGGAATTTCAGGCCCATTTGAGTAACCACTCCGGTTACGCGATCGTTTTCTACGATCAGATCGTCTACCGCCTGTTGGAACAGCATCAAATTAGGCTGGTTTTCCAATTCATGGCGGACAGCGGCTTTATACAAGGCCCGGTCAGCCTGGGCACGTGTTGCGCGCACAGCCGGTCCTTTTGAAGAGTTGAGGATACGGAACTGGATACCGCCTTTATCAATGGCTCGGGCCATCAGGCCACCCAGCGCATCCACTTCCTTTACCAGATGTCCTTTTCCGATACCACCAATTGCCGGGTTGCAAGACATCTGCCCCAGCGTGTCGATATTGTGAGTCAGCAGAAGGGTCTGCTGGCCCATACGGGCTGCTGCCAACGCCGCTTCTGTACCGGCGTGACCACCACCGACAACAATGACGTCAAAGCTATCCTGGTAAAACATGTCTGGACCTCAGCAAGAAAGACTAAAGGGATTGATCCGGGGATTGTGCAAAGGGCGATCATTCTACCGATTTTCCAACCAATAGAGAACTGTGATCTGTGTTTCGATCTTGGGCGAACAAATTATATATAGAAAGAAGATCTTTAAAGAGATCTTCTGTTAGATCTTTTATATAGATCGCCCATTTCTGTGGATAACCATTAAATGATCAACAAGATCATGCCTTTGAGGACGATCATTTGTTGTTAAGATCATTGGATCTGCCGTTGTAAGAGCTGGGATCAAAATGGCTACTTATCAACAGGAGGGGGAGGGAGGTTAATTTGATAAATGGATAACTATAGGATGATCACTGGTTAGATCTATAGTTATCCACAAATTAGATCTTTAAAAGTGCATTATTTTTGTATATTCCATGTTACAAATTTATTCACAGATAAGATTTTTCCACTGGGATAACCACGCTTCTGCTGGTTCCTCGGGCATGGGGGTGGCACAGACATCCACCTCCAGACGTTCACCTATACGCATAGCGCCCAACGCTTTAAGTCGTGAATCAGCTTTACGCCCGGCACCGCAAAAGGTGTCATAACTGGAATCACCGATGGCGATAATGCCGTATTTGAGCCCCGATAAATCAGGCTTCTGGGTTTCCAGCTGTTCCATAAGGGTTTCAAGGGTTTCTGGAAAGTCTCCGGCCCCGTGTGTTGAAGTGATAATCAGTGCCAGATGGCATGTTTTCAGGTCGCTGATATCCGCTTCATTGATCACTTTGGTCTGGTGGCCATCAGCTTCAAGTATTTCAGCCAGTTGATCGCCGACATACTCCGCACCGCCGAGGGTGCTACCGGTGATAAGGGTGATGTGGGACATTTTAACCTCTTGGGCAGTTTCAGAATCTGCATAAGTATTTGAGGTTACGAATACTGGCGTCAAGAGGATTTCTGGATACTGGCGGGGATGGAAAAATAAAAAGCCGGGTCAGGAGACCCGGCTGTGTACTATTTACCGATACAGAATGAGGAGAAGATCCGGCCGAGCAGATCGTCTGAACTGAATTCTCCGGTGATCTCACTGAGGTACTGCTGGGCGATACGTAGCTCTTCTGCGAGGATCTCACCGGCTGCAAATGTCGCCAACTGTTCCTGCCCAATTTCGAGGTGACGTGCTGCATTGTCCAGTGCCTCAAGGTGGCGCCGCCTCGCCATGAACCCACCTTCTGAGGTGCCTGAGAAGCCCATACAGGCCTTCAGGTGCTCACGAAGGGCATCCATCCCTTCTCCTGTGCGAGCCGAAAGCCGAATCAGTGTAGGCTGGCTGACGTGACAAATCCCCAGCTCTTCGCCGGTAATGTCGGCTTTGTTGCGGATAACGGTGATCCCGATATTTTGCGGCAGGCGGTCGAGGAACTCAGGCCAGATCTCTTCGGGCGTGGTGGCATCAGTGGTAGTACCATCAGCAACAAAAAGCACCCGGTCTGCCTTTACAATTTCATCCCATGCCCGCTCAATGCCGATGCGCTCTACTTCATCCGAGGCATCGCGCAGGCCGGCTGTGTCGATAATATGGAGCGGCATCCCATCAATGTGGATGTGTTCCCGGAGTACATCACGGGTGGTGCCGGCAATATCGGTGACAATTGCACTGTCCTTACCGGAAAGGGCATTGAGGAGGCTTGATTTGCCTGCGTTCGGCCGGCCGGCAATTACTACTTTCATGCCTTCACGCATGATGGCGCCCTGGTTGGCCTGCTGTTTTACCGAGGCCAGTTTCTCAATGATATTGTCGAGATCGCCGGCGACTTTGCCGTCGGAGAGAAAATCTATCTCTTCATCCGGAAAATCAATTGCTGCTTCCACGTAAATGCGCAGGTGAATCAGGGCTTCCACCAGCTCATTAATATGGGTTGAAAAAGCCCCTTGCAAGGACTGGAGTGCGGAACGGGCTGCCTGTTCTGAGCTGGCGTCAATGAGATCAGCAATTGCTTCGGCCTGTGCCAGGTCAAGCTTGTCGTTGAGGAAGGCCCGCTCAGAAAACTCACCCGGACGGGCGGTACGTACAAAGCCCAGTTCAGTTATCCTGCGGATTAGCATATCCATAATTACCGGTCCACCATGGCCCTGCAGTTCAAGGACATCTTCACCGGTAAAGGAGTTTGGGCCAGGGAAGAACAGGGCAATACCCTGGTCAAGGGCGCTGCCGTCTTCCTGGCGGAATGGCAGGTATTCCGCATGGCGTGGGCGCAGTTCACGCCCGGTAATTGCCATAGCTACGTCGCGGGCTTTGGGGCCGGATACGCGGACGATACCTACGCCGCCACGGCCTGGAGGCGTTGCCTGGGCAACGATGGTGTCATTATCAAACATATAGAAACTCTAACCTGGGTCGGCACAGCTGGCCGGAATTTGGGCTAAGTGTAACCCAGATTGGCGGGATAGAAAAAAGGCGGCCAGTTGGCCGCCTCGATATTCATTCAACCGGATCACTTGGCCCGGGTATGAAGACCTTTTTTCTCCAGCGAGCGGTAAATCAGGGTCTGCTGGATCAGGGTCACGATGTTTGACACCAGCCAGTACAGAACCAGACCTGCAGGGAAGAACAGGAAGAAGAACGTGAACATGATTGGCATGAAGTTCATGATCTTCTGCTGCATCGGGTCAGTGATGGTGCTTGGGCTCATCTTCTGGATGAAGAACATGGACACACCCATCAGGATTGGCAGGATGTAGTACGGGTCCTGTGCTGACAGGTCGTGGATCCAGCCAAAGAACGGAGCATGGCGCAGTTCAACCGACTCCATCAGTGCCCAGTACAGGGCGATGAAGATTGGCATTTGAAGAATCAGAGGGAGACAGCCACCCAGTGGGTTAACTTTCTCTTTCTTGTACAGCTCCATCATCTCCTGGCTCATGCGCTGGCGGTCGTCGCCGATACGCTCACGCATTTCCTGCAGTTTAGGCTGCAGCATGCGCATCTTGGCCATAGAGGTGTACTGTGCCTTGGTCAGCGGGTACATCACGCCACGAACCACAAAGGTCAGTACGATGATGGCGACACCCCAGTTGCCTACCAGGCTGTGGATGAAGTCGAGCAGCGAGTGCAGAGGCTTGGCGATAAACCACAGCCAGCCGTAGTCGACAACCAGATCCAGGTGAGGTGCCACGGCTGCCATTTGTTTTTGCAGTTTAGGACCTACCCACAGGGTGGCGTCGATATTGGCATCCTGTCCGGCAGGGATGGTTACCATAGGCATACGAACGCCAATGTAACCCTGGCCGTTTGAAACGCGGGTGTACAGGTTGGACGTTTCGTCAGTGCGAGGTACCCAGGCCGACGCAAAGTAGTGCTGCAGCATGGCTACCCAGCCTTCCTTCACTGACAGGTTCAGGTTTTTGTCCTGCATGTCATCGAAGCTGTACTTCTCGTAACGCTTGTCGTCACTTGAGTAAGCACCGCCACGGTAAGTTGGCATGGTCAGGCTGCCACCGTCATCCATCAGGGTCTGCTTCAGCTGTGCGTACATCTGTACTGCCGCACTCTTGTCGCTCTTGTTGTCTACAGAGTAATCAACATTGACCGCGTAGCTGCCGCGCTTGAGGATAAAGGTCTTGGTGTAAGTAATACCGTCTTTAACATAGGTCATTGGTACACGCAGTTCATCCTGGCCTTCGGCCATCTTGAAGCTGGTGCCGTCAACCTTGAACTGGGCACGGCCTTCTGCGGTGTCGATACCGTTAGGACCGATCAGGCCGCTTTGGGCAATATAAACGTGACCAGGCTTGTCTTGCAGCAGAACAAACGGCTGCTTTGAATCCAGTTCCGCATCATATTTCAGCAGTTTTGCACTGATGACATCGCCACCCAGAGTATCAACCTTCAGTGCCAGCACATCGGAGTCGATGGTAATGAGATTGCCTTGTTTGGTTTCGTCCGTGACTGGCTGCGCATTGGCACCGTCATGGGCAGGAACATCACCACTCGATTGTGCAGTCTGCACTGAGCCCTGACCCTGTGGTTGAGGGTTGGTTTCGATCGTCCACTGCTGGTAAAGCAGGAATGATACGAACAATAGGGCAATCAACAGGATATTGCGTTGTGAATCCATCGTTAATTGTCTCTGTTACTGGATTGTTTAGGTGGAACGGGGTCGTAGCCACCTTCGTTTAGAGGGTGGCATTTTAATAGACGTTTGGTCGCTAACCAACTTCCTTTCACCACACCGTGAGCTCTGACCGCTTCTATCGCATACTGAGAACACGTGGGGTTGAAACGGCATCGAGGTCCGATGAGAGGGCTGATTACCAGTTGGTAAAAGCGAACCAGTGCAATGACTAGTTTCGCAAGCGGCGAGACAGACGTTGCCATGACCGTTCCAGCTGTTTGTGCAGCTCTTCATTGCTGAGCTCGCTGGCGCCTTTCTTGGCAATCACGACGAAATCACAGTGAGGTAGCTTGTGCTGACGCAGACGGAATGTTTCACGTACCAGACGTTTAAACCGGTTGCGACCAACAGCAAGTTTGATTTGCTTTTTAGGAACAGCAAGCCCCAGACGTGGGAAGTCGAGAGTGTTCGGTTGGGCAAGGATGGTAAAGTAAGGCGAGCCAGCCCGTTGAGGCTGCTTAAAGACGGTTTTGAATTCTTCGGGAGTTAGCAAACGCAACTCCCGAGGAAAAGCTAGCTTTTTCACAAAGCGCAGCAATTATTTTGACAGACGCTTACGGCCTTTAGCACGGCGAGCTGCCAGTACTTTGCGACCGTTCTTGGTTGCCATGCGAGCACGGAAACCGTGAGTGCGCTTGCGCTTCAGAACAGATGGTTGAAAAGTGCGTTTCATGGTTTCTACCTTTTACTGATCAGAGTTTTGTAGATTTAACCCGGCGTGGGAAGTGACTTCCGACGCCTCCTTACAAAAAAGAGGCGGAATTGTAATCATTGGACCCTAAAGAGTCAATGTTTCACCAACCACGATTACGGGCGCTGCATTATACGTCATCCCGGTTAAAGCGCAAGGATCCTCAACGGATCCCAACTTTTCCCAGAAATCGCTGAAGTCTAGGATCCTGTGGATGATTAAACAATTGATCCGGCGTACCTTGCTCTGCGATCTTGCCGCCTTCCATAAAGAGTATCCGGTCGGCTACTTCCTTGGCAAACTGCATTTCATGGGTAACCACCAGCATGGTTTGGTGCTTTGAAGCCAGCGTTTTCATCAGCCCAAGTACTTCACCCACCCATTCCGGATCCAGTGCTGACGTCGGTTCATCAAACAGCAGAAGTTCCGGCTCCATAGCCATGGCCCGGCCAATCCCTACTCGCTGTTGCTGGCCTCCGGATAGTGCCGCCGGGTAGCTGTCAGCTTTGTCGGAGAGCCCTATTTCTGCCAGTATGCTGTCTGCTTTTTGATAGGCGCTTTCCTTTTTCCAGCCTCTTACGGTTACCAGGCCTTCAGCGATGTTTTGCCGGGCTGTCAGGTGGGCAAACAGGGCATAATTCTGAAACACAAAACCCGTCTGGCGGCGAAGTGAGATAATGTCCCGTTTTGCTGCACTTTCGCTGTTTACGGAGACATTTCCGACAGAAATTATTCCCTTGTCAGCGGGTTCCAGGAAATTGATGCTGCGAAGCAAGGTGGATTTCCCGGTACCGCTTGGGCCGATAATGCAGACGATTTCCCCTTTGCTGATTTCCAGATCTATGCCATCGAGTACCCGGCTGTCACCAAAAGACTTTGTCAGGTTTTCAATCTTTATCATCGTGCATACGCCTTGTTAAGTCGGTTTTCGAGCCGGGTTTGTACCTGGGTCAATATGACAACCACTACCCAGTAAATCAGGGCTACTGCCAGGAATGCCTCAAAAAACTTAAAGCTGGATGAAGCTTCCATTTGGGCCTTGGCCATGATTTCAGCAACGCCCAGCGTAAATGCCAGGGACGTGGATTTGATCATGTCGATGAAATAGTTCATCAACGAGGGCAGGGCAACCCGCGTTGCCTGAGGAAGAATAATTCGGGTCATTGCCTGTCGGGTTGTCATCCCGATAGCCAGTGACGCTTCCATTTGGCTTCGGTCAATCCCGGTAATTGCTGCGCGGATGCTTTCTGCCATGTAGGCCGAAAAGTGCAGGGTCAGGCCAATGATTGCTGCGCTGAACGCATCCATGCCGACAAAAACCGGAAATACCTGTGGCAAACCGTAATAAAGGAGGAACAATTGGACCAGAAGCGGTGTTCCCCGGAAAAAGCTGATGTAGAGCTGGGAAAGGCTGTCCAGTACAGGCACACGGAAAACCCGGATATTGGCGATGGCGGTTGCCAGAATAAGCGAGAAGCCGAGCCCCCAGAGCGCCATTTCCATCGTGGTACCGAGATATTTCAGCAAAATCGGCATCAGGGAGAGCATGTATTGAAGGTCAAAGGCCATATCTGGTTCCCGTAGGTAAAAAATGACCCGGCAGCCGGGCCATTGCAGATGCTGTTAGTAAATGGTTACTTACTTGGTGATATCCGTGTTAAACCATTTCACGGAAATTTGAGCCAGGGTTCCATCGTTGCGCATGCTGTCCAGAGCGCGGTTTACTTCATCACGAAGTTTTTGGCCCTCTGGGCTGTTGATAAACGGCCAGGCGTTTTCAATGGTCTCAAAAGGTTCACCCGCCAATTGCAGAGGGAGACCTGACTGGCGGATAAGCTCGATGGCAGAGAGCCTGTCCATGATGAAAGCATCGGCACGGCCGAGAGCCACATCGTGTTCGATACCTGTGTCGTAGGTTTTAATATTGATTTTCCCTGCGGTGTCATAGCTGCGGATAAGCTGTTCGAAGTTCGATCCAAGGTTCACCGCAACGGTTTTGCCGTCAAGATCGCTCAGACCCTTGATACTTTCATTCCCCTTACGGACAGTTATCTGCGCACCGTCAATGACATAGGGGCTGGAAAAAAGGTACTTGGCCTTTCGCGTATCGGTAATGGTGATTTGATTGGAAATGGTATCGATGCGGCCTGTTTCCAGAAGCCCAAACAGGCCGGAGAAGTTCGCCGTCACGAATTCAACGTTGTAATCATTCCGCTTTCCAATCTCGTTCCATACGTCAACCTCAAACCCTTGCAGCTTGTCTTGCTTAACAAAGGTAAAAGGGAAGTAGCGACCCGACATGCCGACCTTGATCTCAGTTGAAGCGTATACCGTTGAAGATAATGAGGTAATTAGTGCAAAAGCGGTTATAAGTTGTTTAATCCAGATTCTCATTCCATAAATCCTGTAATTGATTAGTTAAATATTCTTATTTCTTTGTTGTTTGCATGGTAATGAGAGTCACTCCACAAAATTAAATACTCTTTGGTTATTTCAGATAACCGGATCATCAAACCGAGCCCTGTGGAGAAATTGTAGTTATGTGAAAAGCATTGTGGGTAAATTGTCTGATACAAGGTAAGATCAGGGGTTTAACGGTGCGATCAATGTGAATAACTGAGATCGGGCTTATTATTTTGTGGATCGTTTGGCTGGCGATCATGGGGCGAGAAGGTTAAACTTGTCACCCTTTGGTAATCAGTAAGAGTGAGTGGAGTTTACG